>JANXUR010000007.1 GCA_025356095.1 Acidobacteriaceae bacterium | reverse complement strand
GTTGGGCAATTCGCGAATTGCCCACCACGAGCGGGCGTTGTCCCACAGCGACCAGAACGGAAAGCCATCGCCATCCAACCACGCGCGCCAGTACTGGCGAATGTCCGCAGGCGGTGGATCAATCGTCGGCCCAACCAAGCCGGGCGTAAGGTTCAGGGCGTCATACCACTTCTGGTTGGCGTTGGAATGGTGGTTATAGAGGCTCCACACTACATCACGGCCATCGCGGCCAATATAGATGTACTTCGCCTTCGGCGAGAAAACCAAAGCGTCCACTGGTAAATGGGTTTTCATAAAGCGGCGGTGGGTTTGCGCTTCCATCATCGGCAGCTTCACTTGCTTCGGCGGCACCCGCAGGTCGAGCCACGGAGACATCTCCGCTACGGAAAGGTCGGGATCGCCACCGAAAAGCATCTGAGCAATCATCTGCTGCGTCCACGTTGTCCCCGACTTGCCGTACGTGGCAATCACAATGTCGTCATCGCGAAACTGCAAGTCGTTCCAGATGGTGGAGTCGAAGTGATGACTGTGCATTTCGCGGGTTTTTTTAGGTAGAGTCAACGGGAAGGCCCCCCTTAAGGCCGGAAGCTGTTTTACAGGAGCCTCGCCGCAAACGCAAGCAATGGCCGCCACAACGGCGGGCGGCAGCCTTGGCGGCCCCTCTTCCGCAGGGCGTGACTGAACCGATACACTAACTGCATGAGCTCACTTTCTAATCCCGGACAGCCCAATCTTTCCATATCGTCTACCAACGAATATCGCGACAACTACGCCAACAGCGTGCAGGTACGCGTCAGCGTGTGGGACTTCTTTCTTGTTTTCGGCACGCTCTCACAGTCGGCGGAAGATCAGGTAGAGATCCGCAACTATCAAGGCATCTACCTGAGTCCGCAGCAGGCCAAGGCGCTGGCTGGCGTTCTGCAGCAGAACCTTTCGCAATACGAAGCTGCCTTTGGCGAGATTCAGTTGGAGGCGCGCGCTCCTGGGCCGATCAATTGAACCAGCCCACAGCCCGCAGCCCGCAGCCAATAGCGCGAACGCGAGCGGGGACTTACCTCGCCGACTTCTCGCTGCCAGCGGAGGGCTTCGCCGGGACGCTGTTGCGCTGGCTGTTCTTTTTCGCTGCGCTGGTGTTGCTGCATTGGCCGCTTTTGCGTCTACCCTATTTTTGGGACGAAGCTGGTTACTACATCCCTGCCGCGCGCGACATTTTTCTTTTCGGCGACCTGATCCCGCGCACCACGCTTTCCAACGCGCATCCGCCGCTGGTGATGCTGTGGCTTGCCGCCTGCTGGAAGCTGTTTGGTTACAGCATTACCGTGACGCGAGTGGCGATGCTGGCGGTTTCGGCCTTCGCGCTCACGGGAGTGTTTCGGCTAGCGCACCGCTTGGCGAATCGTTCTGTCGCTTGGGCGACGGTAGCCTGCACCGCGCTGTATCCGGTGTACTTTGCACAGAGCTCAATGGCACACGTGGACTTGGCCGCTGCTGCGTTCACGATTTGGGGGCTGGGGGCTTGGCTAGGTGCTTGGCTAGGTACCGTGGCTGAATTGCCAACGGAAAATGCGGCCCTGAGACGTCAAGGCCCCGAGAGGAATTTATTTTCTCTTTTTCGTCTGCCAGCTTTTCTGCATTCTGCTCCTGGACCACTTCGTGGCACCCTTGCGGCTGGCTTTTGGTTTTCTCTGGCGGCTTTGGCAAAGGAAACCGCAATTCTTGCGCCTCTCGCGCTGCTCTGCTGGGAAGCGATACAGTGGCTGCTGGTTTGGCGCTCCGGCGCAAGCGGCCAAACCAATGCCAGCGACTACACACCGCTCGTCGCCAATTTGGTTTTGCGGCCCGCAGATTTGCCGCGTACTCGCCTGCTGCGCATGGCGACCTTGCTGTTACCCGCGCTACCGCTCGCGGCTTGGTTCGCCTATCACTACGCCGCCACCGGATACATCTTCGGCAACCCCGAGTTCGTGCGCTACAACGTGACCGCCACAATGCAGCCCGCCCGCATCGCACTGGCACTGCTGATTCGCATTTGGCAGACGTTCGGCTACGAGCATCTCTGGCTGCTCACAGGACTGGTGATCTGGGCCATGCGGAAACCCGCGCTCCGTGAGGGCAACAGCGTACGACCGCGAATCGCCATTCCCATACAAGTCACCTTACTGGTCGTCGCCCTTGCCTACATCAGCGCCATGGCCGTCGTCGGCGGCGCGGTGCTGGCGCGCTACATGTTGCCTGTGATTCCACTGGTGATACTGCCTTGGGTCAGTACGCTGTGGCGACGTGTTCGCCACTGGAATCGAATCACTGTGGCGATATGCGCCTTTATGATCGTTGGCTGGTTGTGGAATCCGCCTTACGAATTCTCGCCGGAGGATAATCTCGCCTACCGCGACTTCATCGAGTTGCAGCAAGACAGCATCACGCATTTGCAGCAGCACTATCCCAAGGAACGGGTGCTCACGGCTTGGCCTGCTTCCGATGAACTCACCCGTCCATTTCTCGGATACGTACCCGAGCCGCGCAATGTGGTGCGCATCGAGAACTTCACTGTTCCGGAGATGATGCTGGCGGCGGGTGCGCGCAATGATTTTCAGGTCGCGCTGGTTTTTTCCACGAAGTACGAGCCCACGCCGCTTTTACCGTTCTTGCGGCCCGAGTGGGATCGCTTGAAGTCACGCTTCTTCGACTACCATCGTGACGTGGATTCTGCAGCGGCAGCAGCGATGCTCAATGGCCGGATCGTGTTTGAGGAACACCGCACGGGACTGGTAGCGAGCGTGATTGAAGTTCAGCCCATCGTGCTGGCGAATAACAAATAGCGGAGCGTCGCCGCCCCGCTTTCACCCAACTTGCATTCCATGCCTTCTAAGCACCCAGCTATTGAGTGGAGCCGCTATTCGCAACGGCAGCACTCAAGGCATTCTGTGCGCTGGCGACCAGGCCGTTGAATCCCGTGGCCGCAATAATGCGGCCGTTGACCACCGTCGCACCGTTCAGTCGGTATCCCGTGTCACCCACGCGATCCCACGTCTGGCCCTGATCTCTGCTTTGCCACAACATATTGGTGGAAGCGGAGGTGAGCAACAATCGCCCGCTGGGCTGGTCAAAAATAATAGCGGTGATTTCATGCGTGGGTAGGCCACCGGCCATGCGCTCCCATTTGGCACCATCGTCCGTGGAACGGTAGAGGCCTTCCCGCGCGGCGATCCACAAATGACCATTGGGTGTAAACGCGATGCTGCGAATGGCTGCCAGACCCGGCAGTTCGAGCCGCTTCCAAGTAACACCGTTATCCTCGGATAGATGGGCTTCCGCGCGGCCGGTGGCAAACACCTTCGCTCCGCGTGACTTCACTGCGACCAGGGAAGTCGCGCTCAGGCTGGTTACCTTCTGCCAATCCACCGAATTGTTGATGCTGGAGTACAGGCCAGCAGAAGTGGCTGCCCACAAAGTGGGCTCTTCGACGCTAAGGTCAAACACTCGCGCCGCCATGGTTGCCACAGACTCTTTCGCCAAAGCTACCGGTGCCGCCCTTTTTGACTTAGTCGCTGGCCGCTTCACCGCTGCGGTGTGCGTCACCACACGATTGGCGGTTTGCCATGACGACAATTTTTGCGACCACACCATAACGCCATGTTCGGTGCCTGCCAGAATAAAACCTTCTGGAGACTGCCGCAGCGCGAAAACGTCGCGACCTTCCAGCCCCTTGCTGCTCTGGAACCAAGAGGCACCCGCATCGGTGGAGCGGAAGACGCCGCCAAACTCTTTGTCATTCACCACACCCGCAAACAGCGAACCAGATACTTGGCGGTCGGCCAATAGAGCGGTCACGGTGCGATGGGAAAATCCGCGATTGGATGCGGCGAAGGTCTTACCGCCATCTTCACTCAGCGAGAGCCCGCCCCGATCTGTGGCCAGCAAAACTCGCGCGGGATTGCGTGGATCAATCAAAATATCGTTGACGATCACGTTGGATGCGGTCAGGTGCGACCATGTCTTGCCGGAATCGCTCGTGCGCCACAGGCCTTCTGTAGTCCCCGCGTAAACCATCTGGGCATTGGCCGGATCCTGCTTCAACATACGGGTGCGGCGCGCCGAAAAGGGTATGCCCTGCACCTTGCGGAACACCTCGCCGCCATTCTCCGTGCGATAGATGCCCGAACATGCGCTGGCATAAACAACGGAGGAATTGGTGCGATCCACGATGATGGAAAAAACATCAGAGTCGTCAATCACACCGTTCTTGATGTTGGTCCAACTCTTGCCACCGTCGCTGGTCTTCCACGGCAAATGCGTGGTGCCGGCGTAAACCACATCCGCATTTTTTGGGTCTACGGCGATGGATTCCAGATTCTTGATATCGGCGTGCCCGGCAGGCGAGATCCGCTCCCAGTGGTCGCCACGATCGCTGCTGCGATAGACGCCGTCGGTAGCGCCCGCCACCAGCGTATGTGAATCGCTCGCCGCCACGGCCAGCGCCCGAACCGATTTGCCGTGCATCCCCGGCAACAGCTGCCAACTCTTACCTTCGTCGTCGCTGCGGAAGATGTCACCGGCCGCGTGCTGTTCCAGCACGTTCCACGTGGCTACGTAGATGGCGTTAGCGTCCTTGGGGTCGAGCGCAATATGGTCGAGGACGAAGTCATCTCCGCCCAATCGCGCGAGCAGCGCCCAACTGCGTCCCGCGTCCTGCGACCGGTACAACTCGCCAGAGCTAGTTCCCATGTAGATGCGGTCGGCATTCTGCGGGTCGAGGGTAAGAGAGCGAGCATCGCCGCCCTCCGGCCCAATCCGGGTCCACTGGGCAAGACCGAAGGTGCAAGGCACCACCACAAACACTGCCGCGAGAAGTAGAGAGGAGAACCAACCACCAAAACGAAAGCGCATATCCTAATATTACCGCCCTGTCAGCGAGCTCACACAGCCAGAGGTACCACCGGCACCAACTAGGTTGGGGAAGCAGAAGTCAGAGGGAAGCTTGGGTCGAAGCGAGAGCCAAGTATCTCCGCAACAAGAAAAGAGGCTGACCGGGAACCCGGTCAGCCTCTATTTTATTTGCCCAGCAGGAGCAGAAGCTCCTACACGGCAGCTTTCTTGGCCATCTTCTTCTTGGCCATCGGTTTCGGGTGATCTGGGATGGCCATGACTTTCGTCTCGTCCACCGCGGTACCTTCGCTGACGGCATCAGCACCCGCCGGGACGATGTAGAAGTCGGCCTTCTGGCCATCCGCATCGCTCGTCTTGGTGTCAATCCGGGCAGCATCAATACCCTTTTCGCCAGTCAGGTATGCCTTGGAGTCAACCGCGCGTTCTGCTGCGAGGTTGGCATTCTTGGCTTTCTTACCCTTCTTGGCCATCTTCTCGCTTGCGTCGGCGTAGCCAATCACAGTTGCCTTGGCATCCGCTTCCCGTTGCAAGCGCAGTGCTACGTCATCCAAGATGGCCTTGCACGCATTATCTACGCGCCACGGCTTAACCTTGTTGGGGAACGCGCACTCGTTGAGCTTGCTGGAAACCGGCTTGGCTGGCGGCGGAGGAGGATTTTCCACCGTCACGTGGGCCGAACCGTTGGAAGTCAAACCGCGAGAGTCGGTGCAAACCGCGCCGACCGTAACCGACCCAGCTCCAGCACCGGTCGTATCCAGAGCAGCGCTAGCGCCGCTACCCGAGAGCTTACCTGCGGTGGTGGTCCAGCTGGCAACCGAAACCGGCACGCCATCCGGGCTGGTGCAAGTGCAAGTCACGTTGACCTGCGCACCTGCCTGAACCGAACTCGGATTCGCCGTGCAGCTGACAACCGGCGGATTCTTCGGCGGAGGATTCTTGATGGTAAAGCTGGAAGAGCAGCTAGCATCGCCACCCTTCTTCATCTTGGCATCGGAAACGCGCGAGGTGACCGTGTAGGTGCCAGGAGCCAGACCGGTGGTGTCCACCGATGCAGCATTGTCCTTGCCCGTCACGTTACCACCGGTGCCAGCCCATGCATAGGTGACCGAGTGATTCTTCATCACGTTGCCCGGCGTTGCAGTAAAGCTAACCGGCTCGCCCGCGAACACTTCCGTGTTGCCCGTGGCGGCACAAACTGCGGTAAGCGGCGGAGGCGGCGTGAGGTCACCGAAGTTGAAGACCAAACCGCTGCGTAGTTGCACGCCGTCGAAGTTTGGACGAATCTGGTCGGTGGCATTGTTCGTAGGATCAGCGATGTCGCGGAAGTTGTGGTGCGCGTAAAGATAGTCCGCTTCAATGATCCGCAGGTTGACCCACTTCTTAAGCGGCAGGTCAAGACCACCACCCAAGGTCGCACCCAATCCGTTGTGGATTGCGTTGGGGCTGCTCGGCAGACCCGATTGACCACCACCCGGCGTGGAGAAACGATTCCAACCAAACAAAGTGTGGGCAAACAGGTTCAGACCTTCCGTCCGCCACATAAAGCGGGGACCGATCTGCGCGGTCGTGGTGTTGTAGTAGGTATGGTAGTGACCACCGAAGTCGGCGGAAATGCCCCACCACTTGTTGAGGTTGTAAGTGTAGTCAGCGCCCCAGCCGTACTTCTGCGTAGGTACCTGGCCCAAGGGTGTTTTTCCACCCGGATCCGACCAGGCATAACCCACAAACAGATCCGACCTTGGAGCATCCTGCTGCGCAAATGCAGCACCAACCAAACTCATCAGCACCAGCGCCATACCCATCCAGCGAACGGTGCGAAAACTAAAACAGTGTGACATGGAAATCCTCCAGACCCTTGAGGTGCTCTTCGGCATCACAACCAAAAATTTTGATTCCTTCGTTGTAGTCAACCCGTAACCTCTTGGTGAGAGAATTCTACAGCAAAGTCACCTAGAATCAAAAGGAATCTGCCGCTCTCTCCCGTGCGTATCCCGGTTCGCCACCCATCAGTTGTTCCTGCCAGCCTTCGCACCTATGCTTCTTTGGACTTTCCTACAAGTTTCAGAATTATTTTTGCCGCCGCGCATCCCTTTTAGCTTGGCCGGGTTTAAACAAGTTTAGGGCCCGGGGGGGTGTGGAATGCAAACTGGCAGAGTGCTTATTGTTGAGGACGTAGAACAGGAACGCACGGGGCTCGCGGAGATCGTCTCCGGTTGGGGATACGAAACCAGAGCAACAGCAGATGGACTGGCCGCTCTCGAAGCCATCGCCAGTTGGTCACCTACAGTGGTGATATCGGGTCTGCAAATGCCGCGCATGGGCGGCATCGAACTGCTTTGCCGCCTGAAAGGCGACACCGAAACCATCGCCTTCATCGTCGTCACTGCTCAGGGAACTATTGAAGATGCGGTACAGGCGATCCGCATCGGCGCCTACGACTACATCACCAAGCCTATTGATTTCAATCGCTTACAAACAATTCTACAGAACGCCTCGCAGCGGCATGACGACAAGATTGAAAAGGAAGTCATGCGACGCCGCCTCCGCGACAGCGGTTCACTGGGCTCACTGGTTGGTTGCTCGCGACCCATGAAAGAGCTGTTCCGGCTGGTGGAAATGATCGCACCCAGCACGGCATCGGTTCTAATTACCGGAGAGAGCGGCACGGGCAAAGAGCTCGCGGCACGGGCGATTCACGAGTTGAGTCCCCGGCGCAACCGGCCTTTTGTGGCGATTAACTGCGCCGCCATTCCTGAGACCCTGATCGAAAGCGAGATCTTCGGCCATGAGCGGGGTGCCTTTACCGGTGCCATGGAGCGTCGCATCGGCTGTTTTGAGCTAGCCGAGGGCGGCACGCTCTTGTTGGATGAAATTGGCGAGATGCCCGTAGCCACTCAGGCCAAATTACTGCGTGTGCTGGAAGATCGCAAAGTGAGGCGCTTAGGCAGCAAGACTGAAGCTGCGGTGGACGTCCGCGTCCTAGCAGCCACAAACAAAATTCCCCAGCAGGCCATTGCGGAAGGCCAATTGCGCAGCGACCTGTATTACCGGTTGCGCGTATTTGACCTGCACATGCCACCCTTGCGCGAGCGTATGGACGACGTACCGCTTTTGATTGACACTCTGCTTTACGAGATGAACCGCAAGCATAGCCGCCAAGTGGCAGGCGTAAGTGAAGCGGCCAAGCGCGCGCTGCAACTGCACAACTGGCCCGGCACTGTGCGCGAACTGCGCAATGCGCTGGAGCGCGCCATTATTGTGTGTGAAGGCGGACTGATTGAACCTCGCCACCTGCCGCCTGATTTTGGTGAAGCCAACCCTTGGCACACGGCGGGCGATGCCAGTGCTGTGCACCTCACAGTCGGCACCACAGTGAGTGAAGCGGAGCGGCTCATTATCCTGAAGACGCTGGAAGCCACCCGCAACAACAAAACCCGCGCGGCAGAAATCTTGCAGATCAGTCTGAAGACTCTGCATAACAAGCTGAAGGAATATGCGCAGGGCGGGACGTCCTTAGAGGGCGCGAAGTTGTCCTCTCGCGGGATTTGGCGCGGAGCCGCGCTGTTTTAGCGGCGCCCTTCGCGCTTTTGCGCCACCACTAACCCGCGCGGTGTGGGCAGCAGCACGGCAGAAATCAGGCCCTCCTGCTCCAGCTTGAGTGCTGCCGCACGCACTTCCTTCAAGTGCGAACTGGCGTCATGCATCAAAATCAGCCCGTAAGGGTTGATCTGCGGAAGGAAGCGCCTGACCTCCTGCTCCCGAATTGGCAAATCGCTGTCACTGTAGAGCAAGTCAATCCGCCCTTCCACCGCCATCTCTAAGCTGGATTCGTTGCGCAACTCAATCCATTCTGCTAGGCCTGAACGCGCCACGCGGGCCTTGGCATTTTCGTACACCAGCGGATCAAACTCGCAGCTCACAATCCGGCCAAAGCCGTTTGCCTTGCAGCCCTCCGCCATCCATAACGTGCTAATGCCGCTGAAGGTGCCGGTCTCCACGATCAGTTCTGGCTTGATTGTGGTGACGAGGGTGCGGAGAAATTCCAGTACCTCTACCTCCGCAGTCATGGAGTCGTACATGCTCCAGCGTTCGGGATGAGGGCACTCAGGCGTCGGGCGATGATACTCCGGCACCACAGCCTCATGGCGCGACTGCAACTGCGACAGCACCTTGTGTTCCTGCTTCAGCTTTTTTTTGCCGAACAGCCGACCCAGTTTCAGACCCATGCTGATGTCCTAATGTTTTGTCGCTTTGCCTGCTGCCTTTGCGCATCGTGAGTATAACCTCTCGCTAGTGATGGCCTCACCGCCGGCGCTTGATTTAGGATGCCGAGCATGGCCCCGAGCGCGCTTGCTTCCCTGAAATGGGGCGGAAGCCTTGGTTGCGCATCGCCCGAAAACGAAATTTACCATGCCATTCTGGCGCCCGGATAGGTGGACCATAAGGTCTGCGCCATCAGCAACGTCTGGAGCGGACTGGCGGTCGCGAGGAAGTAGTAGCATTAGCGACCTGCTATCCTGTCGGTTCGCGATTTTACGATCGCCCGGAGGCTTTCTCCCTATGTCAGATTCTCCCACCAACCTTACCGGTCGCACTGCGGTTGTTTTCGGCGTCGCGAATAAGCGCAGCATTGCATGGGCCATTGCTAAGGCATTGCATGGCGCGGGCGCGCAGCTTGCCATTACCTACCAAAACGAACGGTTGGGTCAAGAAAGCAAAGACCTGATTGCCACTCTGCCCGGTGCCGAGAGCTTTCAGTGCGACCTTTCTAATGACGCCGAAGTGGACGCGCTGTTCGCGACACTCAAGGAACGCTACGGCAAACTCGACGTGGTGGTGCACAGCGTCGCCTATGCTCCGGCAGAAGCATTGACCAATGATTTTGTGTTCACCAGCCGTGAAGCATTCCGGGTAGCTCTCGACGTGAGCGCTTACACGCTGGTAGCCGTGGCTCGTGGGGCCGCGCCTCTGATGACAGACGGCGGCAGCATCATGACCATGAGCTACTACGGCGCAGAAAAAGTGGTGCCGCGTTACAACGTGATGGCCGTAGCCAAGGCTGCGCTGGAGTGTTGTGTTCGCTATTTGGCCAGCGACCTGGGTAAGCAAAAGATACGCGTGAATGCGATTTCAGCGGGGCCGATCAAGACGCTCGCCGCTCGCGGTATTTCTGGCCTAAGCGATATGCTGAAGGGCCACTCCGAACGAGCCCCCTTAGGCCGCAATGTAGAAACCGTGGAAGTGGCAAATACTGCGCTCTTCCTGGCGTCAGATCTTTCCAGCGGCATCACTGGCGAAACCATTTATGTGGATTGCGGCTATAACGTGATGGGCTTCTAAGAGCAGTCCAAAGACCAGGACCGCCACGGAGACACGGATGCTCGGTGCCTCTGTGGTGGGTTTCGCTCTCCCTATCTGGCACGAAGAACGAATTTTCGCGAATCTTCGCCAGTGCGCTCGATGATGATTTCGGCGTCGCACTCGCGCAGCAGCCGCGGAAATTTTTCACCCCACTCAATCAACACGATCGCATTGTCGGCGCACATTTCTTCCAGTCCCAACGTGGCCAACTCGCGCTCGGTGTCAATGCGGTAGAGGTCAAGGTGGTAAATCGTCACCTGGGGACCACGATACTCATGCACCAGCGTGAAGGTAGGGCTGGTCACCTCATCCGCCTCTGCCGCGTCAAACCCCAGTGCGATGCCTTTGGTGAGTGTAGTCTTCCCCGCTCCGAGGTCTCCACGCAGCAGAATCAGCTTGGGCGGGGTAAACTGCGCGGCCATGCGCTCGCCCAGCGCGATACTTTCCTCGGCGGATTGCGTGAGAAATTCCTGCACCGACGTCAGCATAGCGAAAGATGGTTGCACACCGGCTGCCATGGCAGCGCGGCAAGAGTACGCACTTTGCCAATCGCTTCCGGCAGCGCGGCCAGAATATCGGTAGCCACGAGCGAATGCTCTCCAACGTGCTGCCGCGCAATATCGCCCGCCAAGCCATGCAGAAACACAGCCGCCAGCACCGCCTCGCGAGGCTGCTCAGGCTCACGAACGTGTTGCGCCCAAATACCCGCGACCATGCCCGTGAGCATGTCGCCAGTGCCGCCAGTGGCCATGCCGGGATTCCCAGTGGTGTTGACGTAAACCTCTCCGTCCGGGAATGCAACGAGAGTGCGATGCCCTTTGAGGACGAGTGTCACTTGATGTCGCACAGCAAACGCCCGCGCAACTTGCAGCCGATTCGCCTGCACCTCGGCAACGGAGAGACCGGCTAGCCGCGCCATCTCGCCCGGATGGGGCGTGAGCACCAGCGCGCGTCCCCCAGCTTGCAACTCCTCTAACCGCCCTTCAAATGCATTCAACCCGTCGGCATCCAATACGATGCGCTCGTTGCTGGAGTGCACCAATGCACGCACCAATGCCGCGCTCTCAGCTTGCCGCGACAGTCCCGGGCCTATCGCCAGAACATCGGCCGCGCCAAGAGTTAAATCGAAGCCCGCTTGCTGCGACGCCAAGGTTCCTTCCCCAGTTTCGCGCATCGGCTGCGTCATCAACTCCGGCATAAAACCAGAGACGGTACCCACAATGCCGGTCGGACACGCCACCGTCGCAAGCCCCGCACCCGAGCGTAAAGCTGCCATGCCGGTCATCGCCGGGGCACCTGCCTTGCCAAACGCACCACCCACCACGAACACGTGACCGTAGCTCCCCTTATTGGCGTCGGCTAAGCGAGGTGTAAATAGCTTTGCGACCTGACTCGGCGTGATGACGCTCTGGGACAATTCCGAAACGATGGCCTCTGCTGGCGAACCAATAGCCGCCACCAGCACAGGACCAGAGGTAAGCGACGTCAGCACGTGCGCCTGCCGAGACGCGGTAAAAGTGATGACCGCATCAGCGCGTGCAAGCAGACCGGTTTGCGGACGAGTGGCGTCAGAATCCGCGCCCGACGGCACATCTACCGCCAACACGCTACCATGCGCGGAGTTGATCGCCGTAATCACGGCTGCGTAAAGACCTTCCACCGGCGGGTTAAATCCTGAACCTAGAATCGCGTCTACGATTAGCGGCGCGCGCAGCGCGAGACGAACAGGGTCACCTTGCAGATCTGCCGCGCTGGTAACTATATGCAGCAGCCGATGCGGCAAGCGCCGCAGCATCTCCGCTGCATCTCCGTTCACATCCTCCGGACGCGACAGCAACAAAACCTGAACGTGCCGTCCGGCTTCATTCAGCTTGCGCGCGGCGACAAAACCGTCGCCGCCGTTGTTGCCCTTGCCACAAACGACCGTGATCTTCTCCGCCTGCGGAAAGCGTTGCAGGGCGAACTGCGCCACTGCAATTCCGGCATTCTCCATCAGTCTGAGCGACGGAATACCAAAGCGCGCGGAAGTTGCCGCGTCAATCGCACGCATCTCCGCTGTGGTAACGACCTTCATGCCACCCCCGCTGCGTTTTGCCCGAGCATCTTCAATCCGTCGGTATGACCCATAGCGATCAGCGAGTCGCCCGCTTCCAGACAGTCTTCGGGCGAGGGGTTGAAGTGCATCTTCCCGTCGCGCTTAATCGCCAAAATAATCACTCCACTCTGCTGCCGTATGCCAGAGGTACCCAGCGCTTGCCCAGCCAGGCGAGAAGAGGCGCTTACGTTGAACTCATCAATCTCCAAATCCATGCCCAAGTTGATGGTCGCAGAGTCTAAGAAATTGATCACGTTGGGGCGCAGAAACGTGTAGGCGATGCGCTGCCCGGCAAAGTGATAGGGCGACACGACTGAGTCCGCGCCAGCGGTCCGCAGATGTTTCGCGGCATCCTCTTCACTCGCGCGCGCGATGATGCGCAGCTTGGGATTCAGCGTGCGCGCGGTGAGGACAACATAGAGATTGGTGGCGTCGGTAGTGGCGGCAGCAACCAAGCCCCCCGCAGTGTCAATCCGCGCCAGTCGCAAGGTCTCCTCTTTGGTCGCATCGCCGTTCATGGTTAGCCAGCCCGGGTCGCATTGCGCGAACTTGGCTTCATTCTGGTCAATCACCACAAAGGCTGCGCCCTTGGATGCCAATTCGCGGGCCACACTGCGTCCTACCCGGCCCGCTCCGCAAAGAATATAGTGTCCGGAAAGATGGCTGATCTGGCGGTCCATACGGCGCCTTCCAAAAAACGATTGCAATTCGGATTCTAGTAAAGCATGAGTCAGGCCGCCAATGGTTAACAGCACCAGCGTCACGCCTGAGATCAAGACGAAGATGGTGAACACACGGCCTTGAAACGAGAGCGGGTGCACTTCGCCATAGCCCACCGTGGTCAGCGTGGTAACGACCATGTAGAAGCCGTCGAAATAGCTCCAGCCTTCCAGAAAGTGGTAGCCGACGGTACCAATCGCGATCACCGCAGATAGCGCGGCACCCAGAAAGCGCAGACTGCGCAGCAATCGAAAGGGAGAGGCCACGGCTGGATTCTAAAACAATTGGCCCCCGCTCGCGGTGAGAGGGGGCCATTGGTTCAACTCTTTGGTGAGCACTGCCTCGTACGATTCGATCCTGCGCCTCAGCCAGCCACTGTTCCATTCAGCTTGCTGTGCTTGCGACCGTAGGTGAAATAGATCGTTAAGCCAATCGCCAGCCAAACAATCAGCCGCAACCAGTTGGTCCAGCCCAAGCCATAAATCATCGAGCCGCAAACCAGAATCCCCAGAATAGAAATGAGGCCAACCGCAGGAACTCTGAAACTCCGCTCCAGATCGGGCCGCTTCCGGCGCAAAATCCAAACGCCCGCGCAGACCAGAATAAATGCAAACAAGGTTCCAATACTTGTCATTTCCCCTACCACATCTTCCGGAATGAATCCGCCAAATATTGAGGTCAGCAGGAAGAACAGAATGTTGGACTTCCATGGCGTTTTGAACTGGGGATGGACATCCGAGAATACCTTCGGTACCAACCCGTCTTCGCTCATGGAGAAAAAGACGCGGGACTGGCCATACAGCATGGTCAGAATGACGGAAGAGAACCCAGCCAAAATGGCAACCGTCACAAAGTTGGCCATCCACGCATACCCTGTCATGTACTTCGCAATGGCAAAGGTGACGGAAGCTTCCTTACCAGCGGTACGGAAGTCGTCCACCGTCGCCACGCCGCTTAGCACGTGCGAAAACAAAACATACAAGATGGTGCAGATGGCCAGCGAACCTAAAATGGCGATGGGCATGTCGCGCTTGGGGTTTTTGGCCTCCTGCGCTGCGGTTGAAACCGCGTCAAACCCGATGAAGGCGAAGAACACCACGCCTGCCGCTCCTAGAATGCCCATAATGCCGCCATACGGGTGCGTGATCCCTTGCGGCGTCGTGTAGGTGGTCGCCAAAGGAATATACGGAGTGTGGTTGGCCGGGTTAATGAAGCCCCATCCCACCACAATCACCATAATGACGATGGTGACCTTGGTGATGACGATCAAGCTGTTAACGAAGGCGGACTGTTGCGTACCCCGCACAAGTAGAGCAGATAACAAACCCAGTATCACGACTGCGGGAATATTCATGATCCCGTGGAGACTGGTGCCGGGCATAACTTCAAACGGCGAATGGCACCATTCGAACGGAACGTGCAACCCCACCAGTTGGAGGATCTTATTGAAGTACTCGCTCCAGGCGATAGCCACCGTCGCGGCACCTACCGCGTACTCCAGCACCAGATCCCACCCAATGATCCAAGCGACCAACTCACCCATAGTGGTGTAGGAGTAGGTGTAGGCGCTCCCGGCAATCGGAATCATGGAAGCAAACTCGGCATAACACAGTCCGGCGAATGCACAGCCCAGACTCGCCAGAATGAAGGAGAGCGTGACCGACGAACCAGACCGCTCTGCGATGGCCGCCGCCGTACGAACGAACAGGCCTGCACCAATAATGGCACCGATGCCTAGTGCGGTAAGCGACCACGGCCCCAAAGTACGCTTGAGCCCTGCCTTCTCACCTTGCACTTGCAAACGTTCAATTGACTTTGTTCTGAGCAGTGAACTCGCCACTAGTTTTCTCTCCCTTGGTGATCATGCTGACTTGGTGATCATACTGACGACGCAATTTCCGCTGTTTCCATTCGCCTTCAGGTAAACAAATCCATCCTAGCCTTCGGCGCGCTTCGCTTCCGCACCGCGCGACCACAAGAAATACACAGGGATACCAATCAAGACGATAATCAGCCCCGGCCATGTGTATTGCGGTTTATACAGCAAAAGAATCACGTCAATAAAGAGCGCCATCGCCACATAAATCAGCGGAATGTATGGATAGCCAAGCGCCTTATAAGGCCGCGGCGCATTCGGCCGGGTGCGGCGCAGAATGAACAGCCCTGCAATCGTAAGGATGTAGAAGACAAGGACCGCGAAAATAATGTAGTCGAGCAGTTGCCCGTAGCTGCCAGAGAGGCAAAGCACGCAGGTCCACACGCCTTGCACCATCAATGAAAATGCTGGCGTTTTGTACTTTGGGTGCAGCACGCCAACCTTTTGGAAGAACAGGCCGTCTTTGGCCATGGCGTAATAGACGCGTGCGCCCGCCAACAGCAGAGCGTTCACGCAGCCAAAGGTGGAGATAAGGATGGCGACCGCCATCAAGCTGCCACCTGTGCCGCCAAAAATCTGCTGCATCACCGCCGTGCCTACGCGGTCTTCGGAAGCGTGCTGAATGCCGCGCGCCAGAATCGTGGTTCCTTGCGCGTCGCCCGCAAGCGGCAGCACTCCAAGGTAGACAAAATTGGCAGCGATGTAGAGCAGAATCACAATGCTCGTACCCAGCGCCAAAGAGAGCGGCAGGTTGCGGCTCGGATTTTTGATCTCGCCCGCAGTAAACGTGACGTTGTTCCAAGCATCCGCCGAGAACAGCGAGCCCACTTGCGCTACCGCCAGAATCGTTAGCACCCCGACCATTACCGTCGGCCCGCCGGCACCTACCTGCACCCCGTGCAACGAGCCCCAGCCAGCATTGCGCCAGAAGTTGCTGAAGTTCGCAGCGATGGCCGTTGCGTTCGCGGCAAAAGCGCCGATAATCACCAAGCCCAGCAGCGCAGCCGTCTTGGAAAAAGTAAAGATGTTCTGGATCGCCGCACCCAGCCTGACCCCGAACACATTGATTCCAGAAATGACCGCGACCATGATCACGGCCACTAGATTCTGGGTATTCAGGCCGACGTCCATGTTGCCGAGCACCATGTCGCCAATGTGTACCGGCGGAACATGGGCGATATGCCAAATCCAGTTGGACGCCGAAATCGAGGGGAAAAAAACACCCAGAAACTTGCCAAACGCTACAGCCACCGCAGCCGCCGTGCCCGTCTGGATCACCAGAAACAGAGTCCAGCCGTAGAGAAATCCCCACAACGGCCCCAGTGCCTCGCGCAGATAGACGTATTGGCCGCCGGCCTTGGGCATCATCGCGGCCAGCTCGCCATAGCTGAGCGCTCCCGCCAAGGTCATAAAACCGGTCACCAGCCACGCACCAATCAGCAGCGCTGGCGAATCCACCAAGCGGGCAATATCCGCCGACACCACAAAAATGCCGGAGCCGATCATGGCCCCAATTACCAGGGTGGTGGCACTGGTCAGGCCCAGACCTTTAACGAACTCGGGTTCGTTGCCCGTAGAAGCAGCAGAAGCGGCTGTCGCCGCGCGATTGTCCATATTGTCGGTCACAAGTTGGCGCAAAACCCTAGCGATGAAATTCTTAAGAACTTTACATGAAAGCGCGAAGAAATGCCCCAACTGATTTCAAGGTAGAGAATTCCGGGTGCGGCAGCAAGCCGGAAATCACCGCTACCGAGTCCGCCCCGGCAGCGATGACCGAGGCACAATTTTGTGGCGTGATGCCGCCAATCGCCACAAGCGGCTTGCGCGTCAGCGCCCGCGCAGCGCGAACGCCCGCAAGCCCCACCACCGGGTCAGGCCGCTCTTTGCTGGTGGTGCCAAACACCGGGCCAATCGCCAGATAGTCTGCGTCAGTCGCATCGGCAAGACTCAGTTGCTCAAGATTGTGCGTGGAGAGGCCGAGCCAGAGACTGGGGCCGATGACGCGCCGCACTCCTGCGGGCGAAAGGTCGTCCTGCCCCAGATGGACGCCGCCAAACCCGGACGCAACCGCCAGATCCGCTCGGTCATTCATGATGAGCTTGGCTCGATCGCCCACCAGCGCGCGAATCGCCAGACCATCCTCCATCATGCGGCGCACGTCGCCTGACTTGTTGCGGTATTGCAGCAGGGCCACCCCTGCGCCGAGCAACTCTTCTACATATGCAAGCATGGCCGACCGCTCGGGGAAGAACGCGGCATCCACAATGGGATAGAGGCGGGGCAAGAGGATGTGGCTCACCTCCACCCCGCACAAAGCATACTGAGGTTAACCTTTGGCAAATAGCCGCTCAATAAAGTGGGTGTCGAGGTCGGCAGAGGCAAAGTCCGGGTCGTTCAGAATGCGCTTTTGCAGCGGAATCGTGGTGTGAATGCCCTCCACGATGAACATATCAAGCGCGCGCTTCATCCGCTGAATCGCCTCGGGGCGATCCTTTCCGTGCACAATCAGCTTCGCAATCATCGAATCATAGTGCGGCGGAATCGTCCCCTCGGCGTAGGCAGCGGTATCAACACGGACCCCAGGCCCACCCGGTGTATTGAAAACGTTGATCTTGCCTGCAGATGGCGTGAATTTCTCCGGATGCTCGGCGTTGATGCGGCACTCGATCGCGTGGCCGCGTATCGGCGGTACGGCTGGAATCAGGTCTTCCAGATGCGCGCCGTCGGCAATCAGAATCTGGCTCTTCACCAAGTCCACGCCCGTCACCATCTCCGTCACCGGATGCTCGACCTGAATGCGCGTGTTCATCTCGATGAAGTAGAGCTTGCGGTCGGTATCCATTAGAAACTCGATGGTGCCAGCATTCACATACCCAACGTCGGCGAGCATGCGGCACAGTATCCCGCCAATCTCGTCGCGCAATTCCTCGCTCACCTGCGTGGAGGGTGCCTCTTCCAGCAGTTTTTGGTGGCGGCGCTGAATGCTGCACTCGCGCTCGCCCAGGCTCATCACCTTGCCGTAGGAATCGGCTAGAATCTGGAATTCGATATGGCGGGGGCGCTCCACGAACTTTTCCATGTACATGCTGCCATTGCCGAAAGCAGCTGCTGCCTCACTGCTTGCTGCCTGATACAAATTCACGATTTCATCTTCGCTGCGCACAATGCGCATGCCACGCCCACCGCCGCCCGCAGAAGCCTTTAAAATCACGGGGTAGCCAATCTGCCGCGCCGATTGAATCGCCTCTTCTGGCGAGGCCAGAATTCCATCCGAACCCGGCAGCACGGGCACACCACGCGCCTTTACCGCCGCACGCGCCCTATCCTTTTCGCCCATCAACCGCATCACGTCCGGCGGCGGGCCAATGAACTTGATGCCCGATTCGCGGCAAACTTCCGCGAAGTTCGAATTTTCCGAAAGCAGGCCGTAGCCGGGATGGATCGCGTCCACATCGGCTATTTCCGCAGCGCTAATCACGGCAGGAATATTCAGATAACTCTTGTTGACTTGGGGGGGGCCGATGCAAATCGCTTCGTCCGCGAAGCGCACGTGCAGAGAGTTGCGGTCCGCCTCGCTATAAACCGCGACCGAGCGGATGCCCAGTTCTTTGCAGGCACAAATGATGCGGAGAGCGATCTCTCCGCGATTGGCAATCAGAATTTTACTGAACATGCTTTATATTGGGCGCGCGAAAAAAGGTTGCAAAAGACTCTTCCAACATCTACTTGGAGCTCCGGACAGCAAACAGCGGCTGACCATACTCTATGGGCTGCCCGTTTTTGGCCATCAGTTTTACCACTTCGCCCGAGACGTCCGATTCAATCTCGTTCATCAGCTTCATGGCTTCCACAATGCATAGCACTTGGCCCGCCGTCACCTGATCCCCTACCTTGACGAACGGGGGTGAACCCGGCGATGGCGACTCGTAAAAGGTTCCTACAATGGGCGACGCCACCAGATGCAGCTTTTCTTCTGGCTCGGCTGGCCCAGCGGCAGCCCCCGGCATAGCCGCTTGCGGGGCAGCAACCGGAGCCTGAGGTGACGGCACTGGATTGCTCACATAGCGCACCTCAGCCGGAGCGACGGCTTCGCCCGCACGCTTGATCTTAACCTTGACGTCGCCGCGCTCCAACTCAAACTCGGCGATATCCTTTTCGATGAGAAATTCGATTAGCTCTTTCAGTTCTTTTTGATTCATCGTGATAGCTCGATCAGTTCCTTGGGCGACCGGGTCAGAATTTCGCAGCCTTTGCGTGTCACGGCCACCATATCCTCAATCCGAATCCCGCCTCTTCCCGGCACATAAATACCCGGCTCGATGGTGATCACCATGCCGGGCTCCAGCACCGCCTCCTGCCGCGTTCCGATGCGGGGCATCTCATGAATCTCCAACCCCACACCGTGCCCGGTGGAATGCGTAAAAAACTCTGCCAACTTGGCCTTGCGCAACACACTACGCGCCGCCTCATCCACTTCGCCACAGCTCGCGCCCGGCTTTACTGCTTCCAGCGCCGCCTGCTGCGCCGCTTGTACCGCCCCGTACCAATTCCGCGATTCCGCGGTTGTCCGGCCCAGGTGCACCGTCCGCGTCATGTCAGAGCAATAACCCGCGAGTATAACACCGAAGTCCAGTACCACGAACCCCCGCCGCGGAATCCGCGCGCCCGAGGCCACCCCGTGTGGCAGTGCCGATCGCGCCCCTGCCGCCACAATGCTCGGGAACGACATTCCTTCCGCCCCGCGCTTACGTGCCTCATACTCCATCGCCGCCGCCACTTCCGACTCGCGAACTCCCGCGCGAATCGCGTCTAGAGCCACACCAAGCAGGTCATCGCCAAGCTTTACCGCTTTGCGGATGCATCGCAACTCATCAGCATCCTTGATCAGGCGCAGGCCGGGAACCAGAAGACTGGCATCAACCAGCTTCGCGCTTGTCGGCAAAAAAGCGCGCACCCGGTCGCGAATCGCGACGGTAACCGAGTCGAACTGACAGCCGACGCGAATCGAACCCGCTTCACCTTGACCACTGATGTTTGCTGTGAACCGGCCGACCCACGCCCCCGCGCCGGTGAGCGCGCTACCCTTGCCCACCACCACCTTAACCCCGAACGCCTCCGAACGCGCCTGCTCGCGGTAACGACCATCGGTGAACAGCGTCGCGGAATTCGGCGTGACCCCCAGCACTGCCGCGCTGCCAGTGAATCCGCACAAATATCGAACGTCGGGCAGGTGGGTGATGAGCAGTAAGTCGAGCCGCGCCCCCACCATCGGAGGCCGCAGCCGTCGCACACGAGAAACAAAGTCCATCTGTAAATTATGCCAAATTATGCCGGAAGATGAGGCGGGCTGCGAGGCACAGCCCAACCTCCGCCGCTGCGATGCCGCAGGCACGGCGCCTGCCGCGACTACGTTTGAATGATCTTGGGTGTGATGAAGAAAATCAGTTCTTGGTTCGAGGTGCTGACGCTTCGCCGCTTGAACAGGTTCCCCAAAACCGGGATGTCGCCCAGCAGAGGCACTTGCGATGTGTTGACCGAGTTTGTGGTTTGAATCACCCCGCCGATCACAACCGTGCCGCCATCCGTCACCAGTATTTGCGTGGTTGCCTGCTGCGTAATGAGTGACGGGTTGCCCTGCACCGTATGCCCAAAATCTGGCGTGGTGTTTTCAACATCTACATTCAGAAAGATGGTACCTTCTGATGTAATCTGCGGAGTGACTGTAAGCCGGAGGAATGCGTCCACGTAGTTGACCGTGGGAGGGCCGTTGAGTTGCGCCTGAGTTACAATCGGTACCCGTACCCCTTGCTTGACCACCGCCTGAATGTTGTCCTGCGTGACCACGCGGGGACGGGAGAGAATCTTCAACAAGCCAGCCGACTCCGCCGCCGTAAGAATCACGTCAACTTGGTATCCAGTGGTCGCGGTAAGCAGACTAAGTCCGCTGGTGGGCGACGTAACCCCTAAGTTCGAGAAGAGCGGTATCTGATTTGTACCGTTTGTGATGTATTGCTTTGGCAAATTCGGCGTCTGAATCGGCGAATTCCCTACCGCAGATGCACCGCCAAGCGCAGTACTGGCGTTGCCAAATCCGAAACCTAGCTGTGTACCAATATCCCGCGCAAAGCTGCGAGTAGCAGCCACGACGCGCGCTTCGATCTCCACCTCCTGTGTTTTGCGATCGAGCTGCTTCACCAAAGCATCAATCGCTGGCATGGTGCCGGGAATGTCATTCACAATGATCGCATTGGTTCGGTCGTCGGCTATTACGTCGCCCCGGCTACTTACAAATTTCTTTACTACGGCCGCCACTTCTTTTGCCTTGGCATAACTTAAATACCGGGTGCTGTTGATTTTGCCAATCGCCTGTGCCTCTGCTTCCTGAGTTGCCTTGCGGTTTTCCGCTTCTTTCTTGATTGCATCCGAAGTCGCAATCCGCAGGACATTACCTTCCCGTTGCAGCCCTAAATCGTTATTTTTTAGAACAATATCCAGCGCCTGATCCCACGGTACTGCGTCCAGCACAATGGTTAGTGTGCCTTTGACATTTGGTTCCAGCACTACGTTCAGTCCACTTACTTCATGAATCATGCGGAAGAAGTCTCGCAAGTCGGCTTCACGCAGGTTTAGCGAGATCGGAGATCCAGCAAACCGCGAGTAAGCTATCTCGGGCTGCGCCTCGTGTTTCGGTGCAGCGCCCACCACTCCCGGTGCTGGCAGCGAAGTACCCGGCGCGACGGCGGCAACTGTGGCAACTGCAGGCAAACCAGAAGACGGAACTGGCAACCGATCGCCCGCAACTCGCTCCCCCTGCATCGCAAGCCCGCCCAACGCCGCCGTGGCGGGACGATAGGCAGCTAACTGCAAGAGTCGTAGATCTGGAACAGAGGTAAGCACCGGAGCGGCCGCAGGGCCCAAACGAATTTTCAGCTCTGATGCTCCCCCTGTCGCGGCATACTCTCGCGACTCATCCAGGTCAACCACAATGCGCGCCGCCCGTCTGCCATCGGCCAACGTATGCATGGCCACGCGGAGCGCGCGCACCCCGCCACTGTGCGGATAGCTATTGCGCAATGAGGCAGCCAGAGCGGCCCCTGGCAAATCAATCACTAAACGCGGTGGCGCCGCTAGCATGGCAATTTCCGGATGCAGTTCGCCCGTACTGGCGATGCGCACCGTTGCAGATTCCCCAGTTCCTTGTACGCTGACGCTCTGCACACGAAGAGCTACGGGTTGCGCCAACGCCCCCGTTGTGCCGCTGTGCATTAGCGCCAGTAGTATCACGAACCGGCACCGAACTAGAGTAGCTCTGGTCATGACTCTCTCTTTTCCTTTGGCTCACACCAACCGCTTCTCAACACACTATTGCAAATCACCTACATTGGCCAAATGCCGCACTAAGCGCTGCGCCGGCTTGCCGGGTTGTTGCATACGAAACACAATACCGTCGGCGGCGATTCGTTCCACCACACCCCCACGTACTGCCTCTCGCTCGCCCAGAAAGTACACTCGCCCAGCAGTGTCCACTACAATCGCGAAGTTTCTTGTAGAAGACTGTACGACCCCGCGCACCGTCAGATCCTCCGCCACCAAACATCCTTTGCCGGAGCAACGCAACACACCGGGACTAGCTACTTCCGGTCGCAGAAAGGGGTCGCGGCGTACTCTTCGTGCGATTGTCACGCTAGAGTCAGGTTCCGACGTGTCTCTTCTCTGTATTGCTTCAGGCAACGCTAGGGGCGCTGGGGGTGCTGGGGCGGCGGTCGCTGCGGTCGTCAAGCGTATCTTCGCGGGCAGGGGCAATCCCATTTGGCTACCCGGTGGGTCCTGCGCCGGGAGTGCAGCAACACTCAACATCCATCCGGTTAGAATTACAATCGCACATGCGCTTTGGTGCCACCTGAGCTCCGCCATCAATTCCGCATCCCTATCCATCGCGTCTCTCCCCGGTCGTACCACATATACTTACGTTACTCAGCAGCCAGATGCATCGGTTATGGCCGTGCAACCCCTGCAGCTCCTGCTTTGGCTGCAGGTGGCGGTGGCGCACTCTGCCCGTAAAACCCTGTGGCTACACAGGTAGCCACTACTGTCTCTCCCGCTCCGTAGTGGTAGGTGCGCTTCGCCTTGGCCTCCTGCGGACTCTGGGTGGAAGCGAGCTGCAGGGCGCTAATATTCACCAGCCGATTCATCGCAGCCACTTTCTGAAAAAACTGCAGCAGGTTGTAGTACTTACCATCTAACTCCAATTCAAAGGGAACCTCTGCATAGTAGTCATGCTGCGCCACCGGTCGCGCCGTGTAGCGGCGCACCTCAATGCCCGCGCTATGTGCTTCCCGACTTAGGCTGTCCATTAGTGCAGCCACCTCTTTTTCATCGGGCACCACTCTTTGGCCCTCTTGCATCTTCTGCTTCAGCAGCGAGATTTGCCCTTCTAGTTCGAGCAGGCGAGGGCGGAAGCGCTCTAACTCGACGTTCTCCGTCTCTAGTACGTGTAAATGGTGCTCTGCTTCCTGATTCGCCGTGGCTTCCGACGCATAGACCAGAAAATATAGTCCCACCGTAACAGCGGCGAGCGCTAGTCCCGCAATCGCCCATCGGGTTGAGGCCTTGCTTTGGCTCCAGCTTGCCATAACTTCTCCGCGCCTAAACCTTTCCTTTTTCGCAGCTCAATGTAAATTGATACGGTGCTCCGGCACTGCCGCCGTTGTCTTGATAGGACTCATGAATCTCTACTGTGCGAAAGTAACCGGAGCGTTGTAACTCTGCAATCAAGGCCGTCAGCGCCTCAGGCGTCGCCGCCTGACCGTTCAGGTCAATGCTATTGCCATTGTCCTTCACCGCAGTCAGCCACACCGAGTGGTTACCACCAACGGTATCCCCAAGTAAGTCCAACAGCGTAGCGGGTCCGGCTTGGGCGGTCCGCAACTGCTCTATAACTTCTACCCGTTTGCGATACTCTTCGGCTTCCTCCTGCCGAGTTAGGAAGCGGGCCTTGACTTGCGCGAGCTGCTGATTGTGCTGCTGCTCCACTACGGTTTTCTGCGCCACCTCCGAAGCTACCTGCTGCAGCCACAGATAGTAGCCGAGATTTGCGGTGGCCACCAAGGCAAATGCCAGAAGAAAGGGCCGCAACGACTGAGGATTCGGTGCCACCGGCAGGGCCCGGTGATGCTCCGCCGCCCCCGCCCCCGTTACCAGTAAGTTGATGCGAATCATGCTTGGTCAACGCTCCTCAAGGCGAGGCCTATGGCCACCGCCATCTGTTCCGGATGCTTGGCCAGCAGCGCGGCTAAGGGACCGTTACCAGACACTCCAATCCTCCGCAGTGGGTTCAAGTTTTCCACCGCAATTCCGAACTCTTGTTCCAGAGCAGCCGCAATACCGGGAGTCCTCGCCCCGCCACCCGCCAGATACATTCGCTCCATGGTGTCGCCCACCGTCATGCGTGCGAAGTCCAGCGTTTTGCGGACTTCCAAAGCTACTATCTGGTTCACCTGCCGCAGAATTGCTGCAACTGCTTCGGCGTTTGCACCCGGTAGCTCGCCCAACTTCATTTGTTCAGCTTCTTCTTCGCTCACGTCAAACTCTTTTTGCAAGGCATCGGTGTAGTGGTGTCCACCAGCGGCGATATCTCGAGTGAACAATGGCCGGGTGCCCCGCACCACACTCAGGTTGATGCTGCGGTTGCCAATATTCAACAGCGCGACTACCAGGCCATCGGCGGGCTGGTAGTTATATTCGTAGCAATTCTGCAAGGCGAGCACGTCGAGGTCAACAATTTCCACCACGCAGCCCGCCAACGCCAACACGTGGCTATAACTCATGATTTTTTCTTTGCGAGCCGCACACAACAGCACATCCATCGTAGAGCCTGCCGTATCCGAACGAAGGACTGGGGCGGCGGCGTTCTGCGCTTGCCGGGCAAGCTCGCCCTCGGTTGCCGGGTCGAATAAAACGTGGTAATCAAGATCCACTTCGTCAAGTCCAAAGGGAAGGATCTGCCCAGCCTCGCGTAATACAGCTTCGCCTAATTGAGGCTCTGGCATTGCCGGGAGCGTCAGTTTGCGCACGATGACTGAGTTGCCACTCACTCCTGCGACCAGCGTCCGCGACACCGCCTCGCTTTCTTCCAGCAGGTGAACCAGCACATTGGCCAACGTGGCGCTGTCGGCTACGGTGGAATCCACGATTACGTCTGCTGGCAGCAGTGCCAGCCCGGCGTGCCACACCTCGAGCCCGCCCCGGCAGCGGCGGAGTTCGGCCACTTTGATGGCTGCCGAGCCGACGTCTACGCCTGCCAGTGTCTTTTTCTTTCGGAATGGGGTAGGCCAGACCATCTCTTCTTCAGCCCTCGTTGCCCGTCGTCACGCTTTGCTGCTCCATCCATGCATCAAGGCGCGACTTCTTGAACTTCCAGCGGTTGCCCAGCTTGAACGCCGGAATCCGGCCTTCTGCCAAATATTTGTAGAGCGCATCCGGGCTCACCCCTAAGTAATCCGATGCCTCCCGCAAATTCATCACCTCACGCGCTTCATTCATACCCAACTCCACCTCTCTGCCAGTCCGTTGACTGCGGCAAATTGTTGCTGCCACACATGAGACTAATCGGCGGGCACCAGCGGGGGCTAAATCACGAAGGTACGCGGAGGGTTACCGGAGAAACCGGGCAAGGTGAGGGTTGGAGCCGCTTTCTGGCTGCGGAAATGCCAGAACAGAGGCGTCCTTCCGAGCACACGCCAAACATTGTGCCTTCTGGTGGTGGATGTTTTGGTCGTGACGAGGCTGCTCAGAAGTGTCTGGCGACTTTGGTAGCAGACCTTAGTCTTTGCGAACTGGTAGTCGGTGGGGTCTCTGGTAACCCGTTCGATCCGCGAACTTCGGGTTGGAATCGTCCCAGAGCAAAGGGCCGGAGGAATTCCCCCGGCCCTTTGCTTACCTTGCGACACACACGCCGTCCCCTACGCGATGTCGAACTGTTCCTGATGCAGCAGCGGGTCGCCCTTCACAATCACTGTTTTGGACGTCAGTTCTTCCAGTTCCTGAATCCAGCGGCCATTCTGCGACTTGAGCATCTTGCCAACTTCAGGATGCACGCGCAGCATCACATCGCTCTTCTGCTGTAACTGGTGCGTGATCTTGCGCATTTCCACGTAAATCTCATTGCATACTGTGGTCACCGACTTCACATAGCCGGTGCCGGTGCAGTATTCGCACGACGAACCTACGGTGCGCTCCAGCGACTGCTTCACCCGCTTGCGGGTAATGGCCACAAGGCCGAAGTCGTTGAACTGGAGAATCTTGGAAGGGGCGCGATCGTTCTTCATTGCCTCTTCCAGCGACTGCATAACCTTGGCCTTGTTGCGGCGCTCATCCATATCAATAAAGTCGAGGATGATGATGCCGCCTAAATCGCGCAGCCGAATCTGCCGCACGATCTCTGCGCATGCTTCCACGTTGGTCTTGGTGATGGTGTCTTCCAGACGCGCCGTCTTGCCCACGTATTTGCCCGTGTTCACGTCTATCGCCACCAGCGCTTCGGTTTGGTTAATGACGATGTATCCGCCATTTTTCAGCCATACCTTGGCCTTCAGCGCCTTGTTAAAGTCATCCGTCACGCCAAACTGATCGAACAGCGGGGTGTTCTTTGACCACAGCTTGACGCGCTTGACCAGCGAGGGCTGGAAGCGTTGGGCGAAGCGCAGCACCCGCTCATATTCCACCTCGGTATCCACCCAAATGGTGGTGAAGTCGCGCGTCACCTGATCACGCAACACCCGCTCTACCACGTTCAAATCGTGGTAGATGAGGGTAGGCGGCTTTTTGCCTTCGGCGCGCTGCTTCATCTCCGTCCACAAATTCTTCAGGAAGCGAATGTCGGCACGCAATTCCTCTTCCGGAGCATTCTGCGCTGCGGTGCGGACGATGAAGCCGCCCTGACCGTTTTCGCGTTCGCTCACAACAATTCTCTTGAGCCGCAACCGCTCTTCGTCCGAAGCAATCTTGCGTGACACGCCTACATGATTCACCGTCGGCATATAAACCAAGAATCTTCCAGGCAGCGCGATGTGGCTGGTGATGCGCGCGCCCTTTTTGGCAATGGGCTCCTTGGCAATTTGGACTATGATCTCCTGCCCTTCTTTCAGTAGGTCGCTGATTAAGGGCCGGGGACCGCTGTCGCGGCGTCCAGCAAAGCGGCGCGGCGCGCCACTGTTTTTGCCGCCTCGGCGCTGCCCGCCACGGTCTCCGCCACGATCACCACGGTCGTTGCGGTCGCGTCCGCTGCGGCGTGCCCGCTGCTGGAAGCGTGCACTACCGGGTGCACGTACTTCGGCGCTACCAGACTCGTACCCTCCCGCAGCCAGACGCTCGGCTTCTTCTTGTGCTTCGTCGGCTTCGTCGCCTGCTTCGTCTGCGTCGTCTGCGTAGTCTGCGTCGCCTGCTTCGTCCTCAAAGTCGTCTTCGTCCGCGTCTTCGCCTTCGTCTGCGTCCGCATCGTCGCCTAGGCCAGCCTTGGCACTGCGTACGAAGTTGGTGGCCTCCTGCGTCTCTTCTTCGAATTCATCCAGATCATCGAAGCCCATTTCATCTGAATCCGCACCATAGGCGCGCAGTTCGGCTTCTTCTTCGTCAATCTCTTCTTCTGTCATCGCGCCACCGGGCAGGATGCGGGCCGCTTCGCGCTCAGCCTCAGCGCGCTGTTCAGCAAAGTCGGTAGGCGAAACGTCGGGCGGCAACGCAGACGTCAACTCCGAGAAGTGCGGCTCGTCGTCCTCGTCGTCCTCGTCGTTCTGGTCGTCATCGTCGTCCGCTTCGTTCGTGCCTGCAATCAGGGCGGGCTCGTGGTGGTCGCCTACGGGTTGTGGTGCCTCGTAATGCGC
Source organism: Acidobacteriaceae bacterium (assembly GCA_025356095.1). Taxonomy (GTDB): domain Bacteria; phylum Acidobacteriota; class Terriglobia; order Terriglobales; family Acidobacteriaceae; genus JANXUR01. The sequence continues at coordinate 9,612 of JANXUR010000007.1, read as the reverse complement.
GTGCTCAACGGAGTGCGAATGCGTCTCCAAGACCTTTTCTGGGTGCGTCGGTTCGGCGACTTCGCCAACGGCCTCGGCAACAGGCGGCGCAGCTTGTTGCTCAGCTTGTTGCACTCCTTCCACAACAGACGTTTCGCGTTCAGCCGAGTCGTCGTCTGCTTCAACCACATCAGGGTGAGCAAATGCGGCGAGCACTGCAGCCTCAGGGATCCCAGTGTGTTCAGTGTGTTCAGTGTGTTCAGTGTGTTCAGTGTGTTCAGTGTGTTCAGTGTGTTCGGCATGCTCAGTCCTCACACCGTGCCCAACCACCGCCTCATGCCCCGCAGGCGCACCCGGATGCACTTCTGCATACGGCGCGACATACGCGCGACGCACCGCTGCTTCCGACTCGGCTGCCACTACCTCATGATGCTCAATCGCCCCTGCTGCTTCCGGCTCAGGGGCAGCAATTGGGTGCACTGGCTCGGGTTCTGCGGCAACCGCTTCCGCAACCACATGCTCGGCATGCGAAGCTTCAGCGACCGGCGGGGTAGCGGCTTCCACCATGGCTTCCACCATGGCTTCCGGTTCGGCAACAGGAACAGGTGCTTCCGGGGCCACCTGACGATACTTCTTCAGCGACTCGCCCGGTAACACCATGGGCGCATACGCTGGCATCGCGCGCCGCGAGGGACGCACCGGGGCTCGTTCCTCGCTAACCACTGGCGCCACCGGCACGGTTGCTACTTCGGCTTCCACTGCCGGTTGCGGCTCCTCCACGCGCGCCACAGGAGTTTGCGCAGCCTCTACCTCAGGGACGCTTTCAATTGTTGCGGCATGGGCCGCCGGGGCGGGCGGATTTTTTTGGCGATATTTCGAGAGCGACTCACCCGGCAACACCATGGGCGCGTAAGATGTAGGCCGCTCGGGGGAATAGGTGGCGGCGGAAGACGCTTTCCCCGAAGAGCGCGGCGCAGAATCCTCTTCGATTCTTGCATCCGCTCGCGAGTCGGCTTGCGAATCCACTGGTGAATCAGGCGACAAGCTACCGTCGGCCGTCGCTTCCGTGGGAACCGGACTGCCATCGTTGGCGGGGCGACTGCGGCGACCCCGGCGGCGGCGGCGGCCCCTACCATCGCGGCCTCCGGCCTCTCCGGTTGCATGCGATCCTCCGGCAATCGTGGAGGATGCCTGCGACACAGCCGTCGAAGACTGGTACTCCTCAAGTTCGTCAGCTTCATCGCCTTCATCGGGTCCGTCAAAGCCCGCGTCGAGCCCGGCGGCTTCCAAGTCGCTGCCTTCCTCAACCTCTTCTTCTACCTCGGTATAACTGGCGGGTACGCTCGGTGACGCCAGTATCACGGGACGGCTCTTGGCCACCGCCGCTTCCAAGTCTTCGTCCTCTTCTTCCATCTCGAAAAAATCGGAGACGTAAAGAAAGGCATCGCGCTCCAGGCCAATATCCACAAAGGCCGACTGCATGCCGGGCAACACGCGGGTGACCCGGCCCTTGTAAACCGAACCGGCCAGAATGTATTCGTTTTCGCGCTCGAGGTAGATTTCCGCGAGCTGGTCATCCTCGGTCATCGCCACTTTGGTTTCGTGTGGCGTCGAGGTGACAAATAGTTCCTTATTCATTTGGACTCCGAAGCACGCGCCACGCGGACGCCGTGCTACCGGCCAAGGAACGAGGTTTTCGGTAAGGACTGTAACGGGGCGATGCTCACGAACCAACTACACCAAGCTCATACTCACTTTGCAAAACTCGCAAAAGTAAGCTCTTGCGCCAGATGAATCAAAATCGTGCACAGCCTATCGCTCCACCAAGGCCAGAGAATGTCGGGTTTTGTGACCGCTCTTCCTTCCCATGCTCTGGAAGAAGGGGCCGTTACCTGCCCGGCGACATCTGGCTGCAATCCTGTCCGGCCTCCGCCGCAATACTTAGGCGTTTGTTCCAGCCGGGGTGCCCTCGTAAACGCGAGGGCAGCGTAATTTTTCCGTGCCAAGCTCTCTACCAGAGCTCGTAAAATCAATCACTTACGGCTACAGCTCGAACTTGCCGCGCCGCCAAAAACTTTCTTTTTCGTCATGATCTCGACGAAACCTGTGCCAATAAACTGCGCTCACTGCGGGCTCCAGCCCAGCCTCTCCAAACGCCAATCGCGCGATGACGCTTCCTCTAGCTCACGAATCGGCGCATACGCACATTCATCACAATTCCCAGCGCCAAAAACATAAACAGCACCGATGAGCCGCCATAGCTCATCAGCGGCAGCGGGATGCCGGTCACCGGCATAAAGCCCACCACCATGCCAACGTTGACCAGAATGTGGAAGGCCAGTACCGCAAAGACGCCCATTACGATGAACGCCCCAGCGCGGTCAGGTGCCGTCTGGGCATGGCTGGTCAAACGCATCAGCACTAAAAAGTATAGCAACAACACCGCCATCGCGCCCACAAAGCCCCGCTCTTCGGCAAAGGCTGCAAAGATGAAGTCGGTCTGCGGAATCGGCAAATACGACAAATGGGTCTGCGACCCCTTGGTGGGGCTACCCCACAAACCGCCCGACCCCACCGCAATCAGCGACTGGGTCACCTGATAGCCCGAGCCTTTGGCATCGGCTTCTGGAGCCACAAAACTGGTCAACCGCTCGCGCTGATAGGGTTTGAGCTTGAAGTAAGCCACGGGCAAGACGGCCACCACCACCAGCAGCACGATCCCGGCCTGCTTCCAGCGCAAGCCGCCCAAAAATAGCCCCATCATCGCAACCGGCACGTAGGTAAGGGCGGTACCCAAATCTGGCTGTGACAGCACCAACAGCATCGGCAAACCGACCAGCGTCCCCGCCTTTAAAAAATCTGCCCACGACAGCTCAGAACTGCGATTGTCCGAAAAATACTTGGCCATCGCCAAAATCAGAATCAACTTCACCCACTCCGACGGCTGAAAGTGGGTTCCGCCCGGCAACCGGATCCAGCGTTTCGCGCCCAGCGCCGTCGCCCCAAACACCTTCACCGCCAGCAGCGCCACCAGTGAAATGCCATACATCCACGGCACTCGGTCGAGCAGCGCGTGGTAGCTAATGTTGCTCACAATGTACATCACCACAAGCCCGGCAATGATCCAGTAAATCTGTTTTGTCTCTGACCCGGCGAACTTTGTCCCAACGGTGGCGGAATGAATCTCTACCACACCCAGCGCACAAATCAGCAGGACGTATACCAGCAGTCCCCAGTCAAAGTCGCGGATAGATGCAAGTCGGGCCATGGGTCATTCGTCGGTCATTCGTCGGTCATTCGTTCTGAAAGGCGCTGTGGGCCCGTGAGGCAGTCTGGCATACAACGTCTTCCACCGATTGTATCGCGGGCAGTCGAAGCTACTGCTCGGCGCGCTTGCCGCGTTTGTAATGTGTGGCGTAGTTTGGCGGGTCAGTGACCACCGGGGTGCGCGGATCGGTCGTCGGTGCTGCCGCGATTTCGTGAATCGGCACCACACCGGCCCAGCAAGGGAAGCTGTAGTCTTCCTCGTTGTCTTCGGGCGGGCCGCTGCTTACTTTGGCGGAAAACTCCGTGATGGGCAGACGAAACACCGAAGTTGCCTTCATCTCTTTCTCGTTGGGGCTGCGTACGTCGTCCCAGCGACCAGGCATGATGTGTTCGGAAAGCAGGCGCAGAGCTTCCAACTTCTCGCCGGGGTCGGTAACCATGGTGGCAGTGCCGAGTAGGACGACTGACCGGTAGTTCATGGAGTGGTTAAAGATGGACCGCGCCATCACTAGACCGTCGAGAATCGTGACTTCCACGCAAACAGGAATGCCTTGATCGAGATGGCGCAACATACGGCTTGCAGCTGAGCCATGAATGTAGAGCAGGTCGTCCGCACGGCCAAACGAAGTAGGGATAACGAAGGGCTGGCCGTCCACCGTGAAGCCGACGTGGCATAGAAACGCTTCATCGAGAATGCGGTATACCTGATCGCGGTCATAGACGGCCCTTTGCGGCTCACGCAGTAGGCGTGTGCGCGGGGAGGAAGCGGCGGGCGGAGTGGAAGCCATGAGAATGAAACGCTCCTTGACGGGAAATGAGGCGGATCTCCGCCTCGATGGTAGCAGAGCCATCGAATCCCACCGCAGAAAGCGAGACAATCGTCCTCAGTCCTCTGCGGCAACCATTTCGGGCATGGGCATATATTCGCCTCGCAGCCGGGAAACAATGCCGTGCAAGCCCTGCGACGAGCGGAGGTCCATACGCATGAACTGGCAACCATAGCCCAGGCCGGGCTGAACCCAGCGAACCACTGCCGCTGCCTTCACATCATGCCCCAGTGCGGTAAAACTCAAGCCGAACTGTTCTCCGGGTTGCGGCACCGAAGCGCAGGTAATAAAGCAGCCGCCGAGACTCAGATTAGCGAGAGTAGCTGAGGCGGAATGGCCCCCGTGATTGCCATCTGTGGTGACCAGACAGTACAGCGAAACACGATTGTTCTTTCGTTTTGGATCGGGCATTGCATCACCTGCCGAGATGTTTGCACGGGGACAAACTGGAGCGGCGCTCCTCGGGGTTGAGACGCCTACATTTTCAGCTTAAGCTAGTTGAGGCTCTGGGCAATGTGTTGTTTGCATGCTGGCGCTATCGAAAGTAATCCGACTAAAGGAAAGTTGCACCGTGGACCACACACAGAGGTTTTCTTCGCGCGTTTCCCATTACGTCCGTTACCGCCCCAGCTATCCCCCAGAAATCCTCGATGTTCTCCGCACAGCTTGTGGCCTAACGGAGCAGTCGGTGATAGCAGATGTAGGCAGTGGTACGGGCTTGTTGACGCAGTTTTTTGCTCGCAATGGCAATCGCGTGTTCGCGGTCGAGCCGAATGAAGCCATGCGGATTGCGGGCGAAAAGGAGTTGGCAGAGTTCCCAAACCTAACCAGTGTGAACGGACGCGGTGAGGCCACCACCTTGCTCGATGCCAGTGTGGACTTCGTCACTGCCGCCCAGTCGTTCCACTGGATGGATCGTGCCGCTGCCAAGGCTGAGTTCCAGCGCATTCTGCGACCGGGAGGCTGGGTGGTGCTAGTCTGGAACTTCCGCAAACTCACCGAGACGCCCTTTCTCGCCGATCTGGAGACCCTGATCACACGCTTTGGCACGGACTACAGCCAAGTGCGCTATGAGAATTACATGCGGCACATCCAGCCGTTTTTCGCGCCGCACCCGTTTACCCTGCGCCGAGTGGAGTACCGGCAGGTGGTGGATTTTGCTGCCCTGTGCGGGCGTCTGCTTTCTGCCAGCTACATGCCGCAGGAAGGCCATGCGAACTATGTGGCGATGATGGATGCGATGCAAAACCTGTTCGATCGCCATCAACGCAATGGCACGGTCACCGTGGACTATGACACTCGGGTATACTTTGGGCGGCTGACTTCACCGAAGCATGACAGCTGACGGATTCAGGCTGAAATCAGCGCCCCGGCGCGAACAGGAAGGAACTAGCAATGTCAGAAACCTTGAGCGCAGAAACCTTGAACGCGCAATCCACGCACGATCCAGCACGTCAACTGCTGCGGCATACTTTGGCGACGCTCGCCTACCGGGCTGCCAAAACCTTGCGTGAATGCCCCGCAGGTTTTGCCGACTTCCGCATCGGAGACGGCAGTGGAGGCACCCGCTCGCCGGTTGAAATTCTGGCGCACATGGGCGACTTGTTCGATTGGGCACTGACTCAGGCGCTGGGGCAAGAGCGCTGGAACTCTGCGGCGCCGTTGCCTTGGGCTCAGGAGTGTGAGCGCTTTTTTGCGGTCTTAACCAAGTTTGATGATTTTCTAGCCTCAGACGCAGTGCTGCAACGCCCGGCGGCGTTGTTGTTCCAAGGCCCCATTGCCGACGCGCTCACCCATACTGGCCAGATCGCGCAGTTGCGGCGAATGGCAGGAAGTCCAGTACGTGGAGAGAGTTATGCCCGCGCGCTCATTGAAGTGGGTCGCACCGGAGCCGATCAGGCTCCGCCCAAAATAGAGTTTTGAGCGGCACCTGACCGGAAGCTGGGGCGCGCGACTACTTGTTACCGGAAGCAGATTTCTGCGCCGCCAGAAAACCCTCCAGGTTCGACTTGTCCACAATGCCGCTGCCGGTATCTACAAAGACCGGAACTGGCGAGAAGCCACGCTTGCTCCAATCGGCATCGAGTGGCTCCAGTTTGTTGTGGAACAGCGTGTCGAGCCCGACCAGCCCGGTGTAAGCCATGGTGTAAGGCTTCTGCGCGATGGTGGCGGCGATCACGCCTTTTTGTATCCAGTCGAGCGTGTCCGCATCGGTGTCAAATGCGATGACCGTCACATCGGTGATGTGATGGTTGTTAAGTACGGCGGCCACCTCTTTGCCCGCCTGTGCTTCCAGACACACGGCCGCATTCACCTTTTCGCCCTTCATGCCGACGATGGAGTTCATGGTGTCAAAGGCCACTGTAGGATTGCCTTGGATGTCCACAATCTGGGTAATCTTGATACCGGGTGAACCTTGCAAAGCATCGCGATAGCCACGCAGGCGCTCGACGAGATTGGGTTGATCCGGCATGGTGAAGACCACTACATTGCCCTTGCCCTTAAGCTCTGTGGCGAGCCGCTTGCCGCCGGAAACACCCGCTTGATAATTATTGGTGCCGACAAAGTAGAGGCGTCGGCTATCGGGTGCGTCGGAGTCAATGGTGATGACGGGAATGCCCGCAGCCATAGCCTGATTAATGTTGTCTTGCAAGATCTTGGGGTCCGCGACCGAAATCAGAATGCCGGTTGCGCCTGACTGAATGGCATCTTCCAGCGCCGCCCTTTCTTCTTTTGGATCAAAGGTGTTGGGGCCGGTGACGACCGTCTTCACCCTTAATTTTTCGCCCGCAGCCTGAAATCCGGCAACCGCGCCTTGCCAGTAGGGAATGCCTTTGTTGGTGGTAACGAGGTAGTACTTCTCTTTGGAATCATGGTGAGAACCGCAACTGGTGAACAAGAACAGTGTGCTGCAGCACAGCAGCAAGGGGATGACTCGCGAACGCGACATAGCGCCTCCTGACCATTCGCCGGATACCGGCGGCAGTGAGCCAAGAGGGGCAAGATTGCCCCTGAGGCCCTCTCCGCCCGGAAGTATACACCCGGAAACACCAGTTGCAGGCAATGAACTTTGAAAAGCCTGCCAAGGGGGAAATCAGGGCAAGCGCTAAGCAACCAAGGCGACGGCCCCTGCCCCCATTTCTACTTCTTGGTTTGCATGACTTGGCTTTTACGACTTGGCTTTTACGACTTGGTTTTTACGACTTGGTTTTTCGCGCTTTGGGTTCTACGCTTTAAACGTCGCGAGTGCCCCGGCAGCCGCCGGGCCAGCCACCTCCGGTATGCGGTCGCCTTCTCCGGGAGCTAGGAACAAGTTGGTCTCCAACCCATGCTGCCGGGTGTAGAGATCAAAGTATCGGCCACCCGCAGCATAAAGCTCGGCATGGGTGCCCCGCTCGACAATGCGCCCTTCTTCCACTACCAGAATCTGGTCTGCGCGGCGAATCGTCGAAAGGCGATGGGCGATGACGAAAGTCGTCCGGCCCTTCATCAGATACGAAAGCCCGGCCTGAATCAACGCCTCCGACTCAGAGTCCAAGCTGGAGGTGGCTTCGTCAAGAATCAGAATGCGCGGCTCGGCAAGAATAGCGCGGGCAATGGAGATGCGTTGGCGCTGGCCGCCCGACAGCTTGACGCCGCGCTCACCCACCGCGGTGTCGTAGCCATCGGCGAAGCTTTCGGCGAATTCATCCACGCGGGCAATGCGGCAGGCTTCGAGGATTTGGGCCTCAGACGCGTCGGGTCGCGAAAACGCCACGTTTTCACGAATGGTTCCGTCAAACAGGAACGTCTCCTGCAGCACCACACCGAGCCGGGTACGGAAGGAGTCGAGGCGCACTTTGCTCAAATCGGTGCCATCAATCAGCACGCGGCCGCTGGTGGGCGTATTAAAGGCGCAGATAATGCCAATGGTGGTGGATTTGCCCGAACCTGACGAGCCGACTAGCGCGGTGACGGTTCCCGGCGGCGCGTGGAATGACATATCGTGCAAAACCGTGCGGACGCCGTCGTAGCTGAAGTTGACATCGTCGAAACGCACGTCACCTTCCACTTCCTTCAGCGTGACGGTCCGATTGGGATCCTGATCTTCCGGCCGCTCGTTGAGTATCTCTTGCGTGCGTTCGAGGCCGGCGATGGCCTCAGTGAGCTGCGTGCCAATGGCAACGATCTGCAAAATCGGCGCGGCGAGAAAGCCGAGGAACAGCGTGTAGGTAAAGAATTCGCCGATGGTGAGCGTGCCCGCCGTGATGCGATGCGCGCCCACAAACATGATGATGGCACCAACCATGCCCAGCATCAGGCTGGCGGAAAGACTCATCACCGAAGTGGCGGTCAGCGACTTCAGCACGTTCTCCAGCAGCCGCTGCACACCCCCAGCAAATGAGCGCTCCTCGCGGTCCTCCGCGTGATATCCCTTCACCACGCGGATGCCACCCAACGATTCGGCGAGGCGTCCGGTGACTTCAGCATTAATCTTGCCACGCTCACGGAAGATAGGGCGAATGGTGCTGAAGGCGCGTTGCAAGAGCAAGCCAAAGCAAAGCAGGAAGGCGAAGGTGATGCCGGTCATTACCGCGCTAATGCGCAGCAGGACGACCAGCGCAATCGCAGCAGTCATCACGCCGCCGACAAATTCCACCAGCCCGGTGCCAACCAAGTTTCGGACACCTTCTACGTCAGTCATGATGCGCGAGACGAGTACGCCGCTCTTGGTAGCGTCGTGGAAGGAAAGCGGCAGCCGACCGATGTGCGCCTGCACCTTTTGCCGCAGCTCCGAGATGAGCCGCTGTGCCGCCTTGGAGAGCAACTGCGTCAGGGTGAACGAGGTGACACCCTGAACCGCCGTGGCCGCCAGCACAGTCAGCACCAGCGGTGCGAGCAGGGCCATGTTGTGCTTGCCAATTACGATATCAACCAGGAACTTGGTGGAGTAGGGCAACACTAGTCCAGAGATGCGGTTGACGATCATCAGGCAGAAGCCCAGCGCCAGCACGCCGCGGCGGGGTTGAATCAGCTCCCACAGCATGGGCCAGACGGTTTTCAGGCGCTTGGTGGTGGAAGTTTTGGGTTTGGAGGGGTCGGTAGTTGCGGCGGCAGACGCAGAGGAGCTTCCGCGCCGGGAACGGCCTTGGTCACTGGGCAAAGACGGCATAAATGAACGGGACACGCTCTTTAGATTACGCGAGAGGGCGCGAGGGTGCTTTTGTTGTCTCTCTCCGCCACCCAATATCCCTACCACATGACTTCCCTGCCCTTTCCCTGTTAACTTGATGCGGTGATACGAGAGTTCTCATCTGGCGGCGTAGTGCTGCGGCGGATGGCCGGGCGGTGGTGGTTTGCCGCCATGGAACCGGTGCAGCGCGAGCGAGTTCATAACCCGGCGCTTCCCCCTGTGTTATGCCTGCCCAAAGGCAATGTGGACGCGGGCGAAACCCCTGAACAGGCCGCCCAGCGCGAGATTCTAGAGGAAACCGGCATTGAAGCCGATCTGCTGGAAAAGATCGCCGACAGCCGCTACAACTACTCCCGGCATTGGGGC
>JANXUR010000116.1 GCA_025356095.1 Acidobacteriaceae bacterium | reverse complement strand
TGCGCAAACGCCTGAGCCCGCAAGCGCCAAGCCGGAACCCACGGCCGCGCCAACCCCTGGCAAGCCCGCCCGTAACCGTGGCAACAAAGCTGCCACTCTACCCAAGGATGACGCCAAGACCAAAGACGCACCCAAAGTCGTCGCGAGCGATGCCGCTAAAAGTGATGCCGCAAAAAAAGATGATGACAAGCTGAAACCAGCCCTAAGTGCGGACACCCTTGCTGGCCTCGAGTTTCGCAACATCGGGCCTGCGGTGGCTTCTGGTCGAGTGATTGCCTTCGCGGTAAATCCAAAAGCTCGCAGCGAGTTCTACGTGGGCGTGGCCTCTGGCGGAGTGTGGAAAACGGTGAATGATGGCACCACGTGGAGCCCGGTATTTGAGAACGAGGGATCGTACTCGATTGGGTGGGTGACGCTGGACCCCAACGACCCCAGCGTGGTTTGGGTGGGCACGGGCGAGGCCAACAGCCAACGCAGCGTGGGCTATGGCGACGGCGTTTATCGTTCCGATGATGGCGGCAAAAGCTGGACTAACATGGGACTGAAAAAGTCTGAACACATCGGCCGCATTGTGATTGACCCGCGCCATTCCAATGTAGTGTATGTGGCGGCTGAAGGTCCGCTTTGGAGTGCTGGCGGCGACCGTGGTCTTTATAAGTCAGAGGACGGCGGCAAAACGTGGAAGGCCGTACTTACTATCAGTGAGAATACCGGCGTGGATGACGTTGCCCTAGACCCCGCTAACCCCGACATACTCTACGCTAGTAGTTATCAGCGTCGTCGCCACATGTGGACCCTGATTGATGGCGGGCCCGAGTCGGCAATTTATAAGTCTACCGATGCGGGAGTTACTTGGAACAAACTCAAGTCCGGGCTTCCCGGTGTAGATATGGGCCGCATTGGCCTAGCGGTTTCGCCGGTGGACACTAACGTAGTGTACGCCACAGTAGAAGCCGCAGAAGGCAAGGGCGGCATTTTTCGCTCAACCGACAAAGGTGCCACATGGGAGAAGCGAAACAGCTTTGACAATGGTGCCATGTATTACGGTCAGGTGATTCCAGACCCCAAGAATGTAGACCGTATTTATGTAGGTTCCGTGGTGATGCGTGTCTCCGATGACGGCGGCAAGACGCTGCACGGCTTGAACGAAAAGAACCGTCACGGCGACAACCATACCATTTGGATTGACCCAACTGATAGTCGGCATTACTTAATCGGCTGCGATGGTGGAGTTTATGAAAGCTGGGATCGGGCCGACACCTGGAGCTATAAGCAGAACCTGCCCACGCTTCAGTTTTACGATGTGGCACTAGACAACGCTGCGCCGTTCTACAACGTGTACGGAGGCACACAGGATTACTTTAGCTGGGGTGGCCCCTCGCGGACGAAATCGGCCGCAGGTATTGTGAATAGCGACTGGTTCGTCATTACGGGTGGCGACGGCTTTCATCAGGCAGTGGATCCGGTGGATCCGAATACGGTGTATGGCGAATCGCAGCATGCTGGCATTGTGCGCTATGACCGCCGCACTGGCAGCGAACTATTCATTCAGCCCCAGCCCGGACGTGGCGAAACGGGGTGGCGCTGGAATTGGGATACTCCCATAGTTATCAGCCCGCACTCCCACACAAGGATTTATCTGGCCGCTAACAAGGTCTTTCGCAGCGATGATCGCGGCGACTCATGGCAAGCAATCTCCGGCGACCTTACCCGGCAAATTGATCGCAACCAACTACCCGTGATGGGCAAAGTATGGGGCGCAGATGCGGTTGCCAAAAATCAGTCCACGTCGCTCTATGGAAACATCATTGCAATGAGCGAATCGCCGCGGAAGGAGGGGTTGCTCTACATTGGTACCGACGATGGACTGATTCAGACGACCAGCGACAACGGCGCGCACTGGACAAAGTATGATACCTTCCCGACCGTGCCAGATAAGACCTTTGTGTCGCGCATTGTGGCCTCTAACCACGCGGAAGGTACGGTGTATGCCACTTTTGGCAACCACAAGAACGCCGATTTTAAGCCCTACGTTTTGAAAAGCACCGATTACGGCAAGAGTTGGACGGCAATTACTGGCGACCTACCTGAAAACGGTCCAGTTTGGGCGTTCGCCGAAGATCCGGTGACCCCTGAATTACTGTTCGTTGGCACCGAGTTTGGCGTGTTCGCGAGCTTTGAAGGGGGCAAGAAGTGGATTCAACTGAAGGGCGGCCTACCTACTATCTCCGTGCGCGATATCGCCATCCATCCCCGCGAACATGACTTAGTGATCGCGACTTTTGGCCGGGGATTCTATGTTTTGGATGACATTAGTTCGCTGCGTGCTATTGCCTCCGCAGGAGCCACAGACGGCAACGGCGCGCTAGACAAGCCTTCGCAGCTGTTTGCCGTTAAAGATGCGCTGCTCTACATTCCACGCCGCCCACAGGGTGGCAACGGCAAGAGTTACCAAGGTGATAGCTTTTTCACCGCGAGCAATCCGCCCTTTGGAGCAGTGTTTACTTACTACCGCAAAGACAAGCTAAAGTCACTCAAAGACCATCGTAAGGATGCAGAGAAGGAAGCGGACAAAAAGAAGGAAGCGGGCCACTATCCAACCAACGATGAACTACGTGCAGAAGCAGAGGAAGAGCCGCCTGCATCATTCTTTGTAATCTACGACGAGTCGGGTAAAGCGGTGCGCCAGTTGGATGCCTCCAGTGACAAAGGCTTGCATCGCACCGCGTGGAATCTACGCTATGCACTCCCCGATACTAGCGATGAGCAGCATGGCGACGGTGAGGGTGAAGGAGACGGCCCCAACACGCCTTTGGCGATGCCGGGACGTTACTCTGCCAAACTCTTTCAACGAGTAAGTGGCCGTGTAACGGAAGTAGCTGGTTCAGTGAACTTTAACATAGTGACCGACAACGCAGATGAAATCCCCGAGGCAGACCGGATGGCACTGCATAACTTTCAACAACAAATCGTCAAGCTATGGCGCGTAACTGCCGGCACCACAGCTTCGGCGCATGACGTGCAATCCCGGCTCAAGGCTGTCAAGCGAGCGCTAAAGGAAGTTCCGGGAGCTTACGCTGCGTTGAGCGCTCGCGCGGATGAGTTGATTACTCGCATGAGTGCCATCACCCGAGAACTCGACGGCGACAACGTGCTCCGCGCACGAAGCGAAAACACGCCCCCTTCGCTCAACGATCGCGTGGGTTTCGTCATCGAAGCCAGCCGCTTTGCTATCGGCAAGCCGACCGGTACACAGCAGCAACAGTACGCCATCGCGTCCCAAGACTTGGCCGAACAACTCGCCAAGCTGCGGCAGGTTATGCTGACTGACTTGCCCGCCTTGGAACGCGACATGGAAGCCGCAGGCGCGCCGTGGACCCCGGGCCGCGTGCCGGAGTGGAAGGTGGAGTAGGTGGCTTTTGCGCTAAACTAATCAGTCCTAGGAATCACGCGGAGTTGCGATGGGTCTGGCATTGCTGCTCGCCTTGCTGTTGTTAGCCGGGCTGAGTGTTTACTGGTTTACGGCGAATGGATGGTGGCTGCCCGCTGCCGCGTCCTCTTCTGCCCATGCGGTGGATGCGCAGTTCTTTCGCAGCTATTTGTTGATGGGCATCATCTTTGTGGCCGCACAAGTGGCGCTGGGCTTGGTTGTATGGCACTTCGCGCGACGCCGCAGCGGGCCCGCACAGCATTCGCACGGACACAACGGGCTTGAGATCGCGTGGACCCTGCTAACCGCCGTCCTATTCATTGGGATGCAGGCTGCCGGGCACCCTATTTGGGCGAGTGAGCGGTTTGATTTGCCCGCAAATGGCGAGCTTGACGCAGCCCATGCGGCGGCCATTCCAGTGGAAGCCACGGGCGTGCAGTTCGCTTGGTTCTTTCGCTATCCCGGGCCCGATGCCAAGTTCGGCGCCACCGACCCTAAGCAGATTGACGCGTCGCTCGGCGGCGAATCTGCGCTGGGACTCGATACCTCCGACCCTGCATCGAAAGATGATGTAGTCACGGGCGAAATGTACCTGCCAGTAGATCGCGATGTGGATCTGAATCTGCGCGCGCAGGACGTAATCCATAGTTTCTTTGTGCCGAACATGCGATTTAAGCAGGATGCGGTACCGGGTTTACGCATCCGTGCGAGATTGCATCCGACCGTGATTGGCACTTATGAGATAGCCTGCGCAGAACTCTGCGGGCTAGGACATTATAAGATGCACGCTAAGTTGCATGTAGTAAGTCAAGCGGAGTTTGATGAGTGGCTGGCAGCCAAGGAGGCGGCAAAGTAATGAGCGTCTCGCCTTCGTTCACGCACGGCGCGCCTACCAGCTTCCTGCGCCGTTACGTCTTCTCTACCGACCACAAGGTGATTGGATTGCAATACATTGCGCTTGCCATTGTCGCGGTGTTTGTGGGCATGGCGCTTTCGCTACTAATGCGCATCCATTTAGTCTATCCGGCGGCAGTGCTGCCGTGGCTGGGCCTGATTAAGCCCGAAACCTATCTTGCGTTGATGACCATGCACGGCACGATCATGGTATTTTTTGTACTGACGACGGCCCCGCAATCCGGCTTCGGCAACTATGTGCTGCCGCTGCAAATTGGCGCGCCAGACATGGCTTTTCCGCGACTGAACATGGCGTCTTTTTGGACTACATTCGTGGCTTTTGTTGTGCTACTCGCCGCCTTCTTTGTTACTGGCGGTGCTCCCGGCGTTGGCTGGACGGCGTATCCTCCACTTAGTGCCATCCTTGGGGCCGCTCCCGGCAACGGCCTTGGCATGGACCTGTGGATTCTGAGTATTGCCCTCTTCTGCGCTGGTTCGCTGATGGGTGCGATCAACTTCATCACCACTGTGCTGGATATGCGAGCCCGGGGTATGACGATGATGCGGCTTCCGCTTACGGTTTGGGGATGGTTTACTACCGCGGTCATCGCGCTGCTGGCTTTTGGCGTGTTACTCGCCGCTGGCATTCTGCTGCTCTGCGACCGGCGGCTCGGCACCAGCTTTTTTGTGCCGGGCGGTTTGGTGATCAGCGGAGAGCCTTCGACCCACAGCGGCGGGTCGCCCATCTTGTGGCAGCACTTATTCTGGTTCTTCGGACACCCTGAGGTCTACATCGCAATTCTGCCTATCATGGGCATTGCGTCACAGATTATTTCCACTTTTTCGCGCAAGCCGATCTTCGGATATAAAGCCATGGTTTCAGCCATGCTCGCCATTGGCTTTCTCGGTTTCATTGTATGGGGTCACCACATGTTTATGAGCGGCATGAGTCCCTACTCAGCGTTCGTTTTTAGTCTGCTGACGATGGTAATTGGTGTGCCCTCAGCCATAAAAACCTTTAACTGGCTCGGAACCATGTGGGGTGGCAAGCTTCGGCTGGAGCCACCGATGCTTTATGCGATTGGGTTTATCTCGTTCTTTGTAAGTGGCGGGGTTACTGGCCCTATCTTGGCACAACCCGCCACCGACACACACTTACACGACACCGCCTTTGTCGTCGGCCATTTTCACATCATCATGGGGGTTGCAACTATTTTTGGCATGTTCGCCGCCACCCACTTCTGGTTTCCTAAGATGTTTGGCCGGCAGATGAATGTCACCTTGGCGCGCATCCATTTTTGGCTGACGTTTATCGGTGCTTACTGCATCTTTATGCCGATGCACTGGCTGGGCATGGCTGGCGAGCCACGGCGTTACTCACAGCTCACCGAGCTTGAGTACCTAAAGCCGCTGATGGGAGTGCAACAGTTCGTCACGGCTGCGGCGGTGGTCACGATTGCCGCGCAGTTTATCTTTCTGGTCAACTTATTGTGGAGTTTGTGGCGCGGCAAGAAAGAAACGAACCCTAACCCATGGGAGTGTACTACTCTGGAGTGGACAACACTCAACCCGCCGCCGCATGATAACTTCGGAGGAGTGGTTCCCGTGGTCCATCATGGGCCCTATGAATTCAGTGTTCCCGGTGCGGCGAGAGATTTTGTGATGCAAACTGAACCCGCCAGCACAAGCGCAGCATCGAACTGATTATGCATTCGTACAGCATTCACGACAACATCGGCCTTCCTCCGGACCTTGGCGGCAATGGCGGAGATGACTCCGACGACGGCCCGAACGTGCCAGATTACCGCGACCGCCTCCGCCGTTGCCGAGTGGGTTTAGTAGTAGGTCTGGCGCCCATTGTGATGCTTTTCGTGGCTTTGACCAGCGCCTACATTATCCGGCAAAACACTGGCCAGTGGGATCCGCACTCTTCCGCTTATATTAATGATTGGGTACCGGTGCACTTGCCCATGTTTCTGCTTGGTCTTAATACCGTTATGCTGATATTGAGCAGCATCAGCATGGAGTTTGCGCGTCGCCAAGTGATGCGTGAGTCGCTACTTGCACCGCTGGCCAGCATACCGGGCATCAAAGCTGACGACGCGTCCAAATTTCCTTGGCTGTCTGCTACAACTATTTTAGGTATTGCTTTTCTTATCGGGCAGTATCTGGCGTGGCAAGCTCTGGCCGCAAGCGGGTTCTATCTGGCCAGCGGCCCTAGCAGCCAATTTGTTTACATCCTGACTGGTGCGCACGCGGTGCACTTGCTAGGTGGCGTGATTACCCTGCTGTTTGCGCTACGCGCAGCATGGCTGTGCCAGCCGGTCTCCAGCCGCCGCATCGCAGTGGATATTTCGGCGTGGTACTGGCACTTCATGGGTGTTCTCTGGCTTTATATCTTCGGGTTACTCTACTTCCTTAAGTAAGTGCAGCTATTTCACTTCCAGGGCTTGCAATGGTTTCGCCCGCGCTGCCGCTGGTCGCGGAGCGCTTCACAGGGTAGGAGGTCGCATAAGTCGTAGCCGCCCAGCTGAGCGTGACCTGGCCATCGCCCGCCGTTGCACTCACACTCACAGGAACGCCGGGAACCACCGCGCCGGTGGGACCGCCACCGTAGCTTGAGCCTCCACCGCACCCCACCAGCAAAGCTAGCAGCGTCAGCAAAGACGATATTTTAAGGAAAATGGAACAGGTCACGGTGATCCTCTGGTTGCAGAGGAAACTTTACCCGACCACCCCGCAGGTGCGCAAATCGTCATCCAATTGGCTACTCCTCCGCCATTGCCAGCAGGGTTCACGGTGCGCCAATTTCGGCCTGTGCTCACCGTCCTCAGCTTAGAGTCGAAGAAGGCATTGTTGAGTTTGCTTTCCGCTACGCCGCGTGGCAGATGCAGGTAGGCTTCCTGGCCCAGCACGCGGAACTCATCTCCCGGCGAGCGGTTCGCGTCCAGACTTGCTATCAACACCGCTCCCGGCGCGTCCGCCAAAAACATCACATGCAGCAGGGCCTTGTCGCGGCCTTCCGCGACAAACGGATTCCCTTCCACCAGCGTGCGCATGTGGCTTGCGCTGCGCAACAGGATCGCAACCCCAAAGCCGAACTGCGCTTCCATCGCTGCCGGCACGGTCGTGGGCACCGCTCTCGCCAGCTTCTTTGACGCACGAAACACTACGTTGCCGGTGGCGATGTAGGTTTGCACCCGGGTGCAGCCCGCCGCCTCAAAGAGCGAGGCTAGTTGTTTCATCGGCACTTTGTTTTTGCCGACGACGTTCACTCCGCGCAACAGCGCTACGTATCGCTCCGCCATCTACTGATCCCCCCTCTATTAATCCCCCTCGACCTTGGTCTTTTTCGCGACTGACAGGCACCACCAGATGAGAAGCAACGCTACCGGACGACCCAGTAGTGAGTTGAGGGGGCGTCACCGAGCACCACTTGCAGAGAAGTCAACAGAACCGAAAAGCCGTATGGCCCTGCACCCGACACCCTGCAGCCCACACAAAGCCTCGCCGCCGATACCTGAGAACTTTCTCCGCACGCTGGAAAGCACGAGCCGCCCTCAGCAGCATCCAAATCAGGACGCACGTGTACGTGAGGACGCCAAGAATGACGAAGACCACCTGCACGGCCATACGCCCAGATGTTATGGCGAGGGTACGGATGACGGCAAGCCGTTCTGTCGTACAATCTTTCTTTCATGGCCACCCACGCCATTCCGGCACACGATGCGCACGCGGAGGCCTACGAGCGCCCGTTCCTTGGCACCCACTCCAAGAAGCTGGGTCTGTGGCTTTTCTTGTTGTCAGATTCCCTGACCTTCGGCACGCTGCTGTTTACCTACACGTACAGCCGGATCTCAGCGGGCGCATCGTGGCCCACGCCGTTTGACGCGCACTCCATCGTCAACGCCACCGTTATGACTGCGGTACTGCTAAGCAGCTCCTTGACCATGGTGCTGGGGGTGCGGGCGGCAGAGACCGGCCAACTCGGACGCCGCCGCATTTGGCTGGCCGCTACCATGTTCTTCGGAGTCACATTTATCGTTCTGCATCTGCGCGAGTGGCAGGGACTGATTGCTGCAGGTGTTACGCCGAGCGCCAACCCGTTTGGTGCAGCCCAATTTGGTGGTACGTTTTTCACCCTCACCGGAATGCACATGCTGCACGTGACCATCGGAGTGCTCGTACTAGGCATCGTCGCCGCACGTCGCAAGTATTCGGCCAATGCCGTGGAAGTGGCGGGGCTGTATTGGCACTTTGTGGATCTGGTGTGGATGTTTATCTTTCCGCTGGTGTATTTGCTGTCTGCCAAAGTTCGGTAGAACGCAACTTTGAACTGAGATGTGTGCAACGCATCTGCAGTGAGTCCAACCGCAGTCGAACGGCCCACGGCTAATTTCGAGGACTATGACAAACGACCACCGCCTGATTAACCGCTGGCTCATTCCCATCGGCGCCGTGCTGGTTCATATTTGCATCGGTTCGGTGTATGCGTGGAGTACCTTCAACCGTCCCATCCTCGCACTCTTTCCGAATGACCCGACGTGGTTCCGACCACCCTACATCACGTTCACCACGGCGCTCGTACTGCTGGGCCTGAGTGCTGCCTTTGGCGGGCCGTGGGTGGAGCGCAAGGGGCCCCGCGTCGCCGCCACTGCCGCAGCGATCTTTTTTGGCAGCGGACTGCTTATCGGTGGCACCGGCCTGCTCATTGGGCAATCGGTGCTGGTGTTTATTGGCATGGGCTTAGTGGCTGGTATTGGCTGCGGGCTCGGCTACATTTCGCCCGTCAGCACTCTGGTCAAGTGGTTCCCTGACCGCCGTGGCATGGCGACGGGTATGGCAATTATGGGCTTTGGCGGAGGCGCGGCACTCGGCGCACCCATTAACCAGTACCTTATCGCGAATGTTGGCGTGGCGAAAACGGTCCTCATTCTTGGCGTGATCTATCTGATCATCATGCTGCTTGGAGCCGCCATCCTGCGGCGTCCGCCTGAGGGTTGGCTGCCCGCTGGCTGGAAGCCAGCGGAACATACCCGCAAGTCGCTTGGCCATTACATGACGCGTAACGAGGCCATCCGCCGCCCACAATTCTGGCTGCTTTGGGGCATCCTCTTCATCAACGTCACAGCCGGTATCGGCATCCTTGCCCAAGCTTCGCCGATGATGCAAGATATGTTCCTGAAAACGCCCGTTGCCGCTGCCGGCATCGTCTCCATCATTAGCGTCTTCAACGCCGGGGGCCGCTTTCTATGGGCCTCTGCCTCGGATTACATTGGCCGCCGCAACACTTACACCATCTTTTTTGCTGTACAACTGGTGCTCTTCCTGCTGATTCCCGGCATGGCGTCCAACGGCCAGTGGCTGCTATTTGAAGTGAGCCTATTCACCATCTTCACCATGTACGGAGGCGGCTTCGCCACCATACCGGCCTTCCTCGCCGACTTATTCGGCACCGGCAACGTGGGTGCCATCCACGGCGCGCTGCTAACGGCGTGGAGCGCCGCAGCGGTCGTTGGCCCTGTGATTATCACGGAGCTTTCCAGCCGCGCCAAATCCGCCCTAGCATCCGGGGCAAGCCGCATCCATATCTACGACCAGCCGTTGCAGGTGCTGGCCGCATTTCTCGCAGTGGGCTTTGTGCTGACTCTGCTGGTACGCCCGCTCAAAGAAGCTCTGCAGCCACCGGACGTGGCAAAATAGGTAAGGGACGGCCATGACCACAATGCGCGCCGCTGACAATTCGCAAGGGCTTACCCAATACCTCGTAGTATGGGTGGCTCTGCTCGCGTCCACTGCGATCGAAGTCTGGCTCGCTTATCAGGTGCTGACGCCGACGCAGATGGTCGCGCTGCTGTTGGGGCTTTCGGTGCTGAAAGCTGTGCTGATTATGGCGTGGTTTATGCACCTTAAGTTTGAGCGCCGCGCCCTGCGCTGGCTCATCTTGGGAATCCTAGCCGCTTGGTTTACGATGCTAACCCTAATCCTGCCAGACGCCTTCCGCATCGTACGCTTGGGGGTGCAGTAGTGAGCGGCCACAAATCAGACCTCGTATTTAGCTTAGTGTCCTATGTCTCGCGCTTTTTGGGACATGGGATAGCGAGGTTGCCCACACTAACCCTCTTGATTGTATTGGCGGTCAGTTCCCCCGCTCTGGCCCAAGGCTGCTCCATGTGCAAAGCCAACGCCGACGCCCTCTCCAAAGAAAGTCAGCGCGCACTAAACCGCGCCATTTTGGTGATGGTCCTCCCGCCCGTCTGCTTGATGCTGGGCGGGGCCACCCTGGCTTGGCGCTTCGCCAAACGCCGCGACAACGCCGCCACCAAGATGCGCGGGACAAACAAAGTGGCGTAAGCTGGGAGCATCCTCGAAATCCCCAACAGCTTCCTGCGCGCGCGTCTCACAGAGCCAAACACACAGTACCAAACAGAGTGTGCCAATCACGGAGTGCAGCGGCCCGAATCTGATTCCGCACCGCTAGCGTTCGGGACGCCGCCCCCAAGCGCTTCTCCGCGCAACCCCATATAATTAGGAGTTTCACCCCAAACCCCGGCGCATCACCCTTGCGCCGGACGAAACTTCCAGTGGTTTGGCAGAGGCAAAGGAATCGGCAGTCAGCATGGCCAATGACAGCATCGTGGTGCGCGGTGCCCGCGTCCACAACTTGAAGAATATTGACGTCGAAATTCCGCACAATGCCTTGACCGTGGTCACTGGCGTCAGCGGATCGGGCAAATCCTCGCTCGCTTTCGACACGATTTACGCTGAGGGCCAGCGCCGCTACGTGGAGTCGCTCAGCGCCTATGCTCGCCAATTTTTAGAGCGCATTGAAAAGCCCGACGCCGATTCGATCGAAGGCATCGCGCCCGCAGTCGCCATTAAGCAGAAGAACTCCACACGGAATCCGCGCTCCACCGTTGCCACCGCCACTGAGATTCACGACTACATGCGCCTGCTGTTTGCGCGCGTGGGCCGCACCTACTGCCGCAACTGTGGCAACGAGCTTCGCAAGGATACAGTGGATCACGTTGCCGAAGCGATTCTTGCCCACCCTGAGGGCACACGGTTTAATGTGCTGTTTCCGATTCACGCAACCGCAACCCAGCCTGCGAACGCGCTCGAGGAAAACCGCGTAGAGGGAGAGGACGACCCACCCAGGAAGAAGCTTGCGGCTAAGTCTGCTAAGGCGAAGAAGACTGCCAAAGCGGAAGACAACACTCCTCTACTCGTGCAATCGCTTCCGGAGGCTACGAAAGAGCGCCTGTTTGAGCTACGCAAGCGCGGCTTTAATCGGCTGTATCAGGCGGGTAGCATCTTTGAATTTTCGTCGCCTGAGTCTTTGCTCGACCTGAACTTTGCCGAGCCAGTGTATGTGCTGATTGACCGCTTGGCCGTTGCGTCCGACATACGCGCCCGCCTGGTGGATGCGGTTGAAGCCGGCTACCGCGAATCTGGCGAAGTGATCTTTGAGACTGCGCCCCGCTCTGCCGAAGGCGGCAAAGAAGCAGCTCCGCAGCAGCTCCGCTACTCGCAGCGCTTCGAGTGCAAGCAGTGCCTTATCGCGTACGACGAGCCGGAGCCGCGCCTATTTTCTTTTAACAACCCGTACGGCGCTTGCCCGCGGTGCCATGGCTTCGGCAACACCATTGACTTAGACCTTAACTTAGTCATCCCTAATCCCGGACTCAGCATTGACCAAGGTGCCATCGAGCCGTGGACAAAACCGAAGTACCGTCCAATTCAGAGCGACCTTAAGAAATTCTGCAAGACCGAAGATATTCCGCTGGACGTGCCTTGGGCAGAGCTCGAAGAAAGCCATTGGAACTTAGTGCTGAACGGCAAGGGCCGTTTCCTCGGCGTCCGCGGTTTCTTCCACTACTTGGAACGCAAGAAGTACAAGATGCACATCCGCGTATTCCTCAGCCGATATCGCGGGTACGCCACCTGCTCCATGTGCAACGGGACGCGACTTAAGCCAGAGGCCCGGCAAGTGAAGGTGGGCGGAGCCGATATCTGCCAAGTCTGCGCTATGACCGTCGAGAACTCGGCACGCTTTTTTGCTCACTTAGAGTTGCGCCCGCAAGAAGCTGCAATGGCGGAGCGGCTCTTACAGGAGATCCGCGAACGCTTAGGTTTTCTGCAAGAAGTTGGGCTGGAGTACCTGACGCTCGACCGCATGGCGTCCACTTTGAGTGGTGGCGAAGCCCAGCGCATTCAGTTAGCTACTTCGCTCGGCTCGCGTCTGGTTGGCACACTCTATGTACTGGATGAACCTTCCATTGGCTTGCACACCCGCGACACTCACCGCCTAATTGGCATTCTGGAAGGTCTGCGCGACTTAGGCAATACGATTGTTGTCGTCGAACACGATCCGGACATCATGCGTTCGGCCGACCGCATTCTTGACCTTGGCCCGGGTGCTGGGGAGCATGGCGGCAAAGTCATCGCCCAAGGAACTTATGCTGAGATACTAAAGCAGCCCGCATCACTAACTGGCCGCTATCTTTCCGGTGACTTGCGGATTCAAGTGCCCACCGCACGCCGTCAGCCCGGCAAGCAACGCATCGTGGTTAGCGGCGCACGGTCCCATAACGTCAAGGGCATTGACGTTACTCTGCCTCTTGGTATGTTAGTCGCAGTCACTGGGGTATCTGGATCCGGGAAGTCAAGTTTGGTGCATGAGGTCATCTTCAGAGCGTTAAATGCCGAACTTGGTGAGTCGCCGGCGAGCGAAGGAAGCAGTTGGAAGACTATCACCGGAGTACAGCATCTGGATGATGTTGTCATGGTGGATCAGTCTCCCATTGGCCGCACACCGCGTTCTAATCCAGTTACATACATCAAGGCGTTCGATGCGATTCGCGAGTTGTTCGCCAGTCAGGCAGATGCCCACAAGCGCGGCTTTGGCCCCGGTCACTTCTCTTTTAATATCCCGGGCGGGCGCTGCGAAACCTGCCAGGGCGATGGCACCGTCACCGTGGAGATGCAGTTTCTCGCCGACGTCGAACTGATCTGCGAAGAGTGCAAAGGCACGCGCTTCAAGCCGCAAGTGCTAGAAGTCAAGTATAAGCAGCACAGTATTTATGAGGTGCTGCAACTTACCGTGAAAGAAGGACTGCAATTTTTTGCGGGCATCCCGAAGATTATGGACAAGTTGAAGCCGCTGGAAGATGTTGGGCTCGGCTATCTCCGTCTCGGCCAGTCGGCTACTACGCTGAGCGGTGGCGAGGCGCAGCGCCTAAAACTGGCCGCGCACTTACAGCCGCGTGCCAAAGCTATCACGGCCGCTGACGGCACAGTGACGAAAGCGCGACGCCACACGCTCTATATATTGGACGAGCCTACCACTGGCCTGCATTATGACGACATCAGCAAACTGCTGGCCGCGTTTCGCAGACTGATTGAAGCGGGCGGGTCTATCTTAATTGTCGAGCACAATTTGGAAGTGATTAAAACCGCTGACTGGGTGATTGATTTGGGTCCGGAAGGCGGCGACCGGGGCGGCAAGATTGTGGTCGCAGGCACGCCAGAGGATGTCGCCGCGAACCCCGACTCGCACACTGGCCGATTTCTCGGCCCGCTGCTCGCGCATTCCTAAGCGAAAACTAAGGATGCGCTAAGGATGAGCTGAGGATGCAAGGCCTGCCCCTGACGCACCGTGTAAAGCCATACGCAGGCCGGTGCCTCCCGGGCCACTTCTTCAGCCAACCCTACCTTCGCTCACCCGCATCTTCCCTTAGAATGAAGTTTGTAGCTCGACGCTTTTTAACCATGCGACTGCTCACCGCCATATTCGCGCTAGGTTTCGCTGCTGCTCTGGCAGTTGCCCCCGCGTTCGCGCAAGCGCCTAAGCCTGCGCTGGGTGAGCACACTACCATCCGCCACCGTAAGGTTGCCGACGAGGCTTCTCCATCTGACCAAGCCACCGAGAAGGCCGAAGCCGCGCTAGAGAAACTGGACGCCGCTGGCAAGCCTGACTACGCTACCGCCGAGCCGCTGCTGAAGCAGGCCGTCACACTGGATGCGACCAACTTTCGGGCCTGGTACGACCTAGGATACCTTCACGACGCCTCTGGCCGCACCGACGACGCTATTGCCGCCTATCGCAAAGCGGTTGCGCTCAAGCCGAATGTGTTTGAGGCGCAACTGCATCTGGGGCTCGCGCTGGCCAGCAAGAATGATGCCACGTCTTCCGCCGACGCTCGCAATGACGCTGAGAAGTTTCTCTCCGCGGCCACCCAGCTCAAGCCAGAGTCCAAGCCCGAGCAGAATCTGGCCCGCGCGTGGATCGCACTTGGCCGCGTGCAAGAGTCGCACGACCCTGCGGCAGCGCTCGCCTCCTACGACCACGCCACGGAAGCCGACCCCAAGCAGGTGGGTAGCCAATTGCTTGGCGCGGCCCTTGCGGAAAGGCAGAAGGATGCGCTTGGGGCCGAGCAGCGATACCGGGCAGCATTGAAATCCGCCCCAGACGCAGCCGCTTCAGCAGACGCCCTGATCGGCCTGGCCAACTTGTATATGCGCAGCCAGCGGCTGCCACAGGCCGAAGCAGTGTTACGGCAGTTCATCGCGACACATCCTGACCAGGCAGCCGCGCATATTCAGCTTGCGCGCGTGCTGGCGTCCACGGCAGAAGCGACGTCTGCTGCTCCGCCCGCGCCGCCCATTGCGTTCGGCTCGCCTGCTTCCAAGGCTGCTGCTACGGACCCCGCAGCGAGAGCCATTCTGGCGCGCAAAGACGAAGCCGCCACCGAATATGAAACTGGCATCTACCTCGGAGGCGCGGATGCGGCATCGGTGCTGGAACTCGGCTCGCTCTACATCGCAGCGGGCAAGCTGAGCGAGGCTGAAGCGCTTTATCGCCAGCAATTGCAAGCGACACCGCGCGACCCTGAGTTGCACCACCTGCTGGGCATTGTCGTGCTGAAGCAAAAGCGGTTTGCCGATGCGCAAGCCGAATTGCTGGCAGCGGCGCAGCTCGACCCGAAGTCGGGCCCGGTGTGGGGAGACCTGGCCTCTGCCGCAGCCGAGAATATGCAGTATGAGCTCGCGCTGAAGGCTATGGACGAGCGCGCCAGGTACTTGCCTGACCTGCCCATCGGATATTTTCTGCGCGCCACTTGCCTCGACCACTTGCACCTACGAAAAGAGGCAGTTGAAGCCTATCGCCACTTCCTTCAAACTGCCCAAGGGCAGTATCCTGATCAGGAGTGGGCTGCACGGCACCGCATCATCACACTGGAACCGAAAAAATGAGGCTTATGCATCGTCGCGCTTTGGCAAATCTGATTCTCCGCTTATGTCTTTTGCTCCTGATCGCTGGAGCGGCCACACTGGTACACGCTGGCGGCCCTGCTGATCTGGAAGATCTGCGCAAACGCGCCGACGCTGCCAAGCCGGAAGACCAAGCCACGCTTTTCACGGACTTGGCGCGGCGCGAAAACGAACTGGCCGACACCTTGCTGAATAACGGCAATGGCGGCGAAGGTATGGCCTACTTGGAAGAAAGCGTCAACGACGCGATCAAGGCGGGTGCGGCGTCGGTACAGTCGCATCACCGGCAGAAAGAGACCGAGATTGCCATCCGCAAAATGATAAGCCGCATGAAAGAAACGCAGCATATTGTTAGTTATGACGATGCCCAGGTGATGGCTCAGGGCATCAATCGGCTGGAAAAGGTGCGGACGGAGTTACTCGCTTCTATGTTTGCCAAGGATAAGAAGTGAATTGCCGGTTGCGCAACCCAGCGGACACCGCACGGCTTGTCATTGTCGGGCTTCTAGCCGCTATGTTTCTGGTGCTGCTCCCCGCTGCGGAAGCGCAAGTCCGCCGCCACGACCCACTTACCGAAGAAGAGACCGATCAGCTTCGCGAAAGCGCACAACAGCCCGAACAACGGTTCAAGCTACTGCTGGAATTCACTAAACTCCGTCTGGCAGCGCTCGACCAACCACTCAAGGCTGTAGACGCGGCAGGACGTGGCATGGAGATCCATGATCATCTAGATGACTTTACGCTGTTGTATGACGAGTTAGAAGATAACATCACCCAGTATCTTGACCGTAAAGAAGACTTGCGCAAGCCACTCCGACTGATTATTGGTGCCGACGAAGAGTTCGCAGCACGCCTTCGGCATATGCGTGAGGTGGTTGCAGACCCCAAGGCTAGCCCTGACACGATCGCCGAAGCGCGCGAGTACGCTTTTATTCTTACCAACGCTACTGAGGCCGTCAGTACTGGACTGACTGACCACCGCAAGCTACTGCAAGAGCAGGAGCAGCTTGCGAAAGACCGCAAGAAACGTAAGTAAGGGCAGAGCAGACAAAGGCCTACCCTGCCCCTACGAATGCGGGCCAGAGCAGGTGAATTCGAGAGGACGCAAACCCTACCGCTTCTTCTTTTTTGCCGCCGCACCGTCACGCCATGCGCCCACGGTGTTGCCGCGTTCGTTGGTGTAGTAGCCCTGCACCGTATAGCGCTTGGGGTCGCTGGCCGGGCCCCAGCCAAACAGCACCCATGCCTCTAGGTCGCCGTTCTCTTCGCCGTCGTCGGCGACCCAGCCTTGCCCCGGAACCTTATCGGTCGCAGCCTCCGCTAGTTCGTGCGCGTACACCGCGGTAAAGTCGCCGATCTCGCCGCCGCAGCCCTTACACAACGCTGACGGCAATACGGCGTAGGCTACTTCCATGCCATTCCACGTGACCGCATCGTGATAGCCACAGTACGACTTACAAGATTGGTCTTTGCCCGCCACTGAGGTCACGCCATCCGGCAGAATCAGGACAAACAAGCTATTCACGGTCGCCTTAAGCGTGCCCGCAGTCAGAAGCGAGGTTATAGTCTGCTGCGCTTGCGCGTCAGTGAACTTCGATCCCTTCTTTAGCGCCGGGCCATTTATGTTGCCCATGTACTTACCGGGTCCCGTGCCATATCCCAGTTGCTTCAGCGGATCTAGATATCCGGCCTCTACCACCGCCTTGCTGAAGCCTTCCACAAAGTTCTGGTCGCCCCAGAAAGGCCCCATATAGATGTTAGTAACCTCGGGCACGGCCAATTGGCTGCCTGCTACGTTGTGGAAGCCCGCCGCTCCGCCCGGCCCCGTAGGGGAAGCGAACGGGCGTGTCAGTAGCTCCTTGTCGCTGGCGTCGCTTTTGTGCAGATAAGTCTGCCGAACTGAGTGCCGAGGTGGCACAATCTGAATCACACCCTTCCGCCCGCCAATGCGGCGGACGGCACTTTTGCGTTGCGCTTGGGTCATCATGGTTGTCACTCCTTAATGCAAGACCTTACAAGAGTAAAGTGGCCTTCCATCTTAAGAACGACAAACGTTTCCAAAACTCTCCGCTTGCCGCGCTGAGGCCATATCATATGCCTGCGCCGAGGGCTTTGGCGTGTCCGAAGGTTGCCGCAGGAACAAATGTAGCGGAGACTACCTAATTTTGGTGTTTCCTCTGCGCCAGTCGCCGTCGTGGATGCCCTGCGGGCTTCATCAGGCAAAATGTGAGCGGCATCCAAAAGCATGAGGGTATAGAATCGTTGGCAACTTCAGTATCCCTATTGTGAATGGTGACAAAATGTCAGGACTTGGCCGCCGTCGCTCGTTCTTCCTCGTTGCTAGTCTGGCATACGCAGTTCTCATGGTCGCGACGCTGGCCACCTCCTCCGCGCAAGCAGTCGCCCCTGCGGCACCAGCCATCGAATCGCAAGACGACCTTCTTGCCAGCCTTACTGCCGAGCAGAAGCAGCAATTTGGAGCAGGCACCAAGGCCTATCTGGAACATCGGTACGCGGATGCATTCGCGATCTTCAAATCCTTGTTGCAGGCTCGGCCCTTGGACACCTTTCTTGCCAAATATGCCACCGAGTGCGCTCTGAACATAGGCGATATTGCCTTTGCGAAAGCCACCGTCACACCCATTGCTCAAGCTGCTCCGGACGATTGGCAGGCGGCGGCCATGCTGACCCGTGTTTGCGCTGAAACAGGGGACGACCCCTGCCGCGATGCAGGCATGCTTCACTTGCTCGACCTTCAGCACCGCGGCCTGGTGCGCAAGGGCATGCGCGAATATGTTGTCGAGCGCATCAAGCTGAATGAAAACTCGCTGGTCATTAGCTCGTCGTTTACGCCCTATAGCACATACAATGTCTACGGGTTCGCGGAGATGTTCAATTCGAAGGGCGAATCTCTGCTTCACATTACCTTGGAGAGTAACGACTTGGAGCAGTCAAGCTGGGCCAAGCATCATCCGAAAGAGTCTGCCGCAGGTGGTCGAATGTTTACTCTCGATGGCTACCGCACCAACCTTCCAAACGCTGCGGGCCAGCGCACCCAAACTCACTTTACCTTCAAGTTCCTCGACGGCCAACCCGCCTACCCGGTCCTGCGGGCTGAGTTCATCAAAATCGCCAACGGAGAGACCAAACCCGTGAGCAGCAGTTCCTATCCGCTCCAGTAATCACAAGGACGCGGCCGCGGAGCAGATGCGACAGACTTCGTAAACGATAGGAAAGCGATGGGAAAGCGACAGCAGCGATTCGAATCTCCGAAGGGGCGGAACCGCGAGTGACGAAACATATGTCGTCGCCGCAGCCTGGATCGAACCTTTCGAAAACCGCGAAAGATGGAGCACTACGGTATTGGTCGGAAAAAAATGAAACGCAAAAGCTGGGCCACTAGTCAGAAATCTGTGCTTGCCTTCCGTTGCTCAAGAACTAGAAGCCTGTGATGGCTGTCAGTGCGAAGCTGGAGCAGGCGTTTGGTAGCTAGATAGCCCGCTACATTCACTGGAGCCGCTCTCTACCTGCGCCCCCGTGCTAACCTACTCCCAGTGCTACTCGAAACCCTCCTCCCCATCTTTCACCGCACCTACCGCGAGCTCCGTCCGCGCGCGCCGATGCCGGTGTTCTCTATCCGGTTCTATCCCTACGCTAACCTCAACCACACGATTCGCATCCGGCAGGATGTTGTCTACGTCCGCCTGAGCGACTTGTTGGAAGGTGCGCCCGAAACTGCCATAGAGGCCATTGCCCACATCCTCATTGCCAAGCTCTACCGCAAGCCGATTGAGCCAGCGCACGCCGCCCGCTACCGCCGCTGGGCCAGTTCGCAGGCCATGGCACAACAGTCCGAGCGGGTGCGCCAGTTGCGTGGACGCAAACCCATGGTCAGCCCGCAGGGTCATGTTTACGATCTGGAAGCCATTTTTGAAGAGCTGAATACCCGCTTTTTCCACGGCCTGATGGCCCGCCCGCGCATGAGTTGGAGCCGCGAGCGCGCCCGCCGCCTGCTCGGCCATTACGATCCCGCTCACCATGCCATCGTCGTAAGCCGCATCTTTGACGACCTCCGCGTGCCTAAGCTGGCGCTGGAGTACCTCGTTTACCACGAGATGCTGCATCTACGGCATCCGGTAAAGCTGCGCGGCAGCCGTCGCTGCATCCACCCTGCGGCCTTCCGCGCCGAGGAAAAGCTCTTTCCGCAACTGGCCGAAGCCAAAGCCATGCTCAAGCGTCTATAAATGAGCACGAAATCGCGCATAGCAAATGTGACGAAACTCATACGGTTCGGTACACTGCTGCAATTGACGCAGCGATTGGGCAGGCCTTATCCTTAACTGAGAGTCAATTTGCAAACGAGTTGCAACTAGCTTTGCCCCTATGAGCCTTCTTCCCCATCACGATTGCGTCGCGCTAACCGACTTGAAGCCCGGCATGGCCGGGATTGTTCAGCGGCTTGACCTGCCCGCTCAGGTGCAGCAAATGCTGCTGCGCTTTGGCTTTACTGAGGGGGCCGAGGTTCGGTTTTCGCGTCGCGCACCCCTCGGCGATCCGTGGCTGTTTTCAGTGGACGGCACCGACGTGGCCTTGCGCGCCGAAACTGCACAGCACATCCTTATACTGCCCGGTGCGGAGCTGCTGGGCCAAACTGCCGGCCCCGCACACGACGCGACCGGCGAATAGCCTACCCGATGCCTACCTGCCATGAATCGCCGCCCTTCGCTGTACCTGCCGCGCCCCCGGTCCCCGGACAGGTACGCACGGTCGCGTTGATCGGCCCGCCAAACTCCGGCAAGTCCACATTGTTTAATCGGCTCACCAAGCTGCGGCAAAAGGTCGGCAACTATCCCGGCGTCACCGTGGAACAGCATACCGGCCAGTTGACCGGATTCGACCATCCCATCACGCTGGTGGACCTGCCAGGGGTGTATGGCTTAGAGGCATTTTCAGAAGATGAGCGAGTTTCGCTCGACGTATTGAATGGCAAAATGCCGGGCCTGCCCCGCCCCGACGCCGTGCTGCTGGTGTTAGACGTTACCAACCTGTCGCGCCAGCTATCGCTCGCCGCCAGCGTAATCGCCGTTGGCTTACCGACCATGGTATTGCTTAATATGTCGGACTTGTTCATCAAGCGCGGGGGCAAGCTTGACCCGCTGAAGCTCGCGGTGGAACTGGGGGCGCCAGTCGCGCTGATTAGTGCTACTGCCGGTATGGGGATGGACGCCATTGACCGGTTTCTTCGCGGAGATGCGAATCAGGCGCCGCCTACCTTGCGTGTGCTGCTCAACCACCCGCCACAATCGCGCCAGTGGGCGGCGCAGGTGCGTACCCGGTCAGCCTATCAGCCGGCGCTGCCTTCGGTGTGGAGCCGCCACCTTGACGACATTCTGCTGCACAAAATCTGGGGGCCAATTATTTTTCTGGTGGTGGTTGCAGGAGTTTTCCAAACCGTCTTCGGAATCGGCAAGCCGCTGAGTGACGCATTCCAGAACTTACTCAACGACGGTGCCACCTGGGCTGCCACTATCATTCCTGCTGGTATCTTCAGTTCCCTGCTGATTGATGGACTGTGGAAAGGTCTTAGCTCAGTTCTGGTGTTTCTGCCGCAGATTCTCCTGCTCTTCTTGTTCATTGGAATTCTTGAAGACTCGGGGTATCTAGCTCGGGCTGCGCTGATTAGTGACCGCACTCTGCGGGGCGTCGGACTAAATGGCAAGGCTTTTATTCCGCTGCTCTCAGCATATGCCTGCGCTGTCCCGGCCATCATGGCCACGCGCACAATAGAGAACAAGCGCGAGCGCCTGGCGACCATATTGATTGCGCCGTTTATGACGTGCAGCGCGCGTTTGCCTGTTTACACCTTGATGATTGCGGCTTTCATCCCTAACGTGCCGGTGCTGGGGCCGCTGCTGGGGGCGCGGGCTGCGGTTATGTTGTCACTCTACGTGCTAGGGTTTCTCGCCGCCTTCGCGACGGCGAAGTTACTTAGTTCCTCGGCCCTCAAGGCGACGAACATTCCGTTTGTGCTTGAACTACCTGAGTATCGCTTACCCACGCTGCAATCGCTGGCACTGCGGCTGCTCGATCGCGGCACGGTATTTCTTAAGCAGGTAGGCACGGTCATCCTCGCGGTATCGCTGGTAATCTGGGTGCTTACCAGTTTGCCGTTACACAACGGCAAAACGCCGCCGCTTGAGCAAAGCATCATCGCCAGCCTAGGCCACTTTATTGAGCCAGCGATTAAGCCTCTGGGGTTCAACTGGAAGGTTGGCATCGGCCTGCTCACGTCAGTGGTGGCGCGGGAAGTGATGGTGGGCACGCTGGGCACGATCTACGGCACAGACCCGAACACCCACAGTTTGCCGCTGCAAGCCGCCCTACGGCAGGATTTATCCCTGCCCGGAGCGATGGCCCTGTTAGTCTTTTTCGCCTTCGCCATGCAGTGCACCAGCACTCTGGCCGTAGTAAGACGCGAAACCAACAGTTGGAAGTGGCCCGCAATTCAGTTTGCATATATGTCAGGGTTAGCCTATGTGGCGGCGCTGGTGGTGAATCAGGTGCTGGGGTTGTGGTGGTGAGGGCATGCCCCCAGAGCAGGTGACTTGCAACAGCATGTTTTGATGTCGAAATGTTGACAGTATGCTGCCCGAGTGCTCCTCCGGTCGCTTTCCTCAGGTTCGCCTTGACTCGGCTTCCGTCGCCGCTTGATAATCAAATGTTTGCCCGCCGATTTTGCGAATCACTTGGGACGACGGCATTGGGCACAGGAGCAACTGCGTGGCAGCATCAGAAAGCACAATTTCGGGCGTCCAGCCCCTGCGCGCCGGGGAGGGCAACTCCTTCTTGTGGCGGCGGCTGCATTCGCTGAGCGGGATCATCCCCATCGGCGCCTTTTTGCTGGAGCATTTTCTTTCCAATGCGGCAGCGATTCAGGGTCCGGCGGCCTACGCGGAGCAGGTTCGCTTTTTGAACAGCCTGCCGTTGGTGCCGGTGCTGGAGTTTTTCGGCATCTACCTGCCCATCACCTACCACGGACTCTACGGCATCTATATCTGGTTGCGTGGCAAAAATAACGTTACCGAGTACCCTTGGACGGGCAACTGGCTCTACACATCGCAGCGCTGGACGGGCATTGTGGCCTTCCTGTATATGGGCTATCACGTTTATACGCAACGGTTTAGCGGCATACATCTGGGGACGCATCCTGAGGCCGCTTTTGGCAAGGTGCAGGCCGAGCTGCTAAACCCCTGGATCTTGGCATTTTACGTGGCCGGCATTGTGGCGGCGAGCTGGCACTTTGCCTACGGAGTATGGCTGTTCTGCGCCAAATGGGGCATCACCACCGGTCAGCGCGCGCAAAAGTGGCTGGGCTACATTTGCCTGCTGCTGGCAATTGCGTTGATCGGCGGCGGCCTTGCGACCCTCGCGGCGTTCCGGTCGGCTCCGGTGCAATCGCCCGCTTCTCAGGTGGAAACCCAGTTGCGGTAGGCGGTTGCAGTAAGACGGCTTCGAGTTTCGAGTTAAAAGAGCAACTGCAAGAACGGAATGGTAGGGGAGTTCATGGCGGCGAAACCAAAGATCATTATTGTAGGTGGTGGGTTGGCCGGGCTGGCGGCGACGATTAAGACTGCCGAAGCGGGCGCGGATGTTGACCTGTTTTCAATTGTTCCGGTAAAGCGGTCGCACTCGGTGTGCGCGCAGGGCGGTATTAATGCGGCCAAAAATCTGAAGGGTGAAGGCGACTCTACCGCCAAGCATCTTGACGACACCGTGTATGGCGGCGACTTTCTGGCGAATCAGCCGCCCGTGAAGGCGATGTGCGACGCAGCGCCGGGAATTATTGACCTGCTCGACCGCATGGGTGTGCCCTTTAACCGCACCTCTGAAGGCTTGCTCGACTTTCGACGCTTTGGCGGAACCCTGTTCCATCGCACCGCGTTTGCTGGGGCAACCACTGGCCAGCAGTTACTCTACGCGCTGGATGAACAGGTGCGCCGATTTGAGTCAGAGAATCGGGTGAAGAAATACGAGGGCTGGGAATTTCTCTCCGCCGTACTCGACGAAAAAAATGTTTGCCGCGGTATTTGCGCGATGGACCTGCGCACCATGGAAGTTCGCACCTTTGTGGCAGATGCGGTAATTATGTGCACCGGCGGCATTGGCGCCATCTTCGGTAAGTCCACTAACTCGGTGGTTTGTACGGGCTCGTCGCAAGGGTCACTTTATCTGCAGGGTGTGAAGTACGCCAATGGCGAATTCATTCAAGTGCATCCTACTTCGATTCCTGGTGAAGATAAGTTGCGACTGATGTCAGAATCGGCGCGCGGCGAAGGTGGCCGCGTATGGGTGCCAAAGAAAGCTGGCGACGCGCGCGACCCTAAATCCATTCCAGTCAACGAGCGCTGGTACTTTTTGGAAGAGTGGTACCCAAAGTATGGCAACTTAGTACCCCGCGATGTTGCCACCCGGGCAATCTTCAAAGTGGTTTACGAGCATGGGCTGGGGATTGATGGCCAGCCCATGGTCTATCTCGACTTAACCCACATTGACCCGAAGATACTGGATAAAAAGCTGGAAGGCATTCTTGAAATTTACGAGAAATTTGTCGGCGACGACCCGCGAACCACACCCATGAAGATTTTTCCTGGGATGCACTACACAATGGGCGGCATGTGGGTCGACTTCGACCAACAAACCACCGTGCCCGGCATTTTTGCGGCGGGCGAGTGTGAGTACCAGTACCACGGCGCTAACCGCTTGGGGGCAAATTCCCTCGTAAGCTGCATCTTTGGCGGTTTTATCGCCGGGCCGAACGCAGTGAAGTATGCCAAGGGCTTGCAGGGTGATTCAAATGCCGAACGCTCTCAGGAAATGGAGCGGCGGCGGCAGGAAGGCATCAACGCCAAACTGATGAGTTCCAACGGCACCGAGAACCCGTTCCGCCTATGGCGCGAACTCGGTGAGTTGATGACTAAGAATGCAACTGTCATCCGCTACAACAAGGCGCTGGATGAGACTGACGGCATCCTGGGGGATATGATCGAGCGCTACAAGAACATTAACTTGAGTGATAAGTCAAACTGGGCGAACTCCAGTTTCGCATTTACCCGGCAGTTGGAAAACATGCTGCATCTATCGCGAGTGATCGTGCAGGGCGCGCGCCAGCGCGATGAGTCTCGCGGGTCGCACTATAAGCCGGACTTCCCTACCCGCAACGATGCAGACTTTTTGAAGACAACCAAGGCCAGCTACGATGCGGCAACCAATGCGCCAAAATTTGAGTGGGAAGCGGTAGACACCTCACTGGTTCCGCCGCGCGAACGTAAGTACGACGCGGCGACATAGGACGCCATCCCCAACGAACTGTAGGGCGGCGCTTTCAGCGCCGTGTTGAGCGGGCAAATGTTTTGGGGGCTTTCGCCCCTGCGGTAACAGAGGGCACAAAGGTTATGGCGACGGCTACAGCAAAAACAGTGCAGATCAAGATTAAGCGACAGGACGCCCCGGCGGGGAACCCGCATTGGGAAGAGTATGAACTTCCTTGGCGGGCGGGGATGAACGTGATCTCGAGTCTAATGGAGATCGCCGCTACCGGGCAGACCAAAGACGGCCACGAGACCAGTGCGATCACCTACGACGCGAACTGTCTGGAGGAAGTCTGCGGATCCTGTGCCATGGTGATTAACGGTAAGGTGCGCATGGCTTGTTCTGCGTTGATTGACAAGCTCGACCAGCCCATTACCGTTGAGCCATTGAAAAAGTTCCCTGTTGTACGCGATTTGCGCGTAGACCGCAGTGTGCTGTTTGAGAACTTGAAGCGGGTAAAAGCGTGGGTGCCACTGGATGGTACCTATGACTTAGGCGAAGGTCCCCGCCAGAGCATGACGCTGCAGGAGGAGTTATACCCAATTTCGCGATGCATCTCCTGCTGTTCGTGCATGGAAGCCTGCCCTCAGTTTAACGATGATACGAATTTTGTAGGTGCGGCCACCATTGCGCA
Organism: Acidobacteriaceae bacterium; assembly: GCA_025356095.1. Lineage (GTDB taxonomy): Bacteria > Acidobacteriota > Terriglobia > Terriglobales > Acidobacteriaceae > JANXUR01. Next base: position 7,225 of record JANXUR010000116.1, on the reverse strand, counting down.
GGTCAAGCTATTCAACTCGCATCCGACTGGCGAATCGCTCAAGCGCGAGCGACTGGACGCGCTGATGGGCGATGGCGGCATCCACGAGTGTGGGTATGCGCAAAACTGCGTGGAAGTCTGCCCCAAGGAAATTCAGTTAACCAAGGCCATCAGCGAAGTAAGTCGAGACGTAATGGTACAAGCGGTAGGCGACTTGTTTCGTAAGTAGGCTTGCAAAGCAGGTCTACAACGGGCGGACTGCGTTGCCTGGGTTCGCCCGTTGTGTTTTGCGGGAGCCGTCCTCCCCAATATCCATCGGGTTTGATGTTTGAAATACCGCTAGTAGAAGCGTGGCATTCTGAGGAGAAGATTCATGAATAGAGTATTCGTTACAGCAATCTTGCTGACAGTGGTTGCAGCGGCAAGCGCCCAAACCAGCACGACCAAAGCGGCCGCCGGTACCGCCATACACAAGCCTTCTGCGGCTCATAAGTCGAGCACGGCTGGCACGCCAACTGCACCGGTCACGCCCAAGGCGACGTTACTTACATCCATGGGTACTCTTACATGTGATTTGTATCCCAAGCAAGCACCCGAAACCGTGGCGAACTTTGTCGGCTTAGCCCGGGGAACAAAAGCATGGACTGATCCGAAAACCCACAAGAAGGTTACGGGCAAGCCCCTTTATGATGGCACCATCTTTCATCGGGTGATTCCGAACTTTATGATTCAAGGCGGCGACCCAATGGGTACCGGCGAAGGTGACCCAGGATACACATTCAAGGATGAATTCGACCCATCGCTGCAATTCGATAAGCCGGGAAAGTTGGCAATGGCAAACTCTGGCCCCAGCACCAATGGGTCGCAGTTCTTTATCACGGAAGTGCCCACGCCGCACCTGAATAATAGGCACACCATCTTTGGGCAATGCGACGATGCGTCAGTAGAGTTGGTGAAGAAGATTGCGCAGGTGTATCGCGACCCGCAGAATGATCGGCCGTTTACCCCAGTCGTACTGAAGCACGTGACGATTAGCGGCATTCCGGGAGCAGCGGCGGCTAAGCCAGTTGCGAAACCGGCAACCAAGGCCGCAGCGAAGCCTGCGGCTAAACCCGCGACAAAGTAATTGAAAGATGCTCCAGATGAGAGTGGGGCGGCCCTCATCCGCCCCATTTGTTTTATCGAGTATCTTGCGGGAACCCGGGTGCGTCTGACTTCGTATTGCATCTTATGATGTTAGAACTTAGGAGAAGTATGTTCTACGGTAAGCGCTGTGGAGTTTTGCAGAGTACGGCCTGCGCTCTTACGTTGGCAGTCGGGTTGATGCCGATAGCCTGCGCGCAGGAACCGTCTGCGATAGCCTCACAGACTCCTGCCCCGAAAGCCGCTCAACCTAGGTTACTCACCGACGCCGAGATACAAGCGCTCATTGCCAAAGCAGCCGAGGCGGACATCGCCAACAACGGGAAGCAGGGTTTCTACACTTACACGCAGACTGAAGTGCAGCACAAATTAGATGGCAGCGGCAATGCGACCTCCACCGAAACCAAGACTAGCGAAGTATTGGTTGTCGCCGGTGAGCAGGTGGAGCGACTGGTTTCTAAAGATGGCAAGCCGCTCTCGGCGCACGACGCCGCCAAGGAAGAAGAGAAGATCCAAAAGATCATTGACAAGCATAAGAACGAGAGTGACCACGACCGCGAGAAGCGTGAGGAAACACTAGAGAAGGATCGCGAAAACGGACGCAAGTTTGTCCGTGAAATTGGGAATGCTTATCGCTTCCGCCACATCGGCTACCAAACTCTTGGCGGCATAGAGACTTACGTAATTGAGGCCGAGCCTCGGCCTGACTTTGTAGGCCACGAAGATAGTGCCAAGTACCTGAATAAGTTTCGCATGAAGGGATGGATTGCCACCAGCGAACCGCAACTGGTGAAGCTGGAGGCCGAGGCGATAGATACTCTGGCTTTTGGCTTGTTCGTAGCGCGCATCCATAAAGGTACTAAGTTTACGCTGGAGCAGACCAAGGTGAATAACGAAGTGTGGCTGCCGATGCATATCGCTGCCACCATTGACGCGCGGATTGCACTGTTCAAGGGTGTACGTGAGTCGGTAGACGTGCAGTATTCCGACTACAAGCGCTTTCGCGCCGAGAGCAAGATGACCGTAGTGGGCGAAGTGGTGCCAACTCCAGAAGCGTCTGCCCCAAAACAATAGGCCGCTTGACCTTCCTGTTCGAATCCACTTGAATGGGAATGCGTACTTTTTTTATTGATTCCATGTGGCATGAAAGGATTTAACCAATATGAGCCGTCCTGCTGGTACCTACGCTACCTTCACCACCTCCGAGGGCACGATCGTGTGCCGCCTGTTCCCTGCTGAAGCGCCCAAAACTGTGGCCAACTTTGCGGAGCTTGCCGCTGGCGCGCGCGAGTGGACGCATCCTTCCACTAACAACAAGACAACTGACAAGCTGTATGACGGTACCGTCTTCCATCGCGTGATTCCCGACTTCATGATTCAAGGCGGCGACCCGCTTGGCATGGGCAACGGCGGCCCGGGCTATAAGTTTGAGGACGAGACCAAGGGATCACCACACGGTTTTGACAAGCCGGGCAAGCTGGCCATGGCTAACTCCGGCCCGAACACCAACGGGTCGCAGTTCTTCATTACCACGGCGGCCACGCAGTGGCTCACCGGCAAGCACACCATCTTTGGCGAAGTGGTGGAAGGCTACGAGGTGGCGGAGAATATCTCCAAAGTAGCTCGCGGCCCACAGGACCGTCCGCGCAAGGATGTAGTGCTGGAGTCGGTGGTGGTGGAGAGGGTGTAACGGCGCTCAGCGACCGAAACACAGGACGTTGAAAGTATAGTTCGCCGACGCTGTAAGAGCGGTCGTTACGGTCATCGTGAGCGTGGTGGCTGTGGTGGTGTTCTTGACCGTTAGCAGTGACGCGCCGGCTGATACTGCCTCATTCTTGTCGACGCAAATTGGAGGATTGTCCCAAGCGCCATCCTTGAAGGTGACCGTGATCGTATATGGAGCGGACCCGACGCTGGTTCCGCTGTTTGCGACGAACGAGAGGGCCTGATCCGTTCCCACGACACCGGACACCGAGTTGCCAGTCCCCCATCCGCCGCCACTCCCACTGAGTACGATGTTGCCCATGGTTTGAGCGGTACCATTTGCGACACTGATGCGCTTCAACTTGACTTGCTCCGTCAGGCCGACATTCGTGCCATCGTCGGTCACCGAGGAGTTCACAACAGCCGGTGGCGTGCCGAACTTTGGAAGCGTGTTCGAGGTTCCAGAAGTGTTCTGAACAACATTGGCGCTGGGTACCCCCGAGTCGACAAGCAATTTGTTTGAGTCGAATGCGGGGATGTTGCCGGTGGTGAGGAACGTGCCCTTTGCCGACCCTTGCACCTTGAAGACTGAGGCTCCCCCCTGTGTCATTAGCCAATGGTCGGTCGGGTCGGCGAACATGAAATCGATCCCAATCACACCAGCTGGCTGATTCGTGCTGCTTTCCCGCTGCGAGATCGCATCTTGAAAGAAGTTGAAACCACTCTGGTTGGGGATCGTCATGTTCCCGCTTGCGTCCATTAGGTTCCGCGACCAAATAAAGTTGCCAGTGAGCACTGCGCCTGAAGTCACGTACTGGAGCGGAGCGAACATCCCATAAGATGACACCCATTGGTTGTCGTGGACATCTATGTTCGAGTCCGTATAACCATTGGTGCCCACTGTGTCCAAAAGCGTGAGCTTGAGCCCCGAGGTCAGATTGCCCCACCCGATGTTCCCCGCCACGACACCGTTTGACATACTAATGAAACCATTTCCGTTACCCGAGTTGCCGTTATGAATCTGGACGACGTAGCCAGAGTTGTTGCCTCCGCCCGCAGTCGTGTTCACATAGCAGAAATTGTTTTGCACGGCGAACTGCGATGTAAATGCCGGAGCCGTGCCGCCGCCAGAAGAGCCAAAGATTGAAACGCACCCCGGTCCAGACCCGTTGGCCCAGACCTGGTCGTATACGTGATTTCCAGTCACGAGGCTGTCGGTGCAGGTCACCGCGATCGCTTCTTTTTCAACATTCACAAGCCAATTGTTTCTGATCGTACAGTGTGAAGAACCGTCCGTCTGGATTCCCTGATTGCAACCGTAGAGAGCGCTGCCCGATGCAGCGCACACACCTGTTGTAGCTGTACCTTTAATTGAAGTTGCTGACGTGCCAACATAGTTGTCGGATATCAGAACGTATTGTGATGGTGTGGTCGAGCTAGTTGGAGGTAGGGTATGAATTCCAAAGCCGTATCCACCGCCTGAGCCTGTGCCCAATTTGATCACAGAAACAGCTGTATCAAGAATTACATTGTTGGTCGCTCTAAAGTTCGTGCCATAAAACGCTTCAATGCCCGATCTCCATGCCTGATGCACATATGAGTTCTTCACCTCACAATCAGTGCAAGGCTGCGTGCCGCTCCCAAGCACGATGCCGCTGCCAGCGGCATTGACAATGCTCATTCCGTCTAACACTACGTCGGTAGCGGCAACATCTTTGTCAGTTTGAATTCCGCCATACCCCGCTACCCCAGTGACAATGCTGGTGGTTGACGTCAGCGTCCCTTTGATTTGAAAATCCTTAAATGTGCAGCCGCTTGTGCATTTGACGTCCATCAGCGGAATATTGCCGGCTCCGGAAATCGCAATGCTGGAAAAATCAAAGCTGGTCGCAGCATTTTCGGAGCGCCCGCCGCTCCCCATACCAATAATGGAAAAGTTGCTCACCGGATTTGTGCCGTTGGCTATTGTGAGCGGCGTGATCGAGTAGCTGGTGCCCTGAAACACAATCGTGTAGTCGCCGAGCAGCAGTGTTACGTTGTTCGCACCGAGCGTGTACGTCGCGTTCGCCGTGGGCGAGACGATCGAGCCATACGCTGCCATATTTCGCGCGTCCGCTATCCCTGCCATGCCGCTCGAAGCGGCCATCGAAGAAACTAGGTTGACGCACTCCTTAATTCGTGAAAGCACATCGTTCGGGGAACCGTTGCTTCCCACCGTGCTGCAATCGAGGACGCGTTGAGCCACGGCAGGGGTTACTGCAAGGAGCAAAAGCAACACGGCGGACTTTGCAAAGCGCATCGCAATACCTCACAGGGACGATAATTCGGAAGTACATGGCTGTCAATAGCACTTTAGCGCCGGTTGCTTTTCGCGTTTCAAGAGGAGCATGATGATGTCTGGGCGAGCAGGGCGATGCCCCGCCCCTCTGGAGGCCTTTATGCGCGCATCTCTAGTTTTGGCATTTCTGTTGCTGTTGACCCCGATCATGGGCTCTGCCGCAACCGCGACGATTATTCACACCCTGCAAGCGACTGAGGGGCAGGGGCCCGGATCTGCACCGATCCTGTACAAGGGAAACCTCTACGGGACGACCGAGGGCGGCGTGCAAGGCTCCGGCAACATCTACAGGCTCTACCCCAAGAAAGACGGTAGCTACGCTTTCGTGGACTTGTACGAGTTCAACGGCACTTCCGATGGCAAGTCTCCCTACGGGGCGATTGCCATGGATCCCTCCGGCAACCTCTACGGTATTGCCCTGATTGGAGGAACGTACGGGGGAGGAACGGCGTGGGAGCTTATCCGCCCCGCAAACCTGGCGGACCCCTGGACTTTCCAAGTGATTTGGAACTTCTCCCCGAACGCCATCAATGGCTTGGTTTTCAACAGCGGTTCTCTCTTCGGGGCCACAAACTACACTTTGTTTCAGCTCTCACCGGTCGGAGATAGCTCATGGCAGTATCAGGACATTGCGGGCCTGCAGGTAGGCACCAATTCTCTCCCGTTCTTTGCGAACCCTAGCACCGCCTACATTGCGAGCTCAACACACCTGTACCAGCTTAGCCAGAATCAGTTCAGCGGCTGGGATTTGACAGCGCTCGCGCTCATCGACTCGACTCCCACCAGCCCCGTGGACGTGACCGGAACGATGCTGCGGAACCCAGGTGGAACGTTTTATGGAATAAGCTCGAGTGGCGGCGGGTTCAACGGTGGCACGATCTTCAAGACCTACCAAGATACTTCAGGCACCTGGAACACGACGGTTCTTCGATCGTTCGATCCGGCCACGGAGACGTACAGGCCAGAGCACTCGCTCCTCTACGCGAAGGGAAAGTACTACGGCATCCTGTATTCCAATCTTGGCGAGGTTTTTCAGGCCTACTCCTCTGCCACCAGCAAACAGTGGACGGTAAATGACCTGCTCGACGTGAACAACGCCTCGTTTGGGCGGTACTACACAGCTCTGACCAGCGACAGTACTGGAAGCCTCTATGGCGCTTCAGGGACGGGAGGCGATACGAGCCAATGCGGCGGAAACGGCTGTGGCGTCATCTGGAAGATCACGCCGTAGTTTTCCCTGCAGGTAAGAAAGGTAAAGGCCGCTGGCATTGGCTCGCGGCCTTCTTTATTGCTGGTGCGTCGAGTCACTATACCCCGATCACACCCACCAGTTCCTTCACGGCGGCGGCGGACTTGTTGCCAGGGGCCGCCGGTGTACGATCCGCTAAAGGCAACCGGGTACGTCCCGAGGAGCAGGGTGACGTTGTTCGCACCGAGGGTGTAGGGTGTGCTTGGAGCGGGTGGCGTGATTGTCGAAAAAAAGTTTCCCATGTTACGGGCATCCGCCACCCCACCCGTCGGCGAAGCGGCGGAAACTAGATTTACGCAGTTGACAATGCGCGAGAGAACATCCGTTGTTCCGTCCGCTGCTGCCCTCACCGTGCTGCAGTCGAGCGTTCTCTGAGCACCGCAATCCATGACAAGGACGAGCACAAAAGTTAGGGTCAAGGCCGCCTGTTTCATTAATCCCACCTCACACACGGCGAGTATGTTATACCCCACGCCGTCTGTCAAGGGCAGAAGGGCAAATAGTCCGGCTGCCCGTAGGTACTTCCAAAATCGGGAACGGCGGCAGCTTCGAGCGGTACGGTTCGCGCTATCCTCCAAGGCGCGGCCCTTCAGAGCCACTTGACAGCCCTGATAACATTACTGGGAAGCGCTCCTAAAGAAAGTACTCTCGGATTTAGTGGCGTCATCGTCCGACGCGGCTTGGCGGGCGGAATTCGAAGCTCAGGCGGAGCTCGCGAAGGCGTCCGCCGAAACCAACACCCACCTCGAGTTAGATCCGGCGCATTTGGCGGACGTGCCGCACCACACTTGGAATGGAAAGGATATTTTCTG
>JANXUR010000090.1 GCA_025356095.1 Acidobacteriaceae bacterium | reverse complement strand
GCTTTAGCCCCTGAGGTAAGTAATTCCTGCGCGCTTGAAAGCCTTGCCTCGGCGGCTAAAGCGAAGCTCTTGAATGGTCGTTTGACGCAGGCCTGAAAGCCCTGCTCTACCTTGAGTGCTTCAGCCTAATTTTGCGCCAAGCCATGCAGTGTGTGGTCAGCTTGAATCACGGGCGAAAGCGGTCCGCGCGCACGGAGACACTTACACCTCGCGCCACACATCCTTGAAGTCGTAGAAACCGCGCTTGCCTGCGATCCACTCGGCGGCCAGCACTGCGCCTTCGGCAAAGCCGCGGCGCGATTTGGCATTGTGCGCGAGAGTAATGGTGTCGGCGGGGGAGTCTAGCGTAAGTTCATGCCAGCCCACCACGTCGCCCTCGCGGAATGAGGTGATGTCGGGCGCGGTGCCCGCGGTTCCTCCGAGGTTCTGCCCGCGAAGCGCGGCGCTGGCTTGTTCCTTCGTTTGTTCCACTACCTTTTGCAGCGCAATTGCGGTGCCCGAGGGCGCGTCCTTCTTGTGGACGTGATGCCGCTCGGCGATGCTGCCTGTGTATCCGTGGGCAAGTGCGGCGGCGGCGGTGCGCGCAATCTCGAAGAACAGATTTACGCCGATAGAGAAGTTTGCGCCAAATAGCACGGCAGCCGCACTACCTTCCAGATTGGCAATGACTACTGCTTCGCGCAGGCGCGGAATCTCGCCATACCAGCCGGTAGTTCCTACTACAATCGGTACACCGGCGCTCATACAAGCTTCTATGTTGGCAACAACTGCGTCAGGCGTGGTGAACTCAATTACCGCGTCGTACTTCATAAGAGTTTCTGGGGTCACGGCTGCACCGGCTGCATTTTCCGCTGCGCCCGCAGCGGTAACGGTGTGCCCATGCTCGCGCGCTACCTCCGCCACCAGTAGCCCGGTTTTACCTCGACCTAGAATCAGTAAGTTCATAGGTGACTGTTATGCAAATACCGTGGCGTCAATCTCACTGGGCTGGAAAAATTCTCCATGCAGTAACTGGATCGCGCGGTTCACTTCTTCTTCTTCAATCACAAAGGTGATGTTGATTTCCGATGGCCCCTGCGAGATCATCCTTACATTGATGCTACCTTTGGCGAGTGCGGTGAATACGCGCGCAGCTACGCCCGGCTTCTCGCGAATGCTCTCGCCCACCATGCAGATAATCGCCTTGCGGCCTTCATAGCGCACGTCAGCGAACTTACTTAAGTCCTCAGCCAGCGCCGGAATTCCTTCGTTCGAATCCACTGTGAGCGCCACACTGACTTCGCTGGTTGAGACAACATCCACGGGGATTTTATGCTTGTCGAATATCTCGAAGATGGCCCGCAGGTAGCCATGCGCCATTAACATTCGCGTCGCTACCACTTCGATAATCGTAATTCGCTTCTTCGCCGCAATCGCCTTGAAAAGCGACTGGCACGGCGGAGCGACGTTGGTAATTCTGGTACCTTCGCACCCTGGATTGTTGGAGTTCAAGATATATACAGGAATATTTTGCTGAATCGCGGGCTGTACGGTCGCCGGATGCAATACCTTCGCACCGAAGTAAGCCAACTCAGCTGCTTCTTCAAAGCTAATCACGCGAATCCGCTTGGCATCTGGACAGATGCGCGGATCGGTGGTCATCATGCCGTCCACGTCTGTCCATATCTCAATGCGGGTCGCGTTTAGCCCCGCGCCGAAAATCGCCGCGGAGTAGTCTGACCCGCCGCGTCCGATGGTGGTAGTAATGCCATTAATATTTGCACCAATAAAACCGCCCATTACGGGCACTCTGCCCTCGGCCAGCAGCGGAGCTACATTAGCCTTCAGCTTGGCATTTGTTTCAGGAAATTGCGGCACGGCTTTTGTATGTTGCGAGTCAGTTACAAGGCAAGTGCGTGAATCAAGATGCGCGGCTGGCAAGCCACGCGAGGCAAACGCTGCTGCCACCAGCCGGCTGGAGAGTAACTCACCGTAGGCACCCAAACGGTCTTCGCTTCGCGGAGAGAGTTCATGCAGTGCGGCGATTCCGCGTAACAAGTCGTCCAGTGCGTCAAAGTCGGCGTCAAGTTGAGGCAGTAGGGTTGCTCGGCGTTCGTCATCTACTAACTCGTGGGCGGCGCGGTGATGTCTCGCACGTAACTCGCCCGCTAACTCAAGCGCACTTTCGCGGTTGCCCGCATCGGCGGCTCGACCCATGGCCAGTAGACTGTCCGTGGCTTTGGCCATGGCACTGACCACTACGACCGGCTGCTCGTGCAGCCGTGCACTCACGATCTCAAATACCCTTTGAATAGCGTCCGCGTCTTGAACTGACGTGCCGCCAAATTTCATCACGATCATGCGGCCCGCCTTATCCTAAGTAGCCTTGTGCTTTTAGTAGCTCGGCGTTCAGTAGTGCCGCGCCGGCCGCGCCGCGAATGGTGTTGTGCGAAAGCACGGTAAACTTCCAATCCAGAACCGAACATTCGCGTAACCTGCCTACAGCAGTCGTCATACCGTTGCCTAGGTCGCGATCCATGTTAGGTTGCGGACGGTCATTCGCTTCCAGGTACTGCACCGCAACCTTGGGTGCCGTAGGCAGACCTAATTGCTGCGGCAGGGCGGTGAAGTTACTCCACGCGGCAAGTATCTCCGCCTTGGTCGCGGTTTTACGTAGCTTGACGTAGATAGACTCGGTATGGCCATCTTCGACGGCGACGCGATTGCACTGGGCACTTAGCTTAAACGCTGCAGGCTCTATGTGCGCACCATCTGCTGCCAGCGCACCCAGCAGCTTTTGCGCTTCCTCCTGCATTTTCTCTTCTTCATTCTTAATGTAGGGCACCACGTTGCCCAAGATATCCAGAGACGCCACACCCGGATACCCAGCGCCACTAATCGCCTGCATAGTTACAGCCATCACCGTCTCTAGGCCGAAGGAATCTTGCAGAGGCTTCAGCGCCATCACCAAGCCGATCGCCGAACAGTTGGGGTTGGTCGCAATAAATCCGCCCGACTGCTTGCGCCAAACTTGCTTTTCAATCATCGCAATGTGTCCGGGGTTCACCTCCGGGATTACCAGAGGCACATTGCTCTGCATGCGGAAGGCGCTGGAGTTGGAAACGACATAGCAGCCGGCGGCAGCAAACTTTGGTTCGAGTTCGGCAGCAATGGCGGAATCGAGCGCTGCAAAAATCACTTTCGGCGCGCCTTGAGGATCGGCGGGCGAAACCCTCATCTTGGCGACGTTGGCCGGGATTGGCGTCTTCAGTTTCCAGCGCGCAGCCTCGCCGTAGGGGCGTCCGTCCGAACGCTCGGAGGCGGCCAACCACGCCACTTCAAACCAAGGATGATGCTCGAGCATCTGCACAAAACGCTGACCGACCACGCCAGTCGCGCCCAGAATGCCCACAGGGATTCTTTGCATGGGTTCCATCTATAGATTTTACAATAGCGCCACGGGGCAAACACAGGCCTATGGTTTTGTGCCACGGCGGCATGGCAGCCCAGTGGCCGTGGCCGCCCTAGTCCGACATCACGTCGTCGAACGCCTGTTGGGCGGCAAGGCGGCCGTCGCTATAGATACGCCATCTGCGCCACACAATGCGCAGGCTCGCCATCACTGGCACGGAGAGAAAGACTCCTAACACGCCAGCGAGTTCGCCTCCGGCGAGTAAGCCGAACAGCAGCGCCAGCGGATGCAGTTGCAAGCGTTGGCCCATCACCTTCGGCAGGACGACATAGTCCATCACCAGCCGCCAGACGGCGAGGAAGGGAATGAGCCACACCAGCGGCGGGTCGCCGGTTAAGTAAGCCACCAGGAGCATGGCAAAAATACTCGTCCACGGACCAACGACTGGCACAAACTCCAGCACCCCGCCTGCCACGCCCAATACCAACGCGTACGGCATCCCCATTAGTGAAAGCCCAGTGGTGTACACGATCAGTGAAAGCAGCGCCATCAGCAACTGGGAGCGCATAAAGTGGGCCAGCATATCGTCCATGTCGCGGAGCACGCCTTCCACCAGCACTCGCGTAGAATCCTGCCGGATGTTGCGGAGCAGCGCTGTGGAAAATGCTTTGCCGTCGTAGAGCATGAAAATGGAGAAGATGGGGACCAGTAGTATCCATCCCACATTTTGTGCAGCTTCGGCCACGCGAAAGCCCACGCGGCTCAGAATGTTCTGGATGTCAGTTTGATGGTCGTGCAGAAAACTTTGTATACCTTGCTGAGTTTTGCGGCTCCAGCCCCGATCGTTGCCAATCTGCTTTACAATTTCGCCAGAGCTTACTTGGTCGAGCAATTTGGGCAGGGCCGCACCCATGCGTCCGGCTTCTCGGCCCACCTGCGGGCCAACGAATACGAAAAAGGTCACAATCAGAGCAATCAGCAGAATGTAGAGAACGGCAATCGAGCGTCCGCGCCCGCGCAACAAAAGGGCAAGCCGGTTCACCACCGGTTCCATTAGATACGCGAAAAATACTGCAAACAAAAAAACCAGCAGTGAGACGCGCAACACATAGATCAGTGCCAGCCCCACAGCGAATGCCGAGGCAGTGAATAAAATCTTAGCGGTTTTGGAATCAAACAGAGTCAAGCATTAATCTTGACGCGGTTGCCGCGTGGGCGCAAGTCCCTTGGGCGATGCACAGGGCATGCGTGGGGTTTTGCCCCTGTTTAGCGCGCGCCACTCGCGGCATCTTCTCGCAGGATTTCAATGGTTTCACCGGCGTGCATCAGCCGCTGCAGCCGATATTGACTGTCCACCCAGAGCAGCCACTGACCGGTGTCATCTTCCACTGCGAAGCGCAGCAATTCAACCTCATGCAAGGCGGGCGATGCCCCCAGCGCCACCTTTTCCGGGCCTTCCAGCCGAATGGCCACTTGCATCGAGTAGTGATGCAGTGGCACCACTGCCGGCAAATGCGATATCGGGGCCTCTTTCGCCGGACATGCCATGTGGCCCGCTTCGGGCTGGCAGAATTCGCGCAAATAGCGCCAAATCAGAAGCTCGCGCAGGATGAAAAAATTATTGTCGAGAACCACTGTACTGGCGGTCAGGACATAGGATTGCCCGATGTTTTCTTCCGTTTTGGTGCCGACTTGCTGCTTCAGAAAGGCACCGTCTGGTGCCAATAGCAGGTGGCCGCGGCCCGGCGCAGCCTCGTGCCATTCGTAGCGCCGCAACCCGCCATCGCCAGCGAGCTCCAGCCGAAATCGCTGCTCACCCTTACTGCCGTCTAGCACCCGGATGGTGCTCTCGGTAATGCTGCCCTCGGCGACCGAAGTTACGGTAAACGACTCACGGGCGATCGCTGTGCCGTGCTCCAGCACCAGAAAGGTGCCTGCATCCACCCGCAGCCCGGCCGTTGGCTTTTCTGCCTGCGCCGTTGCACCAGTCAAGGCCATGCCGCAGCAGACCCACCACGCCCACACCGGTGGCTTCCATTGCCGTGCGGTTCTCGCCAAGTTAGCCCTCGCCAAGTTAATCCTCGCCCAGTCTGCCCTCGCCAAGTTAGCCCTCGCGGCGCGATGGGGTTGCGGACTTTAACGCCGGGTGGTGAGCCCCAATGCAGTCCGAATCGCACTCGCTACTTCGTCAGGCAATTTACCTGCCGTTGCAAGGTTTAGATCCGCCATTTGGTACACCGGAAGCCGCTGCTGGTAAAGCCACTGGAATGAGTCGAAATCACGAGCCAGTGGCCGTTCGCCCACCGCGCGGGTGCAGCGCTGCCATAGCACGTCCAGCGGCGCATCCAGAAAGATGGTTAGAGCTTTCCCATGCTGCAGCAGTTCGCGGTTCCGTTCTGGGAGGAACGCCCCGCCCCCTAGCGCCAGCACGGCTGGCTGGGACGCTGCTGCTGCTGCCAGCGCCGCTTGCAGCGCCAGCCACTCCCGCTCCCGGAACGCCGCCTCACCCTCGTCCGCGAAAATAGCAGGCACGCTCTTGCCCGCTGCCGTCGCAATCGCGGTGTCCAGGTCGTGGAACTCCCAGCGCAAACTGTGCGCCAGTGCTGCGCCCACGGCGCTCTTGCCACTACCCATAAAACCCACGAGCGCGATGGCTCGCGTCGTCGGTGGAATGCTTAAGTGGTTCTCGGGGAAAGAGTCGGACATGATGGGAGGATTGTAAATGAGGCTGGCTGGGTGCCAGCCTCTCACCGAGCCCATAATTGGCCTTGGAATCGAACCGCCGCGCGCGGCGCGCTTTCGCGCCTAATTGTGCTTAAGAATAAACACACTGCCCACGATGGTCCGCACCGAAACCGAAGGGGCGCCATTGCCGAGAAAGCCGGAGACCATGCCCCCGGAAGTGCCGGGAAGGGTTGGATGCTTTTTCGGCCGAACCGTAAAATCCGTAGTGACTGTGCCCGCGTTGGAGATCGCCGTCAAATCCGCCGAGGCGTCGAGCGGCAACATCAATTCGATGTTGCCGGAATAGGTGTGCAGTTCGTAGCTCCCGTTGGGGCCAAACTGCCCGGCATAGCGAATCAGCCCGCTGGTGGTTTCCACGTGTACGTCTGGCCCGGAGACGCCTTGCAGATACACTTTGCCGCCAACCGTCATCACGCGCACGTGTTCTTCCGAAATACCGGTCAGAGTGACGTCGCCATCCAGTGTCCGCACATGTAAGTGGGATCCATGAATATCCCGCACGTCCACCGACGCCGAGTCACCTTCGAGGGTTACGTCCGCGCCGAGCTTTTCTACCTTCAGTGGTCCGGTGGCAGAGTGCAAGTTGAGTTCGGTGCTGTAGGGCACGGTGAGTTCGTAGCTAACTTGCGCATTCGTTGCATCCGACCCCGGCAGCAGGTGCGAACGGAGTTCCACGTGGCTGCCATTTTGTAGCGGATCAATCTCTACGCGTTCCGACCCCAAAGTGGCTTTGACGGTAATCACCTTGGTGTTGGAGGAGTGCACGACGATCGGCCCATACTGGTTGAATACCGAGACACTTGCGTCTTTGCCGACTTCGTAACGAAAGTGTTTGACCAGTTTGGATTCAGCATTGGCAGGCACGGAAAGTGCAGCCGCCACCAGCAGAGTTATCCACGGACCGGGTTGCAGCTTCGTCAGCTTTGTCAGCTTCTTCATCATCGTTTTGCGGCCTACCCACTTTACCGTCATTTTCACACAAACCTCGACCGGGCGAAAATCTGAACTCCGTAATGGCCGGGGCTATTGCCCGGAGTCCGCATATGCCACTTCGTAAACCATTGCCTTTTGGTTATAGGCATCGCGTAATGCCTCACTGGCTTCAGCATCGTTAGGATTTGTATCTACCGTGTGCTTGGCCGCTGCGATGTAGGCATTCACCTGCTGCAAGTGAGTGCGGAGCCGGCTCGCCTTCTCTGGCGACTGTGCTGCCACGTGGCTCAGCACCGATTCATCGGAAGCAGCGGCAGGCCGCACTGGCGTGTTGACACGCGCATCTTTCGAGGTGCCGCTGAGCACCGCCATATACGTTCCCAAACCTAAAACCAGCATCGCGGCCAGAGGCATGAGCCACTTGGCGGAAAATCCCGGCCGGACCCGGGTGGAAGCTGTCGCTGGCCGAACAAACGGAATCACCGTCGCGCCCGCAGCTTCTCCGTGTGCACTTTGCGGCCGGATCACACCTTCTTGCTGCAACTGCAACGCAATCCCCGGCCACAGGTCGGTTACTGGCTCGTAGTCTGCTGGCAGGGCGGCCGCCTCATCGGCGATGAAGCGCAAGTCCGCCCACAGGGTGGCGCAATCGGTGCAGGTGGTCAAGTGTGCCATCTGCTCCGGAGTGCCGCCGCCGTCGCCGTCGCCGTCGCCGTCAATGATCTCTGGCAGAATTTCTTCAAATACTTGGCAGTTCATGGTGTTTCTCTTTTCTCTTTGTTTCTTTGTTTCTTTGTTTCTTTGTTTCTTTGTTTCTTTGTTTCTCGTCATCTTCTGAAGGCGTCGTCTTTTTCAGTCTTGTTACTAAACTTCGATGCGCTCACTCCCCACCGCGTCTGCTTCGTTCGCACTTCAGGCCGGTGAAGGCTACATTCGGCTGTTCTTCTGCTGCAAAAGCTCGCGTAACTTCATCCGTGCCTTGTGCAACTGCGACTTACTATTGCCAATCGAACAACCGATCATGGTGGCAATCTCGTTGTGTTCGTAGCCATCTACGTCGTGCAGCACAAATATCTTGCGATATCCGGCGGGCAACTCCGCGATGGCCCATTCCAGCGTTACCCGGTCAATCGAGCCTGCTAGCCGGTCGTCCCGCTTGCCAATGTCGCGCTTGGGCCCGTCTTCATTCTGCGGATCCAGCGTCTCATCCAGCGAGACTTCCGGCAGACTCTTCTTGCGCAACTTCATCAGCACCACGTTCACTGACATGCGATGCAGCCAAGTGGTGAATGCCGATTCGCCGCGAAACGTCGCAATCTTGCGGAACAGTTGCAGAAATGCTTCCTGCGTCAGATCCTCCGCTTCCGCGGTGTTATTCACCATGCGCAGACAGATGGAATACACACGGCGTTTGTGCGCTTCATAAAGCATTTGGAAGGCTGCCGCGTCGCCCTGTTGGGCCCGCGCGATCACTGCCGCTTCCGCTGCCTTTGCACTCTCTGTTTGTTTTGCCGGTGCCAAATATTATTCCCGGCCGCATTTAGGTAGATGCGGCTTAAGTCCTTTTACGTTGTATGGCTTGCGAGGCCAGCGCCCGGTTACTGGAGGTCACTTTGAACAGAATACAGGAGTTGGTAGAGAAGCGCTGAGCCGGCGGATGCATTGCCAGTGCACCGCGCAAAAGAGGCTCGGAATACGGCTTGAAAACGCATTCGCGATGCCATAGTCGCGTCTACCAAAACGCATAACCGACTACGTGATTCCATAACCGCGAAAACGCTTACGCCGTTTTAGCCACAATCGTCTCCAACCCATGCCCGTTGGGGCCGGTTTCGGCCTTCCGTAGCAGCAGCGAAAACGCCAGTCCGACGAATCCCAGGCTGGAAAATATCCACATGCCCAGCGAGTAGCCATCCGCGTTTCCAATGCCCGCGTGGCTGGTATCGTTGGCCGCGCCAATCAGCAGCGGCAATGCCGCCATGCCGATTTGCTGCAAGAACGTCATTAGAGAATAGGCGGTGCCCAGCCGCGATTCCTCCACTACATACGCCACCGAGGGCCACAAAATGGCTGGCAACATGGAAAACACGATGCCCAGCATGATCACCGGAATGTAAAGCGAAACATCGGCACGCAGCATCAGCAAATACACCGGCATCAGCAGAACCGACGCCAAAGCCATCAGCGAGGCGCGGCGGCCGACCCGGTCGGCGATCAAGCCGAAGAGTGGGGTAGCGAACATTGCCGAAAAGGGCAGCAAGCTGCTAAAGCGGCCAGCCTGCTGAAAGGCTGCGAGCTGCGTCGCCGCATCGGCCAGCGCGCCCCCATGTGTGGCTAGCAGCTTGTTGGTGAAGAAATCAATGGCGAATTGCCGGAAGGGGAAGATGGCGGAATAAAACGTAAAGCACAGCCCTACGATGAACCAATAAGAGGGACTGAACTTGAAGATCTCGCGCCACTTCAACTCGTCCACTGAGCCGCCTTGGCCGAGTGAGTAGAGCGCTTCGGCGCGTTTTTCCAGCAAGGCGTAGAGCATCGGCATGACCAGGCAAAGTGCAGCGATGATGGTGGCCACCACCAGCGGTCCCTGCCAACTGGCCGGATTCTGTAGCCCGTGGGGATAAAAAGCTGAGGTAGCCCAACTGGGCGAGTTGTCCGCCGCGACGGAGGCCAGACGAGCGATGGTCAGGTTGATGCCGAAGGCGAATCCCAACTCCTTGCCTTTGAACCACTTGGCAAGAATCGTAGTGACGGCGACGATCATGGATTCGGCTCCAAGGCCAAGCACCGTGCGGCCAGTGACCATCCAGTAGAAGCTGCCTTGGTAGGCGGTGATGGCAGCTCCCGCCAGGCAAAGGGCGCCAAAGACAATCAGTGCCCGCCGCGCTCCAAAGCGGTCAATTACGATGCCGCCCGCCAGCAAAGTCAACAGGGCGGCAATGCTGTAGCTGGTGTTCAGCCAGCCAAACTGCGCGGCGGTAAAGTGAAGCTGGTCTTTGAAGATGCCTTCCAGCGCGTTAATACTGTCGTAAATGTAGTAGTTGCCGCCCTGCGCGATACTGATGACGGCCAGTACCAGCCAGCGATAGGCGGCGCTGGGCCGGGGACGCAGGTCAGGGGAAGCGACGGCGTTCGAGAAGCTGGACATCGGCAAACCTCGGGGTGTAGCGACTGCAAAAATGGAGAATAGCGAACGGCGAATTTTAGCATTGTGGGGGAGAAGATGTGCGCCAGGGGAAAGAAGGGGAAAGGAGGCAACCGAGAATCGTAGGGCGAAGCGAAGCACAGGGGCGAAGCGAAGCACAGGGACGAAGCGACTGCAAGCCCGCGGTAGCCTTTGGGGGGAGAGGGGGTGAGCGGACAGGAAAAGAAAGCTCGGCGCAACAGGAGCCCGAAACCATACACAACTATACGAATTAAGTTCGTATAGTTTATTTTGGGCGCATAATTCTGACCATGCCTACGGACTGTTTCCATCTTCGGATTTACCCGAGCGTGCGCTTTTAGCTGCCCACGAACCGCGCATAAAGACTGCGTGCCAGCGCTGGCTCCGTGGTGCCTTTGAAGATGGCCCGACCATCGGGAAACAGAGTCATTTCAATCGTATTGTGTTCGACTTGGCTAGAAGTCCTCAAGTTAAACTTGAGCACGTAATCGTTGTGCCGGACGGTACCCAAAGGGGCAAGGCGCCGCTCTAGTTCGCTGAAGTCCACCGGGCGGTGCCGCTCGTGAATCTGCACCGAATTTCTGCCACAGAGGGTGATGTGGGGGCGGCCCTTGCCTCTGAGGTGGACAAAATCGCGCTCGCCGCAGGCGCGGCACTCGGGCCGAGGCGCATCGGCGTTCACTTCGGCACGCTCGTTGCTCCAAACGTCAAACGAAAGCAGTGTCCGGCGAAGCTGGCCGGTGGCTCCGACCAGAATCTTCAGCGCCTCCGTCGCGGCAATGGAGGCCGCCAGGTTCACCGCCGTATTCAAAATACCCGAGGTCTCGCAAGTCTCCACCATGCCGCCCGGTTGGTCGGGAAAGATGCAAGAAAGACACGCGGTTTCGCCGGGAAGCACGTTCATGGTGAGGGCGTAGCTGCCGACTGCGGCTGTGTAAATCCACGGCTTAGCGTTGGCGACGGCGAAATCGTTTATCAAATACCGTGTCTCAAAATTGTCTGTGCCATCGAGGATTAGATCGAATCCATCAAGTAACACTTGAGCATTTGCGGGTGTAAGGTCGGCTACTTGGGGGTCTGTGGAAACTGTGGAATTAAATGCCGCAACGCGGCGTGAGGCCGCGATAGCTTTGGGCAGCGATTCGGCGGCATCGGACTCTTCGAATAGGGCCTGCCGTTGCAGGTTGCTGGGTTCCACGTAGTCGCGGTCAATGATGCGGAGGTTGCCCACGCCAGCCCGAGCGAGCAACTGGGTGAGGGCTGACCCGGTGGCTCCACAACCCACAATGGCAACCCGGGAGGAGGCCAACCGGGCTTGCCCCGCGATTCGAATGCCGGCAAAAAGCACTTGCCGGGAGTAGCGGTCGTCGGTGGGAGCAGCGGGCGACGCAGCGGACGACCCGGCGGGTGACCCGGCGGGTGACCCGGCGGGTGCAGGTGGGGTAGCAGTCCATTTGCCCCTTGCTACGGGGAATTCCTGCGAAAGATCGGTCGAATCAGGCACGTCCATTTGGGGTCTCCCATTTATTATAGAAGGATAGGTAGCCGCAAATGAATCTGCGGAAGTCAGCTGCCTTTTGCGGTTTTGCAAGCTTACGATGCAGGGCTCGCACAACCCGGAACCGCTGCGCTTGGTGTTACCTCGCTCGGTGTTACGTCAACGGAAGTTGCGTCACTGGAAGGTGTGTGAACGGCAGGGCACGCACTCGATATTTCCCGTTTTTGGCAATTTAGGCAAGGATTGTGGCAAGGATGGAACGTTGCGCATAACGATTTGGCAGACAGCCTCGACGGCTCTACGGGCTGTGGTCCCGATGCTGCTGGCTGTGGCGATAGGGTTCCTGGGCGGAGCACGCGCGTATGCCCGGGCTCAGACCCAGACAGAGGCCCAGACCCAGACCCAGACCCAGACCCAGACCCAGACACAAGACCAGCCCGATGCGCCGGTTGCCGCTCCGCCTTCGCCGCCGGCGCAGTCGATCCGGGCGTCCTATGAAGGACGCATCGTACGCGAACTCTCTCTGCGGGGTACCCAAGTGCCACTCAGCCAGATCGGGCAAGGTCTGGGGTTGAAGGTAGGCGAACCGCTGGATGCCGGAAAGGTTCACCAAGCGGTGGCAGCGCTGAATGCCTCGGGCCGTTTTGCCACCATTCAGGTGGAAGCGGAGGTGAACGGCGCGGACGGCGTAAACGTGACCTTCGTAGTGGAGCCTAACTACTTCATCGGCGAAGTGCACGTAGCCGACCCCGCACCCCGGCGACCCACCTCAGTGCAGATTTTGAACGTCAGCAAGCTGGAGCTGGGTGAGCCCTACAGCGAAGGCAAGCTAGATCGGGCACAGAAGCGCATTCGCACTACGCTGACTGAAGAGGGCTTCTTGCATCCCGAGTTGAGCGTGGGCAAGGATTTCGACCCCAAGACCCAGCAGGTGAAGCTGGCCTTTCAGGTGACCACCGGCCCTTCCGCACGGGTGGGCAAGCTGGAAATTCAAGGGGAAGCTGCTTCTGACCGGGAGGCGATTGAGGATGCGGCGGGGGTGCATCCGGGGGACGAAGTGACGGCTCAACTTCTAACCAAGGCGCTGAAGCGGTTGCGGCGTTACTACCAAAAGCGAAGTTATCTAATGGCGCAAGTTTCCATCGTACAGCGGGAGCCGCATCGCGAGCGCAACACTGTAGATTTTACTTTCCACATTGTGCCGGGGCCGAAGGTGAGCATCGCCGTGGAAGGCTACAAAGTGACCAACAGCCAGATCAAGGAATTGATCCCGATTTTCGAAGAGAATTCGGTGGACGACGACCTAATCAATGAAGGAGCGCGCAACCTGCGCGACTTTTTGCAGACCCACGGGTATTTTGACGCCAAGGTGACGCCGCCAGCCAGTGTAGACGATAAATCCGGGAGCTTGCGTTTGGTGTACACGGTGGAGCGTGGTGACCGGCACCGAGTGGAGCAGGTGGAGATTCTGGGGAACCAATACTTCGAAGACAAGCTGCTGCGGGATCGGTTATTGGTGCAGGCAGCTGGAGGGGTGATTTCGAGCCAAAAGCTTTCGCAAGGTTTGTACAGCCAGTCGCTGATGGCACGCGACAAAGCTACCATCGAGGGGTTGTACATTTCCAACGGCTTTGCCAACGTGCGGGTTACAACCAGTGTGCATGACAACTTTGGCGGCGAGGGCGGCGATCTGGGGGTGACCTACCAGATTGAAGAAGGTCAGCAGACTCGGGTGGTGAGCCTGAAGTTTGAGGGCAACCAGAGCGTAAGTACTGAGGACTTGCGGACGGTGATTGGCGACGCCGAGGGGCAGCCGTTCTCGCAGGTAAATGTGGAAGGCGATCGCGACGCGGTGTTGAATGCCTACTTTGAGCGAGGATTTTCGAGTGTGGTGTTTGAATCGTCGGTGGCTCCGGTAGCTGAAGATCCGACTCGCGTGCAATTGATATATCGCTTGACCGAGGGGCGGCAGAGTGAGATTCGCGACGTTTATGTGACAGGGTTGAACTATACGCGGCCGTTTGTGGTGCAGCGGGAACTGAAGCTGGAGCGGGGCGGCCCGCTGAATCAATTGAATCTGCTGGACGCGCAGCGGCGGCTCTATGATCTGGGCCTGTTCAGTGAAGTGAATGTAGCGATTCAGAATCCGGCAGGCGACGAGCGGCAGAAGAATATTGTGATTGGATTGACAGAGGCGAAGCGATGGACGTTCAGTTACGGACTGGGATTGGAATTTGAAACTGGCCAGCCCAGTGGCAGCTCCACCAATGGCAATACCGGAGTGAGCCCGCGAGTATCACTCGACGTGACTCGAACCAACTTATTTGGCCGCGAGCAGACGCTGCTGTTCCGCTCGCGTCTGGGGCGGCTGCAACAGCGAGGCTTGATTAGTTGGGATGCGCCCCACCTGTTGCGGCGTCCGGCACTGCGCCTGACGACAACCCTGCTTTATGACAACACGCTGGATGTGAATACGTTTACCTCGGAAAGGCTGGAGGCATCGGTGCAAGCCGAGCAGGCGCTGAACCCTTCTACCACCATGCTTTATCGCTACACCTATCGCAGGGTTCGGGCAAAAGACTTTGCGACCGCGTTTGACCCGGAGACGGCGCCGTTGCTGTCGCAACCGGTGCGGGTGGGCTTGCCCAGCTTTACTTATATCCGTGACCATCGCGACAATCCGATTGATACGAAGCGTGGCAACTACACTACGGTGGATCTAGGACTGGCAGCGGGCTTCTTTGGCTCGGAAGCAGACTTTAGCCGGGTGTTGCTACAGAACTCCACCTATCATCGCATTCATAAGCGCTTCGTCTTGGCACGCTCTACCCGGGTTGGGCTGGAAAACATCTTTGGCAACACGGCCTTCATCCCGCTGCCGGAGCGTTTTTACGCGGGTGGCAGTACTACCCACCGCGGCTTTGGCTTTAATCAGGCGGGGCCGCGCGACTCGGTTTCTGGACTTCCGGTGGGTGGTGCTGCGCTCTTCCTCAATAGCTTTGAGCTGCGGTTGCCGCCCTGGCAGTTGGGCGTTTTGGGCAACGATATTAGCTTTGTACTCTTTCACGATTCCGGCAACGTATTTGACAGCGCGAACCATTTGCTGGGAGGAATCACGCGCTTCAAGCAGGACAAGAGCGGCTGCGGGGCGATCTCTGGCGACTGCAATCTGAATTATCTTTCACAATCGGTCGGTACCGGCTTGCGCTACAAGACGCCCATTGGCCCGGTAAGCGTGGACTTCGGCTATAACATCAATCCTCCGGTGTATCCGGTGCGGTCGCCGACCAACCCTTACGTAAAGACGGGCCGACACTACAACATCTTTTTCAGCATAGGGCAAACATTTTGAAGTTAGGATTTAGTTTCGAGGATCGCGCGGGCAGGCTGGTAAGCACACGGGCAGGCAAGGTGGCCGCAGTGGTGCTGCTGTTGCTTGCCACTGCCGCCCCCAGCTTCAGCGGCGACGTGATTGAGCGCATCATCGCCAAGGTGAATGGCCGCTTGATTCTGCAGAGCGACCTGGATGGCGAAGTGCGCTGCAGCGCCTTGTTGGCGGGGCGCAAGCTGGCGGAAGCAGAGGCTACGCCGGTTGAGGTGCAGCGCTCGCTGGATCGCCTGATTGAGCATGAGTTCCTGCGCGGAGAAGGTGCGGTGGTGAAGCCGACGAATCCCGATGCCCCGGCGGTGCAGCAGAAAATTGCCGAACTGAAAGCGGAGGATGCCCGGCACCGGGTGCCTGCCAGTGCCAGTGCAGGCTTCAGCGCCAGCGCAGGTGCAGATTCCGGGGTAGCTACCCCGGCAGTTCCGCTGGCAGATTTCCCCGCGGTGGCCAAAGACGAGGCAGAATGGCAAGCGCGGCTGGCCAGTTATGGCGTCAGTGAGGCGGAGTTGGCGCAATATCTGGCTGCTGACTTCGATCTGGAGCGCGTGGTGGAAGCGCGTCTGCGTCCCGGGTTGCAGGTCGGCGAGGACGAAGTGGAGCGCTACTACACCGGTGAGCTACTGCCCAAGCTGCGCGAGAAAAATATCGCACCCGCACCCCTCGCACAAGTTGCGCCTAAAATTCGCGAAATTTTGACCGAGCGCGCCCTGAACCGCACCTTGGACGCATGGCTGTTGGATTTGCGCCACGAGGGTGACCTCTGGGTTGACCCTGCGTTTGCAGCGGTGGCTGCTCCCGTCACCTCTCCCGCCGCCTCTCCGGCCGCCGCGCCGAGGGTGGCTCCTGTGGCAGCGCCGTTATCAGGCACCAGCGATTCGCCTACCGGGCAGGGAGGGTCGCGCTAAAGTGTCTTTCTTCCAGCAACGAATTGTGCGGCCGATTGCGCGGCATTGGTGGAAGGCTGGCCTGCTGGCCACGGGTGTGGTTGCCTTGGCGGCTGCGCTGGTAGCGGCGTATCTTGCCAGCGATTCGTTTCAACGCACCGCGCTGGAGCAGGTGGTAAGTGGGGTAGACAAGGCCACAGGCGGGCGGCTAGAGATGAAATCGCTGCATGTTGCGCCGTGGCAACTTTCGTTCGAAGCCAACGACGTGATGCTGCATGGCCGCGAACCGCAAGGTGCAACGCCGCTTTTTCACGCCGACCGCATCACCGGAACCATGCGGCTGCTGACCTTGGTGGGTGACACCAAGGCAGGGCTGCAATCCCTGAAGGTGGAGCACCCTAAGGTGCATATAGTTGTGCTGGCCGATGGCAGCTCGAACTTGCCAGTGCCGCCGCCTGCACCGCCGACCTCCGCCCACCAGAAGGTGCAGCAGCTTTTTCAGACGGTGCTTGGGGACGTAACCCTGAACGATGGCGAACTCCACTGGAATGATCGCACCATCCCTTTGCAACTGCGCGCACACAATGTGGAAGCCGGGCTTTCTCGCTCGTTGCTCGAGCGGACTTTCACCGGCAAAATTGGGGCCGAGTTCCAAGAGGCTCGCGGCGGCGACCTGGATGGTGGCGATGCCGCTCCGCCAGTGAGCAACAATGCAGCGGTCCACCGGGTTGCCGGCAAGCTGCCGACGCGCTCACTGTTGCAGGGCCGCATGGATTGCCAGTTCACCATTGGAGACTCGTCGGTGCGACTGGATTCGCTGAAAATGACCAGCCCGCGCAGCAAACTAGCGGCGAGCGGTGCGGTGACGAATCTGGATGACCCGACGTTTGACGGTACCTATGAAGCGTCGGTGAATCTGGCGGAGTTGGGCATTGCCAGTGCGAGCCCCAAGTTTGCTGGAGGCGAAATGGGCGCGAAGGGTGATTTGCATCTGAGTGCGAAGGCGCAAAGCTCCACGGGCGGGCTGACGTTGCGTGAACTGGACTGGCGCGGCGACACCGCAAAGTTTAATCGCGTGCTGGCGCAGAGTAAGTATCAGTTCGATGGCGAGCGGCTGTTGCTGTCGCAAGTGGCTGGCAGCGGGCCAACCGGCAGCGTGTGGGGAAGTGGAGAAATTCTGCTGACGACGAAGTCGTTGCGCAAGCAAGACCGCGGACGCCCAATAGGCTCCGGGCGGATGCACCTGAATGTGGATCAGTTGGAGCTGCCTGACTTACTCGACGACCTGAAAGATGCTGACACTGTGGTGGGCCGCCGTCTGGTGGCTACGCTCAAGGGCACCGCCGACATTGACTGGCTGGACTCTGACCATGGCACGATTGCGGTGCAGGTGGAAGCCCGGCCACCGGCAGAGGGTAAAGGGGGAGTGCCACTGGAAGGCAGCGCAGCCGGGGTGGTGACATTTGGGGGCGTGGTGCGGGTGCAGCGGTTAGACATGCGCTCGGGCAGTAGCACGGTAAGCGCGCAGGGCACCTTCGGAGAGTCTGGCACGTTGAACTTCCACCTGCGCTCAAGCGAGGTGGACGAGCTGCACTCGGTACTGGTTGAGCTTGGCTGGTTACGCAAAATCGAGCCCGCTGCGGGCACCCCGCCGGGTAGCCAACCCAACTCGATTCGCGGCGACATTTCGTTTGATGGATCGCTTGCAGGCACGGCGCAAGAGCCAATCATCGCGGGGCATTTGGCCTCTAAGAACCTGCTGGTACGCTGGCCGGCCGCCGGGAGCGGGGAACGCGTCGCGCATTTTGACACCCTGAATACGGACTTACGCTTCGAGGTCAGCGAGTTGAGTGTGCAGCACGCAGAGTTGCGGATGGGTACAGCGGCGATTCGTTTTGATGCCGAATTGCCGCTGACCAAGGGCAGCTTGAACCGCGATGGCCCACTGACGTTGCATGCGGTGATTGACCGGGCGCATATCGAAGAACTGGCTAAGATTGCGGGGAAGGAAATTCCGGTGCAGGGTGTGCTGCAGGCGCAGATTTCCGCCAGCGGCACACTCAACGACCCTCGAGGCGAAGGTTCGATGACCATTACGGATGCCATGACGCAAGGCATCCGGCTGGACCATGCTTCGGCGCGGCTCTTGTTGAGTCAGGAGGAGCTACAGTTCCACGATTTGCAGGCCGGGTTGCTGCAGGGGTCAGTAAGCGGCGAGGCTGCCTTGCAAATGCAGATGGGCGCACTGCGCTATGACCTGCGCGGCAGTGGGCTTCAGCTTGGAGGCCTGCCTGCGATGGGCGCGATGCCCATGAAGCCTTCCGGTACGCTCGACTTTATGGCGCAAGGCTCGGGCAAACCGGAGTCGCCGATACTGGAAGCCACGTTTCATGTAAAGAATCTGGTAACGAGTCAAGGCAAGGTGGGTGACTTTACATTGGCGGTGAACTCCACTGTAGCCCATGGCTCGCCCCAGATGGTGCAGTGGCGTGTGCATGGTGAGTCGAATTTCGGAGGCCCGAAACTTGCGGTGGAAGGCACGATCACTCCCGGAGGCTTGTGGCAAAGCCAGTTAGACGCGCGCTTCAGTGACGTGGACTTAGAGCCGCTGATTCGGGCGGCGATGGGGAAGAGCCTGAGCGGGCGTTCCTCGGTTGCAGGCGTGGTGCATCTTGCGGGGCCGCTAGCGCGCCAGCAAGAGCTGGAAGCAAGCGGCGAGATGAGTCAATTTTTGCTGGACGTGCAAAACCTCAAGCTGCAATCCGATGGCCCGGTGAAGTTGCATCTGGCGAAGGGGCGCCTAGAGGTAGAGCGAGTGCGCCTGACTGGTGAAGGCTCCAACCTTTCTGCGGGAGGTACCGTGGAGTTACGGGGCGAGCGCAGGATTGACCTGAAAGCAGAAGGTCAAGTTAACTTGCATCTGGTGGAAGCTTTCTATCCGGAGCTAGTTACTTCCGGCGTAGTGGTTACCAATATGCGGATCACGGGCACCTTGGATAACCCTACCGTGCAAGGACGAGTACAAATTGACGACGCGGGCTTGTCGTATGCCGATTTGCCGAGTGGTTTGAATCACATTAAGGGTAGCCTGTTGTTCAATCAAGACCGGCTGCAGGTAGAGTCGTTGACGGCACAAACCGGTGCGGGCGAACTGCGACTGGGTGGTGAAATTGGCTATCGCAATGGACTTGACTTCCGACTTACGGCCACGGGTAAGGACGTGCGTCTGCGCTATCCGCCGGGACTAAGTGCCACCGGCGATGCCGATCTGCAGATGAATGGCACCCCAGACAACTCCACTCTGTCGGGACGTATTACGATCACGAAACTGACAATAAGTCCGCGCTTTGACTTAGGGGCGTATCTGGCTAAGTCAAAACAGTCTACGGCGACGCCAAGTACGCCGATCACCGGGCTCAAGTTGAATATCCGATTAGCTACCGTTCCAGAGCTTGATCTGGAGACGGGGCTGGGCAAGCTATCGGGCGATGCGGACTTGCGAATTCAAGGCACGGCTGGCCGCCCCGTGGTGTTAGGCCGCATCAATGTAGTGGAAGGCGAAGTGGTGATTGCCAGTTCCACGTATCGCATTGAACACGGCGAAATTTTGTTTAATAACCCGGTGCGGCTGGAGCCTGTGCTGGATCTAAGTGCGACCGCGAGAGTGCGGGACTACGACATCACTCTGGGCCTGCATGGTACGCCAGATAAGCTTACAGTGAACTATCGCTCTGACCCGCCGCTGCCCACCAGTGACATTATTGCGTTGCTTGCCTTGGGCCGCACTCGGCAGGATACCGGCATTGCCAGCAGCCGGCCCTTGAGCCTTGATGAGAATACTACCAACGCAATTTTGGAAGAAGCCAAGAATGCTACGGCCAGCAGCCGAGTGCAGCGGCTCTTTGGCGGCGCGCGCATCAAGATTGATCCCGGAGCAGGAGGGATTGAAGGTGGCACAAGTGGCGCGCGTCTTACGATTGAGCAGCAGCTCTCCAATAAACTTACCCTCACTTATATTACAAATGTGAGCCAGACCCAGCAGCAGATTGTTCAAGTGGAGTACAGCCTGCCCCATAATATTTCGTTGGTAGGTATCCGCGACGCGAACAGTGTGGTGGGGTTTGATGTAAGAGTGCGGCAGCGGCGAAAGTAAGTACGTCACAAGGTAAGCGGTTGCGCGAGAGAGGCGAAGCATCATGCGGTCCGCGAGCGACGCGGAGTTTGCCGTGCAACCAAAGTCAAAGCAAAGGCATCTTATAAATTGAATGGGCTGGAGCAGGCTGGCAGCCGAAGGAGGATACAAGCATGAAGGTTCATCTTAACTTTCTATTTGCAAGCGTACTAGTCACGGCCCTTGCCGCGTCTGGTGCGGCACAGGATGATGCAAAAAATAGTATGCAGAGCGCGGCTTCCGGTGCTCGTTACGATCAGAAGATTCAGCAATCGGCGAGCAGTGCTCTGGCGAAGGACAAGCGCTTTACGGGAGTAAAGGCCGCCACCGACGATGGTATAGTCACGCTGACTGGGTCAGTCGCTCTGTTTGCGGACAAGGAAGAGGCGGCGCATAAGATCCACAAGATTCAGCGTATTGGTGGCGTCATCAACAAGATTGATGTGAGCACCAGCGCGCCCGACCAAAAACTGGGTAATGATCTGGCTCGTAAGTTGACTTACGATCGCATCGGCTATGACGTTCGCTATAACTTCTTCACGATTCATGTGAAGGATGGCGTGGTGACACTGGATGGGGATGTGCTGGACTATCCGGCGCGCGACTCAGCGCTGTCGCTGGTGAGCCGCATGCCAGGCGTCAAAGATGTAATTGATCAGGTACGGGTAGCACCAGTATCGTTCTTCGATGATGACATTCGTATTCGCGTCTCGCGAGCGATTTATCGTGACCCGGTGCTTAGCCGATACGGTGGGGATCCTGCGGCACCCATTCGTATTATTGTGACCAACGGTAAGGTGAAGTTGCTCGGCACGGTGGCCCGTGAAATGGACAAAAACGTAGCTGGCCTTCGCGCGAATGGCGTCAACGGGGTCTTTAGTGTAGAGAACAATCTGACCGTCGGGGAATGAACTGCCGGGGAATGAACTGTCGGGAAATGAACTGCCGGGGAACGAATCGCTGGTGAGTGACCATGAATCACCAGCACCACCAGAGCAGAGCAGTAAGAAGTCCTAACCCAAGCCCCGTCCAAGCACGCTTGGGCGGGGCGTTCTCTCTTGAAGGTCCATCGCGTATGCGGTTGTCGCTAAAATAAGATGATGGGTATGTTTCGCAACATCGGCGCGACGCTGGAGATGATCAAGTGGGAGCACTCGATCTTTGCGCTGCCGTTTGCGCTGACTGGCGCACTGCTTGCCGCGCACGCCAGCAACGCAGCTCGCTCTTTCCCCACGCTGCCTACTCTAGGCTGGATCCTTGTCTGCATGGTCTCGGCGCGGTCTGCGGCGATGGCGTTCAATCGGCTGGCCGACGCGCAGATTGACGCGGCGAATCCGCGCACCGCGACTCGGGCCATTCCAGCCGGGCAGCTTTCGCCAGGCTTCGTTGGAGGATTTGTGCTGGTAAGTTGCGTGGTGTTTGTGCTGGCGGCATCGCAACTCAACCGACTTACATTGTGGCTGTCGCCGGTGGCGTTGGCGGTGGTGCTTCTGTACAGCTACAGCAAGCGGGTGACTCGCTGGTCGCATCTAGTGCTGGGGCTGGCGCTGGGCATCGCGCCCTCTGCTGCGTGGATCGCGGTACGCGGCTCGCTCGATCCGAGGATTCTGCTGCTAACGGCGGCTGTGATGTTTTGGGTTGCGGGCTTCGACATACTTTATAGCTGTCAGGATGCTGACTTCGACCGCAAAGCTGGGCTGCACTCCGTGCCACGCTACTTTGGCGTGGCCGCTGCGCTGAATGTAGCGCGAGTGTTTCATCTAATCATGCTGGCTCTGCTGGTGGGGCTGCTGGCGGCCTTCGGTCTTGGCAGAATCGCCATGGTTGGCGTGGCGGCTGTGGCTGCGCTGCTGGGCTATGAACACTCGCTCGTCCGGGCGGAAGATCTGAGTAAGCTTGACGCTGCCTTCTTCGCCATGAATGGCATTATTGCGATGGTATTCTTTGTGTTCGTTGCGGCAGATTTACTGGTCGCATAGTGCGCCGATAAGGAAGCGAAGTGATGCAAAAGACGAGCATTTTGTGTGCAATCGCCTGCGCAGCGAGCGCTGTGCTAGGTGCTACTATTGCGCATGGGCAAGCCATGACGCCCAATCAGCCATCGCATTCTCAGGAGGTAGTCATGTCTGGTACCGCAAGTGGGCCGTTCGAGGTAAAGCTGATGCCGCAACCCGCGTATAACACGGACGAAGGCTCAACGCTGGGCCGCATGTCTATTGACAAGCAGTTTCACGGCGACCTAGAAGCCACCAGTAAAGGCGAAATGTTGATGGCGGGCAGCGTGGTGAAAGGCTCCGCTGGATACGTGGCGATGGAACGCGTGGCCGGTACGCTCACCGGACGCAAAGGGACGTTCGTGCTGCAACATACCGCGACCATGAATCGCGGCGCTCCGCATCTTTCCATTACTGTAGTCCCCGATTCCGGCACCGGCGAACTCACGGGTCTGACGGGCACCATGGATATCATCATCGCCGAGGGTAAGCACACGTATAAGTTTGAATGGAAGATAGAAGAACGGCCCTAGCCTGCCTGAAGGTGCTGAGGCATAGTTGAAACTTGTGCAGCACCGTTCAGCACTGTTGAGAATTCGGCCGCACGGGCCACCCGAAGCCCAGCAAGTCCGCAGTGCTGCTTTTGCAATTGTCCCCTCGGGTTCAGTGTTTTACTATTCCCTGTATCCAATGGGGACGATATTCAATGGTTGAGCCAGGATCAAGGGAAGTCCGCCACGGCGAGTCCGGCCCGATGCAGGGGCGTGCGGTGGGCCGTTATTTGGTGCGAGCCGGGCTGGGCAAAGGCAGCCAAGGCGAAGTGTATTTGGGCTGGGATGGCAAGCTCAAGCGTTATGTGGCCATCAAGCGACTGGCTCCCGCGCTGCGAGTGGATCCGGTGTTTCGGAGGCGGTTCCAAAAGGAGGCCGAGCAGACATCGCGGTTTGCCGACGGCCACATTGCCGCAATCTATGACCTGATCGAACAAGACGAAGACATTTTTCTGGTGATGGAGTACATAGACGGCGAAACCCTGCGCCGCCGGATGGAGCGTCCCCTGTCACTGGCAGAGTTGCTGAGTATAGCTTCGCAGTGCGCCGAGGGATTGGCGGCAGCCGAGCAGCATCGCATCGTGCACTGTGACATCAAGCCAGAAAATGTGATGCTGACCAAAGCGGGTCAGGTGAAGATTCTGGATTTTGGCGTTGCCAAACGGTTGCCAAGGGGCGACTCCGACAGCACAGACGACATTGGGAAACTCACCGGAGGAACCCCGGCCTACATGGCGCCGGAGGTGCTGCAAGGCAATAACGCCACCAGCGGCTCTGACGTATTTTCGTTAGGCGTGGTGCTGTATGAGGCGTTGACGGGGATGCATCCGTTCCGGGCTGGCAACTTCTTCCAGACCAGCCACAATATTTTGCAGGTCACACCTGCGGCGATGAGCCAGCGGAATCCGCAGGTGCCGCCGGCGCTGGAAGCTGTGGTGCAGCAAATGCTGGCCAAGGATCCGGCGAAGCGCTACGGCGGGGCGCAGGATTTGCTGCGGGATTTGCGCGCCGTGCAACTGGCGGCAGGCGAGGGAAAGCAGCCAGTACCGACGCCCGCTGGCCCGGTTGCGGGCGACACCACCACCGCTGGCACCGCCGATACTACGGTAGTCGTCACGGCGGGCAGTGAGGAAAGTAGTGCCGAAGGCCGCGCGGCTGACCCGGCAAGCACGCGACGCACAACCGCTCGGCGGCGCTCTGGTTGGGTGAAGCCTACGGTAGCGGCTATGTTGCTGGCTGCTGCCGGGGCAGTTTGGCACTGGTGGCCCGTCCACCGGCCAGAAGCGATGCATTTGGCGATTCTGCCGCTTTCACCTTGCGCCGATGATGCGGGCTCGCGGGCGTTTTGCGATGGGCTTATAGAAACACTGAACGCGAAAGTGACAGCGGTCGGTAGTGCTGGGCAAGCAAGGCACGGAGGGGAAGCGGCACCAGCGGGAGCGTCAGCATCACGACAAGTAGACGTGGTGCCTTCTCATGAAATTCAAAGCAACAAAATAGTGACGGCCGAGCAAGCACAAAGCGAATTTGGGGTGTCACATGTGCTGGAAGGCAGCTTGCAGCGCGCCGACGGCATGGTGCGCATCAACTGGAGTCTGGTGGATGCGACGACTCGCCGCCAGATTCGGAGCGACACCATTACCGAGTCGGCCTCAGACACCTTTGCCTTGCAGGATAAAGTGGTGGCCAGCGTATTAAAGCTGGTGGACCTGAGCCAGCCTGACGTGGGCTCGTCCCCAGTACCGTATGGAACGCTGAAGCCAGAGGCCTATGACCTCTACCTGCGTGGGCTCGGCTATCTGCAGGAACTCGACCGTCCAGATAGCCTGACCAGCGCCGTGGTTACCTTTCGCCGTGCGCTGGAGGTTGACCCGAGCTACGCGCAAGCCTATGCCGGACTGGGCCTCACCTACTGGCATCAGTTCACCGAGAGGCAGAATACTGAGCTGGCCCGAAAAGCGCTGGATGCCTGCAACCATGCGATCGCACTGGCACCTGCATTGCCGGAGGCGTTGGTTTGTATAGCCACCGTCTACAACGGCACCGGCAAGTATGACGAAGCGGCCAAGACGCTGGAAGATGCTTTGCGGATCGAGCCTGCGAATACCGAAGCGATGGCGCAGTTGGCCAGAAATTACATGAAGACCGGAAAGCTGAAGGAAGCGGAGGAGCGCTACAAACGGGCACTGCAGATGCATCCACAGTATTGGTTGGGCTACGGCCATCTGGGGAATTTCTACTATCAGCAAGGCCGCTATGAAGATGCCGCGAAAGAGTATCAGCAGGTAATTGATTTGGCGCCGCGCAATGTTACTGGCTATAGCAATTTAGGCGCAATGCGAATTCAACAAGGCCGGTACGCCGAGGCAGAGGCGGAATTCCAGAAGGCTTTTGCCATCCGCCCCGATGCAGACGCATTCTCTAATCTGGGCATCATTTATTTTTATCAAGGTAAGTTTGGCGAAGCGGCCAAGGCGTACGCCCGTGCTGCCGAGCTGGAACCCAAAGTATTTGAGTACCCCGGCAATCTTGGGGAGGCGTTGTATTGGGTGCCCAAACGGGGCGAGGCGGCTCCGTATCTGCTTAAGGCGCTGGCACTGGCTCAGGAGCAGAGAAAGGTAAATCCGAAGGACCCGGATCCGATTTCCGCGGCGGCCACCTATCAGGCAATGCTGGGGCAAAACGCAGCGGCGATGGCCTTGGTAAGGCGGGCCCAAAGCTTTCCGTCCAAGGATTGGGACCCGGAGATCAACGTGAGGCTGGCCAAGGCTTGTGCACTGAGTGGCGAGCTGCAACTGGCCCGCGACTTTATGAAGTCGGCGCTACAACACGGCTATCCGCCTACTTCGCTCAGTAATGATCCGGCGCTGGCGGGATTGGCAACACAAATGCAATAAGGTCTTACGTAGTTGGCCGCGCGTGTAGTGCAGTGCATCCCCCGATCTTTTTCAGGAGAAGCGAAATGCCAAATGGTTCCGCGAAAAGCAAGAAACCGGCGAAGCCTCACAAGGGCTCCAAGAAGACTGTGAAGATCACGGTAAGCGCCACCAAGATTTCGGTCGTCCCACTGGATGTGACGATCAACCGCCTGCATGGCGATACTGTGGAATGGGTGGTAACCGGGAGCGCCGGCGGCCACGATTGCATTTGACGATGGCACCGGCCCATTTGCCACCAACCCCTTGACCGGGGCATTGATTGAGTCGGGGCCAGCCACAGCTATGGCAGCAGGCCCTTATAAATACAGTGTTTCTGCCAATGGGTTGGTGCTCGACCCCATCATCATGGTGCACCCGCAGGTGGATAGTGGTGGCTAGAAACTAGCAGAAGAGTGAGACGGGCTATCCGAGAGGATAGCCCGTTTGCTTTTTGGCGTGTGGAAACTGCCGCTGCGCCTACCGCGCCACAGAATCTACTTCGCTCAGCCAGTCAGGCCGCTTGAGTACTTCGCGGGGACGAGGGCCATCAGGGGCACCGACCAAACCATCCTGCTCCATTAAATCAATCAAGTGGGCGGCGCGGCCATAGCCAATGCGCAGCCGGCGCTGCAACAGCGAAGTGGACGCCTTGCCGGATTCGACCACCACGCGTACGGCATCGTCATACATGGGGTCGTCGTTGTCTTCTTTGCTCCCTTCGCCCGCCGCGCCTTGGTCGCCGCGCGCCTCGTCGTCGCCAGCCTTCAGGAAGCCTTCCACGTACTGTGCCTGACCTTGCGAGCGCCAGAACTCGACGACAGC
This sequence comes from Acidobacteriaceae bacterium, assembly GCA_025356095.1. Lineage (GTDB taxonomy): Bacteria > Acidobacteriota > Terriglobia > Terriglobales > Acidobacteriaceae > JANXUR01. Next base: position 8,105 of record JANXUR010000090.1, on the reverse strand, counting down.
AGCGATTTCTTTTTCGTTCACAAAGGGCGCATGCAGGCGGTTGACGCGCGAGGAGCCCGAGGGCAAATAAAGCATATCGCCGCGACCCAGAAGAGCTTCGGCGCCGTTGGCGTCAAGAATGGTGCGCGAATCCACTTTGGTCGCCACTCGGAACGAGACACGTGCTGGGAAGTTCGCCTTGATAAGCCCGGTAATCACGTCCACAGAAGGTCGCTGCGTCGCCAGTACCAAGTGGATGCCAACGGCGCGCGCCATCTGCGCCAGCCGGGTGACGGATTCCTCTACGTTAGCCTTGTCAAGCATCATCAAGTCAGCAAGTTCGTCAATGATGACGACGATGAAGGGCAGCGGCTTCTGCTCGTCTTCGGGCAGCGCTACGCCATCTTCATCTACCCCGCTAAACAGGCTGGGTGTACCGTCGGCAATGTCATCAAACAAGCGGTTGTATTGATCAATGTTGCGGACGCCTTTTGCGGCCAGCAGCTTCAGGCGGCGCTCCATTTCGCGCACGGCATTGCGCAGCGCGTTGGCGGCGAGCTTGGGTTCGGTGATAATCGGCGTATAAAGATGCGGAATGCCTTCATACACGCCCAGTTCCAGCCGCTTGGGGTCTACCATAATCAGGCGGACTTGGTCAGGCGTGGTGCGATAAAGCAGCGACATAATCATCGCATTGAGTGCGACTGACTTGCCCGCGCCCGTGGAACCGGCGATGAGCAAATGCGGCATCGTCGCAAGGTCAGCAGTGGCGATGCGGCCATTGATGTCTTTACCCATAGCCAGCGGCAGTTTAGCGCGGGAAGCGTGGAACTCGGGTGCTTCGATGACTTCGCGCAAGAAGATGGTTTCGCGCTTTTGGTTTGGCACCTGCAAGCCAACCGTGCTTTTGCCCGGCATGCGCTCAATCAAAATGCTTTCGGCGCGCAAGGCAAGGCACAGGTCGTCGCTCAATCCCACAACGCGACTGTACTTGACGCCGGAATCGGGCTTGAACTCAAACGTCGTAACCACCGGCCCGGGATTGATCTGCGTGACCTGTCCGGTGACGGAGAACTCGGCGTATTTCTCGGTGAGCTGGCGAGCTAAGTCCTTTAGGTCGTCTTCATCTACCTGCTGCCGCTCGTCAGGGCGCTGCAGCAGACTGCTAGGCGGCAACTGGTAGCTGCCCGCAGACTTGGCGAGCATGGTCTTTGCTTTTTGGGTGGCATCGGCGCGCTGGGTGACGGCGGGCTCAACGAACTCCGCAGGCGCGGCGGAAGCTGGCGCGGCCATCGCAGCACGGTCTGCGCCCATGCGGTCTATGCCGGTAAGCGGACGTTCAGCTTCGCGCGCAGGCTCGGGTCGCGCGGCGGCGGCGGCTGCTGCGGAGGCGGAGGCATTGGCGTTGGCGTTGTCCGGAGCTGGCCGGAGCCAGGTGGCGTCCTTTTGCAGGAGGCCGGGCGCAGAGTCGGCGCTGGCAGTTGCTTCGTGGTGAGCGGCGACGCTTGGGCGGCCCCGGCGCAGAAAGCTGGGCTTTTCCAGATCAGCCGCGCGATGCTGTACTAGTTGAGTTTCTACCAACGGCTTGTCAGATTCCGCGCGGCGCTTTTCCAGAGCGGCGGCCTGCTTGGCCTCACGCTTTGCTGTGCGCTGACTGCGGCGTTCAGCACGCCAATCCTGAAAGCGCTGCCAGCGGGCGTGGATGAAGGTGAAGCGGGTCAGGCTCCAGGTGCGGTATCCGCTGGCGGTGAAGCTGGTGGTGGCATAGAAGGCGGCCACCAGAATCGCCAGGCAGAGTACGTAAGAACCGGGACGGTTGAAGTAGTGGACGAGAAAATCACCCACAATGCGTCCGAGCAGGCCTTCCTGTGGAATCGCCTGATGCAGACGCACCTGCCACGGCAGCAATGCCAGCAGCGTGGGCACAGAGAATAGAATGCCCGCAATGCCAGCCAGCCGCACCAGCGGCGCACCCAGCGAGCGCGAGTGGAACCAGCGCCATCCGGCAAGGCCCACCATGATGGGCAGCAGAAAGGCCGCGAAGCCGAACAGTTGCAGCAAAATATCCGCCGAGTAGGCACCGAAGATGCCGATCCAGTTATGCGCGGTGTGGCCATCGGCGACCAGCGCAGCGGTGTTCAGCGACGGGTCGGCCGGGGAGTACGAGACCAAGGCGAGGGTTAGGAGGAGCGCGCAGAAAAACAGCAGTAGCCCGGCTAGTTCATTCAGCCGCTTGCTTGCCGTAGGCAGAAAAAGGCGTTCGACTAACTCCATGGCAGGAGCGGAGGCAGGCCCGCTGGAAAATACCAGTGAAAATACCAGTGGGCAAGGCAATCATCCAGAGCAAGATTAGTATCGCAGGAAAGCGCAGGCTAAGCGACCGGGAACGCGCACGAGGGTGGCAAACTGGGTACCGACCCTCGCGCCATGCGTCGAGTGCTAGTTCAAGGCGGAACGTCTCAAGCAGCAATCGGCTGTGCCGGGTGGCATCATGCAAAAATCCACAGCAATCCACTGCGCCGTGGCGCTCAGCAGAACACAGGGAGACGACCCAACTCCAGCGCATTTTGTGCCGACTAGACTGCGGGGAGCAACCCTACTCGACCACATGAAAGCTGTAGATTTTGCCTTGCGAGCCAGCACCATTGGCGGAGCCAACCGCGCCCGGAGGCGCTAGGAGGTTTCCCCTTGACCACGAAGTAGCAGCTCGCGCCGCCGCCGAGGAGGTTGCAGCGGCGCGAGCGGGTGGGGAGGGGCAAGCCTCCACGCTACGCGAAGCCCTACCTCGCACAATGCGGTAACCGCCGCGCCGAAGTGTTCTCGGTTCGACGTCGCGATGCAGTTACTACTTCTGCGTTTCTAAGTCTGGAGATACCTTAATCGTGCCGCTCGTTGTCTTAAGCTTCTTCTCCCACGGAACGAAACCAGCTTTGGATATCTTGATGGAATGCTCGCCGATAGATACACCCACCGAAGAAGGAGTATTGCCCATGAAGCTACCATCAATTTCGATATCAGCGGCGGTCGGTGTGGACGAGATCTCAATTCTCACCTCGCTACTCATGGCTGATGCTGGCGTTGCTTGCGAGGGTGTCTCCGCTTCAAATTTGTGCAGATTGAGAGGAAGGTCCCCGTTGATGTAAGCCGTGATTTCGGTTCCCTTGGGTATGGTGATGTCCTTGCCATGCATTAGTAAGAACAGGGGTGCCGCGGGCCACAACACAAGGCTGGTCGCAACGATCGCGCCCGTCATTGCACCTGTGTGGCCGCCGCCTTTGGTTTCTTTCACCCCGCGAAGCGCTGCTTTCTCAGTATCCACTAGCCTCACGTAGTCGATGGTCATGTCGAGTTTGCCAGCCCGACCCATGCGGCGCTTGGCCTGTGCTTGTGTAATCGTTCCAATGGCAACGCCGCCTTTTTGGATGACGACTACGTCGCCAACTTTGACTTCTTCCAGTACTTCAAAATCGACGGTTGCTCCAGTCGTCTCATTTTCGGACGACAAATTGCGAGACGTGCGGAGTTTTACAGCGGTACCATCAAGCAATGTAGGTTTGCCGCTGATGGCAGATGCTGTAATTGGTAGCGGTGCGGGCTGCGTTGTTGTTCCCGTGGTCTGGCCGTAGCATGTGGAAATAAGGAAAGCTGCGGTGACTGAAGTTGCGAGATACCTGTTCACAAAGATTAGTTTCATTGGCTGAATCCTAGGGGCAAGGGTTGAGGAGCACCAACAGCCGCTCCGCTGAGACAGGGTTCTTAGAGCACGGAAAGTATAGCACCTCGGGTTGCTGAAGAATAGGACACTGTTGAGGAGAAAGGCTGGCGGTTGCTTGCCGAGGCAAGTTCGGCGGGCTGAAGCAACTAAGCACTGTTTAGTTCGTCGGCTGAGTGAGTCTAGCGAGGCGGCGAATCCCCGCCGCTCGATCAGTCACAGAAAAGCCCCCCGCTACACTCGCGACTGCAGCGCGTGTAGAAGGGGGCACTTACTTCCGGCCGGGTGCCGGTGCTAGTACCGCTCGCCTCCACCAAAAACCCATCAGGGGAGACTAGCAACAGCGTTAGTACCAGCGTTAGTGCTGGCTTCTTAGTACATTCCGTCCATGCCGCCGCCCATACCGCCGCCGCCGCCGCCTGCTGCCTTCTTCTCTTCCGGAATGTCGGCCACCAGAGCTTCGGTGGTCAGCATCAGGGAAGCGATAGAGCCAGCATTCTGCAACGCGGTGCGAGTAACCTTGGTCGGGTCAACCACGCCCGCCTTAATCAGGTCTTCGAATACGCCCGATTGTGCGTTGTAGCCGTAGCTGGCGTCCTTGGATTCGCGGATTTTGCCCACGACCACGGCACCCTCTTCACCGGCATTGGCCACAATCTGACGCAGAGGCTCTTCCAGTGCGCGCTTTACGATGCTGGCACCCGCAGCTTCATCGCCAGTCAGCTTCAGCGCGTCCACGGCGTCAATGCAGCGAATCAACGCTACGCCGCCGCCCGGGACGATGCCTTCTTCCACCGCTGCACGGGTGGCGTGCATGGCGTCTTCCACGCGAGCCTTCTTTTCCTTCATCTCGGTTTCGGTCGCCGCGCCCACCTTGATGACGGCTACGCCGCCAACCAGCTTGGCCAACCGCTCCTGCAACTTCTCGCGGTCGTAGTCGCTGGTGGTTTTTTCTACCTGGCTGCGAATTTCCTTCACCCGGCCTTCGATCTCGGAGCCTTTACCCTTGCCCTCAACGATGGTGGTGTTGTCCTTATCCACGGTGATGCGCTTGGCGCGGCCCAGGTCAGCAATCTGCACATTCTCCAGCTTCAGGCCGAGGTCTTCGGTAATGGCCTTGCCGCCGGTGAGGATGGCGATATCCTGCAGCATAGCCTTGCGACGATCGCCAAAGCCCGGAGCCTTGACGGCAGTTGCATGCAGCGTGCCGCGCAGCTTGTTGACCACCAGGGTGGCCAGTGCTTCGCCTTCCACGTCTTCAGCGATAATCAGCAATGGCTTGCCCATCTTGGCAATCTGCTCCAACAGGGGCAGCATGTCTTTCATGGCGCTGATTTTTTTCTCGTGGATGAGGATGTACGGATCCTCAATCACGGCTTCCATGCGCTCGGGGTCGGTGACGAAGTAAGGCGAGAGATAGCCGCGGTCAAACTGCATGCCTTCGACTACATCCAGCTGCGTTTCCATGGTCTTGGATTCTTCCACGGTGATGACGCCATCTTTGCCAACCTTCTTCATGGCTTCGGCGATGATGTTGCCGATGGTGGCATCGTTGTTGGCCGAGATGGTGCCGACTTCGGCGATCTTCTTCATGTCGCTGGAAACGTTCTGCGAGAAGGCGTCGAGTGCGCCCGGAATCAGCACGCCTTCTTTGTCGCGCGAGCCGCAAACGGCGGTAACGGCGAGTTCAATGCCGCGCTTCAGCGCCATGGGGTTGGAACCGGCTGCAACCAGCTTTACGCCTTCGCGGTAGATGGCCTGTGCCAGAACGGTGGCGGTGGTGGTGCCATCGCCCGCTACGTCGCTGGTCTTGCTGGCTACTTCACGCACCATCTGTGCGCCCATGTTTTCCAGCGTGTTGGGCAGATCAATTTCCTTGGCGACGGTGACGCCGTCCTTGGTGATGGTGGGGGAGCCAAACTTCTTTTCGATGACTACGTTGCGACCCTTGGGGCCGAGGGTGACTTTCACGGCGTTCGCCAGAACATTTACGCCGCGCAAGATCGCCTGACGCGACTCTTCACCGTGTACGATTTGCTTTGCCATTGCGTATTCTCCTGAAAAATCAATAAGCTCAGATTGTGTGGGGCAGGGAATCTGCCAAGCCTGCGGTGCCGCAGAGAGGTGGAGCGAAAACTACTTGGTCACGACGCCGAGGACTTCTTCTTCGCGCATGATGACAAAGTCTTCGTCATCCAGCTTGATCTCGGTGCCAGCGTACTTGCCGAACAGGATGTGGTCGCCAGCCTTCACGGCCAGAGCGCGAACTTCGCCCTTATCGTTGATACGGCCCGTGCCTACGCTGATGACTTCGCCTTCCTGATTTTTTTCTTTGGCGGTGTCCGGAATAATCAGGCCACCCTTGGTGGTTTCCGCTTCTTCAATACGGCGAACCAGAATACGGTCGTGCAGGGGAGTGAACTTTGCAGCCATGCGAAACTCCTTGAACGGTTTGGAATGATTTAGTTGCGGTTAACTGCTTGAAAGCTATGCTGTTACCCTGAAATTGCAGGGCAGCTAGAAGGCTGCTAGCACTCAGGTATCACGAGTGCTAGTGTACGGGGTTGATAGCGCTACTGTCAAGTATCGGCAGAACAAATCTGGGGGATGCGATTCCCCAATTGGGAGGGCCTATCTGTGTCATCTCGGAGGCAACACGGAGTCTTCTCGGAGGCAACCCGCCGCCATCCCGCCGCCATCCCGCCGCCATCCCGCCGCCATCCCGCCGCCATCCCGCCGCCATCCGGCAGCCAACCCGGAGCCAAGGTCGGCACGCTTCAGATGACATCCGCGCGCTGGCTGCTTACAATCAGGCGATGGAACACTTTCGCCTGCGACACCCTCTTATGGACCGATACCGTATGACGCGGTATCGTATAACCCGCTATCGTATAACCCGGTATAGTATGACCCGGCGCTTAGCCATTCTCGCTCTGCTGGCGCTGGCCCTGAGCCCCGCTCTGTACGCAGCTGCCGAAAAGCTTTCCACTGTCCACTTCATCGTGCTGAAGGATGCCAGCGGCAAGCCGGTGCGGAATGCCTCGGTGGTGCTGCATCCGATTGAAGAGGGCAAGCAAAAGCGCAATGGGCTGGAACTGAAGGCGGATGGGGAAGGCAAATGCTCGTTCGATGGCTTGCCATACGGCCGGTGGCGCATTCAGGTGCTGGCCCACGGCTTGCAGACCTATGGCGAAGACTTCGACATCAACAAGGACGACGTGGAAATCACCATCAAGCTGAAGACGCCGCAAGAGCAGTATTCGATTTATAAGCAGACTCCGGCGGCAGATGCCCCGAAGGATGCCCCCAAGCCGGACGCGCCCAAGTAGAGGCTCACGAGCACTGCAACGAGAAACCCCGCCCGGGCAGCGCCCGGACGGGGTTTTCTTTTGCTTCGCGTATGCAAGTCGCTTAGTTCACGGTGAAGTTCGTCGCGCTGGTGGCCGTGCCGCCGCTGGTGGTGATTGCGATTGGGCCCGTCTTTCCGCCCGTGGGAACGGTCACGTTGACGTGGCTGTCGTCAGTCCCGGTGAATGTAGGTGCGTTGATTCCTCCGATGGTGACTTTGCTGGTCTGGGTAAGCCCGGTTCCCGTCACGGTGATGAGCGTGCCAACGGGGCCAGAAGTCGGCGTAAAGCTGGTAATGGTTGGGGTGACGCTGAAGCTCTGGCTGCTCAACAGGTTGCCCGATGGCTCGTTCACCGTGACAACCCCGGTTTTTGCCCCAGTGGGAACCGTCACCGTCAGATAAGTGCCAGTCGAGTTCGACGAAAAGCTGGTCGTGGTAACCCCGGCGAACGACACGCTGGTTGCAGTCTTGAACTTCTGGCCAAACAGGTTGAGCGTGGAACCAATCTTGCCTGAGGTAGTGGCGAGCCTGGCGAACTTCGCGGCACCGATCTTGTAGCTGTACACCAGGCCGACATTGGACGTGCCGCCGATCCCCATGCTGCCGTAGAGTAGGCCATTGGTGTGCTGCACGAGTGAGGATACGTAGTCAAGCTGGGTGGTGTTGTAGGTATACAACGTAGAGAATGACCCGGAGGGAGTGATCTTATAGATCGTTCCGGATCCAAGGCCGCTGTCTGTGCCCATCACACCGTAGAAGTTGCCGTCGGTTGCCTGGATCAAGCTGGAGGCACTGCCGTACCCATCGGTGGTGCCGTTGGTGTTGTGGAGCACGGTGAATCCCGAGCCGGTGGTAGAGACCTTGAAGATCACGCCCCGGCCAAAGCTGCCGCCCACGTACGTGGTGCCGTAGATGTAGCCATCAGACCCTTGCGCCGGCGATAAGCCCGGTCCCCAGCCATCGGTCATGTTGAAGTTGTGCAGAACCGTGACCACACCCGCCGCGGTGATCTTGAAGACCGTGCCATAGCCGTTGACTCCGCCCTGGTTCGCGAAGCCATAAAAG
>JANXUR010000054.1 GCA_025356095.1 Acidobacteriaceae bacterium | reverse complement strand
CTGCTGCGCAAGCAATGGCGCGATCAGCCGATTGCCTCGCACCAGTTAGTGCAGGATAAGTTGACTTGGATGGTGACTGAGATTACCAAGGCGCAGTTACTCAGCATTCAGGCCGGGCGGCTTAAGGACGCGGGCAAGTTGAAGCCGCCACATATCTCCATGGCCAAGCGCAACAATGTGTGGATGGCGCTGGAGTGCGCCCGCCTGTCGCGCGACATACTCGGCGCCAACGGCGTGGCAGACGACTACCCCATCATGCGCCACATGATGAACCTGGAGTCGGTGAAAACCTACGAGGGCACCCACGACATACACTCGCTCATCATCGGCCAAAGCGTGACCGGGATAGACGCGTTCTAGCATCTGGAATCGAGGATATTAGGCGGATCACAAATGGACACATTGATTGAGGTGCTCAGAGGTGCCATAGCCCCGTTTGGATTAGGAGCACTGGCGCTATGGTTTATAAAAAAGCTGATTTCGGAGGCTCTAGCCCGCGACACCGAGAAGTATAAGGGGGACCTCAAGGCGGCATCCGATATGCAACTCGAACAACTCAAGAGCAAGCTTCAGCTCAACGCCGTCGAACATCAGGTTAGGTTTTCAAATCTTCACGAAAAGCGCGCTGAGGTTATCGCAGAGGTATACACACTGCTTTACGAGGTCTATACTTCAACGAGCCGCTTCGTGAACAACGCATACCCCACCGATCCAGCACATCAAGACAAATATGTTGCAGAGTACGACCGGCTCTTCAAGGTTTACGAATTGCTTGGGTCAAGACGAATTTATCTGCCGGAAGCCACCTTTATTCAAACGGATGAATACGTCGAGCAACTCCGCAAGATTGTCATCCGCGTGGGGATTCTTGGAAAGTCTCACGGAATTAGCGAGCCAGACCCCGGTCGGCCTTATGAGGCACAGATCAATGCTCTCAACGAATTTAACGCTACCGCCCACAATATGCTCGCCGATCTAATTGCCGAATTCCGTCGGCTTCTTGGCGATACCCCCCACCCCGCCCTTGCCAACCGCCCCCTGAAACGCGCAGACTGACAGGTGCGCGAATTTTCGGCGGGAATGTGTTGCTTTGCCCCGCCGAAGCTTTCCAACCGCGCACAGGAGTCCAAATCATACGCAATACTTTCGGGGCCTCTATGCCAGACGCAAATATTCAGAACGAATCCAGCAATCCTTCCAAAGCCATCGCAAAATCTTACGGGCACAATATTGAAACCGACCTCGCGCTGGAATTTGTGCGCGTGGTGGAAAACGCAGCCATCGAATCGGCGCGCACCATGGGCATGGGAGACAGCCCCCTATCCGATAAGGTCGCCGTCGAATCCATGCGCGCCACCATGGACACGGTGCCCATGCACGGCACCATCGTGATTGGTGAAGGCGAGCGCGATGAAGCTCCCATGCTCTACATCGGCGAGCGCGTTGGCGCGGAGTTCCCAGATGGCATGCATGTGCCCGAGGTGGATATTGCGGTAGACCCGCTGGAAGGTACTAACTTATGCGCCACCGGCGCGCCCGGCTCTATTACCGTGCTGGCCGCGAGTGAGCACGGCGGTCTGCTGCATGCTCCGGATTGCTATATGCAGAAGATTGTGGTGGGCCCGGCCTGCAAGGGTGCAGTGGATATTGACGCGCCGGTCAGCGACAACCTGAAGAAGATTGCTAAGCGACTTGACCGCGACGTGGAAGACCTGGTAATCGTGGTACTCGACCGGCCGCGCCACGCACAACTCATTGCCGATATTCGCGCAGCGGGCGCGCGCATCAAGCTGATTCAGGATGGCGACCTTTCCGCTGGCATCGCGGCTGCCGTACTCGGCACTGGCGTCCATGCGGTCATGGGTTCCGGTGGAGCACCGGAGGGTGTGATCACTGCCGCCGCGCTGCGCTGCCTCAACGGGTACATGCAAGGCCGCCTGCTGATTAACACCCCGGAACTGGAAGAACGCATCGCTAGCATGGGCATCAAAGACAAGAACAAGATTTACGAGGCTGAGGAACTCGCTCCCGGCAAGCAGTTGATCTTTGCTGCCACTGGAGTAACCGATGGCGCGCTGCTGAAAGGCGTACGCTACTTTGGCGAAGGTGTGCGCACATCATCCATCGTGGTAACCCTGAATACCGGCAAGGTGCGCTTTATTGAAAGCATCCACTTGGATAAGTATGCGGATGTGAAGGTGCGGTTCTAGCAAGCAGGTTTCTACCGCAGCACTGCGGCAAGCATTTTGGGTTAACTCAAGCTTGGTCCGAGCCAATGGCCTCCTTCGCAGGAGGCCATTCCGCTTTGCGACTCAAGCAAAACTTGCAGTCAATATCTTGTGCCACAATCTTGCGTTAATCCTCTTGCGCCCCACTCAATTCCCGGCGCTACGTTGCGAGGCCGTGCATCCTCACCGCACACCGCGTCAATCACTTGGGGGCGTCGTGCCACAGACGCCACCCTCTTACTTCACGCTTACTTCACCCTTACTTCACCTCAGGAATCGGCGGCCAGCCCGTCGAGTATCCCTTGAACAGCGCGGTCGTCGCGTACTTACGCTTGCCGCCCTGGTGGATCACGCCGATGCTATGTTCTTGACCGGGGCCGTAGCCTTCCCACAGCGACACTCCCGCCCACGCCCCATCTTTGCGCAGTATGTAGTAAGTCATGTCCAGAAAGCGCAGCTTATTCATGTCACCATTAAAGTTGCGCACGATACGCTTGAGCGCGTCCATGCCGGCCTCGTGCGGCGTCATGCCGTGCCGCATGTTCTCTACAATCGTGTGCGCACCCGCTACTTTGATGTTTTCCTCACCCGCACCCGTCGCGCCCGCCGAGCCTACATCCTGATCGGTGTATTCCCCGGCACCGATGATGGGTGAATCGCCGCAGCGTCCCGCCAGCTTCCACGCCAAACCGCTGGTAGTGGTCACGCCGCTCATCTCGCCCTTCGCGTTCAGCACCGAGCAATGAGTCGTCCCGGTTGGCGGACGCAGCACGCGCTGAATCGCCGCTGCGCGAAACTCCGGCTCAATCCCCAAGCCTGCCGCCACCTCGTGCATGCGCTCCAGTTTGCGCTGCCAGTATTCCGCGCGCGGGTCACTGTTTTCTAAATTGTTTTTTAAATTGTTTTCTAAATTTGCGGCAGAAACCGCCGCAATCGGCTTGCCCGTTTTCGAATCCACGGCGGGAAATTGCGGCGGATTCTTCCACTGCGGATCCGCAATGCCCGGCCCCCACCAGTCGGCGTCGGAGTGGGTCTCCTTCCACAGCAGCCACACTTTGCGGGAATGCTCCGTGAGTAAATTTTCTTTGGGAAAGCCGTGGGCAAATCCGAAACGGCTCGCACCTTCGCCCACCAACATCACGTGCCCGCTGTGCAGCATCACCGTCTGGGCCAGCCGCGCCACGTTTTTGATGTCACGCACCGCGCCCACCGACCCGGCCCGCCGCGTTGGCCCATGCATGCAGCACGAATCCAGTTCCACCACGCCCTCTTCATTGGGCAGGCCGCCCAGGCCCACGCTATCGTCGTCGGGGTCGTCCTCTGGCCCGCGCACCACGTCCACTGCGGCATCCAGCGTGTCGCCACCCTTCACCACCGCGTCGAAGCCGCGCTGCAGGTAGGCGAACGAGTTACCTGCACAGATCATCACCGGAGCCGCCACCATGCCCGAGGAAGCAGACTCGTCGGTAGCGGCAGCAAGGGCGGGCGAGGTGAGCGAGGCCGCCGCCGCGCCCAGCGCAGCAGTGGTCAGAAAATCACGACGATTGAACGAGGATGACGATGAGGATGACATGAAACGCTCCTAAAGACGGGTGGGCCAGCAACCGCGCAGCGAATTTTAGTTACGGCGGCAAGGATATCAGAAGTGGGGGTGTGGCCTTCGCTGCGCTCAGGATGACAGGGGTATTTAGTATTGGTGAAACGGCCACAGCCGATGCAACCATCGGCGCCGCCGGGTAATAGTTGAGCTTGGGTCACAGATCAACGGCGGCACAGCATCAATCGTTACACTATTCGGCGCCTCTACCCGCACTGATACCGGAAGAGAAAGCGCATCACACTGTGAATCACCAGACTGTTTGAAGTGAAGCGTCACTTCAAATGACATCGGTACGTGCGGTTCAAACTGCCAGGTGTGCACCATGTCTACTGCAGCAGGCTTGAGCATGGAGTGCCCAACTACGGCTTCGGCAATGACGACACGCTCACCATCCGTCGTAACTTTAACTCTCACGTCACCGGTGATACGCGCCCGCAGCGCCAGCGGCGGATAATACACCTGCCCCATCTTGACCACCTTCGGCAGCGGCTCTGCACGAGGAGGAACATCAGCGGTCTGCGCCTTGCCTTTAACTGGGCCGTCGCGAAGCACATCCGAAACCCGCAAACCAAAGTAATGCTTCGTCTCGTAAAGAAGGTCAGAATCGGTCATGACGCCGTACAGAAGTCGCGGCTGCTTTCCACGCTCGACCAGATAGAAGCCACAGTTACCGCCTTTCGGAGTGAACAGAGTGGTCTTGCCGCCAGTTCGAACATAGAAGGACTCGCCGTCCTCAAATGTAGTCTTGATCCCCATCTGGCCGAGGCTATCGGAGACAGACTTCCAGTAGAAGCCGAAATCCGCGAGCGCTTCATTGCTGTCGTCATTCGGCTGGAGGCTTGACGCACGAGGAAAAAACGCGATGACGGTGGGCCCGTCTGCGTTGATAACAGAAAACTTCTCGCTGGACTGCGCGACAACTGCGACGCACAGACCTAATGCGGTCGCAGCGAGGCCGACAAGTGAACGCATCTTACCCATTACACCACCACGGTAAAGCTATCTTCCGTGCGCTCCACCGGGCGGTAGAGCGTGTCGCGCTCGACGGGCTCACGACCCGC
>JANXUR010000039.1 GCA_025356095.1 Acidobacteriaceae bacterium | reverse complement strand
GAATAGCAGCGCTTACTTCACCGCCTTGGCATAGACCCGCACATAATCCACCAACATGGTTTGCGGGAAAGCCGTTTTAGAATCTGGGCTGCCCGGCCACGCGCCACCCACCGCCAGATTCAAGATCAGGAAGAACGGGTGGTCAAATACCCACTTGCCGCGCGGTGGCAGTGAAGCTGGGGTACGCGTCGCATACAGCGTGGAATCCACCACGAAGCGCAGTTGGCCCGGTTCCCATTCGATGGCAAACACATGGAAGTCGTCGGCGAACTTGCCAGAGCTTAAGTTGTAGCCTTGATTCAAGCCGCTGGCCCCCGAAAAACCGGGCCCGTGGATGGTGCCATGAATCGTCGTCGGCTCTTTGCCGATATTTTCCATAATGTCTATTTCGCCGGAGGCTGGCCAGCCGACTTTGTCAATGTCGTCGCCGAGCATCCAGAACGCAGGCCACACACCCTCACCTTTTGGAATCTTGATGCGTGCCGCGATCCGGCCGTAGGCTTGCGCAAACAATCCCTTGGTCTTCAGGCGCGCCGAGGTGTAGGGCCGCTTATGCTCGTCCGGGCCAGTCCATTCCTCTTTGCGCATAGTGATGACGAGGTTGCCGCCGTTGATTTGCGCGTTCTCGGCCCGGTTGGTGTAGGACTCAAGCTCCTGATTCCCCCAGCCGTCGCCGCCGACATCGTAGGTCCACTTCTTGGGATCGGGTAGCGAGCCATCCGGCGCGTTGAACTCATCGCTCCAAGTCAACACATACTCCGCCGCCGAGGGTGGCGGTTCCGGTGCCAGTTGCGGCGTACCCGCAAGCGCACAGGGTAGCGCCAGCGTGAGTACACAAGCCGTAAGCAGGTATCTCTGCCAGAGACGAATCTTCATGATTGCCACTTTACTTGTTCGCAGTGTTTCGACCCTGCGATGAGCCACATGATACACGCGGCGTAGGGCAACTTTTGGCGACGCTCGGCGAAACCGTGAAGCAGGATAGCCACTGCTAGCCGCCGGTAATAGCCGCCCGTGATAGCTGCCATAAATTCTTTGCTCTTCCCCCGCGAATTGCGATTCGATAGAGTTCGTAATGGAGGGGTAGGGGAAGAGCAGGGCCCCGCGTCCCCGGAAAGGTGGTTGCGCGTGACCAGAATTCAGCCCAGCACCCGGCCCAGCGAGATGTATCAGGCGGATCTTGCCCGGATTCAGCAGGCATTTGAGGCTGACGGCGATGGCCGAAAAGCTGCCCGTGAACGCAGCCAGTTGGTAGATCAGGTGGCGCTGGCACTTTGGCAGGAGGCCGTTGCCGCCACTCGCAGCGAGCCTGCCGACCTCACCTTGGTTGCCTTGGGAGGATATGGCCGGGGTTCCCTCTTCCCATTTTCTGATGTGGATTTACTTTTCGTCTATCCGAACGCTGCGCGCGAACAACAGTTTTCCGATCTTATCCGCCGCTTCTCACAGCAGTTTTGGGATTTGCATCTGCGCCTAAGCCCCACGCGGCGCACGCTTGCCGAGTGCGAACGAGTGGACCCCCTGAACATTGAGTTCACCATCTCGCTGTTTGATTGCCGATATCTGGCAGGTGATCCCCGCATTTTTCAGCAACTTCGGGAAAAGATACTGCCGCAACTGCTCTCTCGCAACAAAGCGGTGCTGACGCAGCGACTGGCGGAGATCACCCGCACACGTCACGCCAAGGCTGGTAACACTGTCTTCCATTTGGAACCCAACATCAAGGACGCACCCGGCGGGTTGCGGGACCAGAATGTGATGCACTGGCTGAAGATCATCGCCACCAGCGAACCCAAGGCAGCCACGCCGCCCAGTAGCGAAGCGCCCGCGGCGTCCCTTGATGCAGCGGAGGAATTTTTTTCTGCAGTGCGCTGCTTTCTCCACTATCGCGCCAATCGCGACGACAACGGCCTTACCTGGGATGCGCAAGACTTAGCCGCAGCCCGCGCCATTGGCTTGCCGAAGGGAACGGTCGCATCTCCGGCCGATTGGATGCGGGTTTATTTTCGCCACGCGCGCGCGGTATTCCGCACCACCAACAGCCGACTGGAAGATGCCTGCCAGCCCTCGCCCAACATGCTGGGTCGCCTCGCCGCCTGGCGGCTCGGAGCGAATGCCAACGAGCTCGCCGTCAGCAAAGGGGCGATTGAATTCCGTGCCGTGCCACCCGACTGGCGCACCCTGTTTCGCGCATTCCAGATGGCGGCGCGCGACGGCCTGCGCCTTAGCCCTGCCGCTGAGTTGCAGATTGAGCAAGCTCGGCCAGCGCTGGCTGCTGCGCCCCCCTCCGGACGCGAAAGTTGGCAGCGCTTGAGCGAGATTTTGTATGAAGCCGAAGCCGCCGATGCCTTGCGCGCGATGCATCACCTAGGATTGTTGACGATTCTGCTGCCTGAATTCGCCGAGATTGACGCACTGGTTGTGCGTGACTTTTACCACCGCTACACGGTGGATGAGCACTCGATTCTGGCTATCGAGACGCTGCAGCACCTGCGGAACTCCACCCACGAGAACGAAAAGCGCTATGCCGAACTGCTTGACGAAGTGGAAGCGCCGGAGCTGCTCTTTCTGGCGCTCCTGCTGCACGATGTCGGCAAGAGTGTGCCCGGTGAATTGCACATTCCCGTTGGGCTGGCGATGGCGGCAACCTGTATTCAGCGGCTCGGGTTGAGCGAATCCGACCAGGACACCGTGCTGTTCCTGATTGAAAACCATCTGGAAATTTCTGCTGCACTGCGCCGCGACATTTTTGACTCCAGCACCATTCACGCCTTAGCCAGCAAGATGGGCACACCCGAGCGGCTCAAGATGCTCTGCCTGCTGACCTATGCCGACATCAGCGCCGTCTTTCCGGGTGCTCTTACGCCTTGGAAGGCGGAGGATTTGTGGCGTGCCTACATTGCTGCCGCCAATGACCTGAACCGTACTGTGGATGAAGAACGCTTTCGCGCCGATGAAGATGAGCTGAGCCGGGAGAAGCTCCGTCTGCTGGCTCCGACAGCGGGCAAAAAACTCAAACTCTTCTTAGAAGGCTTTCCGCAGCGCTATGTGCGGGCACATAGCGCGCCTGAAATTTTGAAGCACTTTGAAATGGCTAGTGCAGCCGGTGCGAGTGGTGTGCAACTCAACTTGCACCGCTCGCGCCATTGGTTTGAGCTGGCGGTGGTGACCACCGACAGGCCGCAGCTTTTCGCCCGCATCTCCGGCGCACTCGCCGCCTGGGGCATGGACATCACCAAGGCTGGCGCGTTCTCCAACGACGCGGGGACTGTGGTGGACACTTTCTGCTTCCTCGACCGCTATCGCACCTTGGAGTTGAATGCCGGGGAGTGGGATCATTTGTGCCGGAGCGTGTTGGGAGTAGTTTCTGGGACCATAGACCTCGACAAACTGCTCCGTCAACGCGCACGTCCAGCGGTGGCCATGCCAGCGGGCATTCAAGTAAAGACGCGGATTGACTTTGACCAAGAATCGTCCTCGCACAGCACGCTGCTACAGGTGATAACACAAGATCAGCCGCGCCTGCTCTATGGCTTGAGTTCCGCGATTGCTGGGCAAAACTGCAACATTGAAATCGCGCTGATTGATACCGAAGGCAAGATGGCGATTGACGTGTTCTATCTAACGTCGGGAGGGTGCAAGCTCAGCGAGGCGCACCAGAGCGCGCTGCGCGCCGCGCTGCTTCCGGTGGCCAGTCCTGCGGTAGCGTAAGAAGCTGCTGCGCTACTTCTTTAGCAATAGAGAGAAGCCGTCAAACTTGTACTCGCGCAGGCCGCCGTTTTCTTCAGACTGAGCCGTGCCAGCACGGCTCTGGTCCAGCGCGGCCAGAAGCCTTGTCAGCACTTCTGGCTTCTCCGCCGGAAAATTGTGCGAAGGCAGCAATAGGTCGAGCTGCGGCACCAGCTTGGTGAGCCGGACAAGGGATTGGCGATACGCATCCAGATTGGTTTCTGGCACATAGAGAAAGATCGGACCCGCATAGTACGAATCGCCCGTAAACAGGAGCCGATTCTCACGATCGAGCAACGCAAGCGCGTCTGGCGTATGCCCCGGAGTGAACAGGACTTCGATCGTACGTCCGCCAAGATCGATCACCTCGCCATCTTTCACGAAGTGTGCAATGTGAAAGCCGGGAATCGCATAAGCAGCAGGCTTGAATTGAGCGGGCAGCGCTCCGCAGAAGCGCAGCGGAATCACTTCCTCTGCCAGTTGCGCGGTCGTCGCGCCTGCCATATTGATGCGCGTGTACGCTGAATCCACACCCCACACGTCGTCGAACTCCCAGTTGCCGCCGATGTGGTCAAAGTGCGTGTGCGAATTGAGCACGGTGACGGGCAACTTCGTAAGCGCCAGCACCACGGGCTTGATGTCACCCATGCCAAGGCCGGTATCAAACAGCAGGGCCCGGTTGCTGCCAGTGATGAGGTAGGAAATCACTTCTTCATACTGATGTGGCTCGTAGATGGCAAATACGCCGGGCCGCACTCGATACACTTCAAACCAGTTGCTCGCCGCCTCGAGGTGGACGCGCTCTAGCTTGGCATAGCCGGGACGGGGCAGGCTCTTGCACCAGTCTGGCGTCAGCGGCTCACTCTTCGCTTCGGCACGCGGCGCTTCAGCACACGACGCTTCAGCACACGACGAGTAAGCTTGCGCGTGACCGGCCAACGCGAACCCGGCACTCAGGAGAAATGCGCCCGCCCCGCGAACCATACGAACCATGCGACCTTTGCGACCTGAGTGAATTGGCTGCGTTGCTTGCATGGGCTTAACATACCGCATTCCGCGCCCGCGCAGCAAAAACAAAGCTCCGGATAAGGGGGTACCCTTGGGGGCAGGCGGCTCCCTACTCACCAAAAAATCGAAGTCACGCGAATCATGCAATGCGAACTCTGGAATAGTTGCAACGCGCCAGTTCTTTACCGATGCTTTACCAGTTCTTTACCGGTGCGTTGAAGCTTAGAGGCATCTCCAATGTAAAAGCCTTCGATTTTGCCCACAATACTGCAAAAACATTAAGCGCGATGGAAACTCACCGTAGGGCCACCCCGCACCCAAATTGCCCCACACCGCCATCCCCACTAAACTAGAGAGACCGAACTAGAGAGACCGACTTTTTGCAGTTTGAAATGGATGGAAATGCCTGACTCGCACCACGACTCTCCTGTCATCGCCACGCCCGGCGTGGAACCGAACGCTGCAGCGGAAGCCGCGCCACGCCCCAACAACTTCGTTCGCCAAATTGTGCTGGACGACCTGAAGACCAACAAGTACCAAGGCCGCGTCCACACCCGCTTTCCCCCGGAACCCAACGGATATCTGCATCTGGGTCACGCCAAATCGATTTGCCTGAATTTTGGCTTGGCGGCGGAATTTGGCGGCAAGACCAACTTGCGTTTCGACGACACCAATCCCTGCAAAGAAGAGACCGAATACGTGGACTCCATCATTGCGGACGTGCGGTGGCTGGGCTTCGACTGGGAAGACCGGATGTTTTATGCCTCCGATTATTTTCAGCAGCTTTACGATTGGGCGGTGCAGTTGATTCGCGAGGGCAAAGCATTTGTTTGCGACCTGACCGCGGAGCAGATTCGCGAATACCGCGGCACCCTGACCGCGCCCGGCAAACAGAGCCCTTACCGCAATCGCACGGTGGAAGAGAGCCTCGACCTGTTCGCGCGCATGAAGCAGGGCGAGTTCCCCGATGGTTCGCGCACGCTGCGCGCCAAAGTGGACATGGCCTCGCCCAACCTGAATATGCGCGACCCGGTGCTCTATCGCATCCTGCATGCGGGTCATCATCGGACGGGCAGCCAGTGGTGCATCTACCCGATGTACGACTTTGCCCACGGGCAGTGCGATTCCATCGAGGGCATTACGCATTCGATTTGCACCCTGGAGTTTGAAGACCATCGCCCGCTGTATGACTGGTTTATTGACGCGCTGGGCATCTACCATCCGCAGCAAATTGAATTCGACCGCCTGAACCTGACCTACACCTTGCTGAGCAAGCGCAAGCTGCTGCAACTGGTGAGCGACGGCCACGTGCGCGGCTGGGATGATCCGCGCATGCCCACGCTATCTGGTGTGCGCCGCCGGGGCTACTCTCCGGAAGCACTGCGCAATTTTTGCGCCGATATAGGCCTCTCAAAGACAAATGGCACTATTGAACTGGCGCGGCTGGAACATCACGTGCGTGAGCATTTGAACGCCACTTCACCGCGTGCCATGGCGGTGCTGCGCCCGTTGAAGGTAGTGATTGACAACTATCCCGAGGGGCAAATCGAACCGATGGATGCGGTCAACCATCCTGACAACGAGAGCCTGGGCAGCCGCACGGTGCCATTCTCGCGCGAACTCTATATTGAGCAAGACGACTTCCGCGAAGTGCCGCCCAAAGGCTTCCACCGGCTTTCGCCGGGCAAAGAAGTTCGCCTGCGCTATGGATATCTGGTGACCTGCACCAGCCTGGAGAAAGACGAAGCGGGAGAAGTGGTGGCGGTCCATTGCACCTATGACCCGGCGACTCGGGGCGGCAACACGCCGGATGGCCGCAAAGTGAAAGCCACGATCCACTGGGTCTCGGCGGAAAAGGCGCTCGATGCCGAGGTGCGACTCTACGAGACGCTGTTCACGTGCGAGGACCCGAATGGTGCGAGCGACGGGGTGGACTTTACCGCCAACCTTAATTCGAAGTCGCTGGAAGTTGTGACCCACGCCAAGCTGGAGCCGTCACTAGCCGATGCCAAAGCGGGCAGCCGCTATCAGTTCGAGCGGCTGGGATATTTTTGCGTGGACTCCGATTCCACCAGCGACAACACCAGCGACAAAATGGTATTCAACCGCACGGTGGCGCTGAAAGATAGCTGGGCCAAGCAACAGTCGAAATAGCTACCAAAGCCGCACCGAACCAAACGGGGCTCGCGCGGGGCTCCGTCTCTGGTTCAATCATTTTGCCAAAGCTACGCGACCGCCAGCACCAGCAACACCCCAAAGCCAATCGCATAGCTAAGCTCTTGCAGGCCCAGCCGTCGCACCGATGGTGCTTCCGCGTGGGCAAATATCCAACTCACCCCTCGCAGCAGCGCGGGGAGAAAAGCAATCAACGTCCACACTGGCAATAAGCCCGCCAGCCGTGCCGCGAACAGTGCTACCAGCAGCGCCGCCTCATCAGCAAGAAACCAACGCGCTTGCTGAATCCGCTCGGTGGCGCTGGCCAGTTTTAAGCTGCGAATGCGCGTCTGCACATAGTGAATTTGATTCATCGCGAACAGCCAATTGAGCAGCCATAGCATAAGCGCGAGAGTACCGGTACGTTCGGTGCTGGCGCAGAGCGCTGCGGGGGCCGTCAAGCAGAGCGCCAGTGCGCCCACCATCTGCGCCGCCATGCGGGTAGTGCGGCCTCGCTTGTTGAGCCGGGATTGCAGCGCCAGAATCACGCCACCTGCGGCTGCCATCCCTAACAGCGGCAGCGGAGGCGCACTGAGTAGCAACAGCCCAGCCGCGAGCGATGCCGCGATGCCAGCAAGCAGGATGGGGCGCAGCAGCCAGCGCCGCTCCTGATCGGAGCGGGCCCGAATCAGTGATGTGCCAAGATAGCTTTCCAGCGGAGTACGCAGCCAGAATAGCGCAAGCACCGCAACCGTCAGCCAGAGCACAGGAAGCAGTTTGCCTCCATGCAGCAGCCCTACGGCCGCGCCGGTCGCTAGTGGCACCAGCAACATACCCCACGCACCATGCTCGCGCGGTGTTGCCAGCGCGTGATGCCGCTGCTGTATTGCGTTCGCCGAAGTGATTGCCGCAGCCATGTTCCCTCGCTTTCGCCAGCGCGCCGGTTAGCGCGTTACCGCTTCGGTGGAGGGCTGCGCCTTCATCGTCTTCGGCTGATAGATGCAGAAGGGCTCTTCTGCCAGATAGTCGCCGGTTACGCCATAAGCACGAGCGCGGCATCCCATGCAGATATTGCGGAACTCGCACGCGCCACACTTGCCCTTCAGATTGTTGGTGTCGCGCAGTTCGTCGAACACCTGCGAGTGCCGCCAGATATCGGCAAAGCTCTGCGTCTGTAAATCGCCCGCTTTTACTGGCAAATAACCGCAGGGGAAGACTTCCCCGCTGTACGAGATAAAGCACACACCTGACCCGGCGAGGCAGCCTTTGGTCATGGCGTTCATGCTATTGGGATCACCGCCGGGATGCCCATGCTGCGTGGGTTGCGGGCCACCCGGATGCTTCTGCGGATTCAGGTCAATGCCCGTGGTGCCCGGCATCGCCATATCCACCGGGCCGATACCGCTGATGCCCGCCAATGCAGCGTTCGCCGCAGTCACGTGCGTGGGTTCGGAATGTGGTTCCGCGTGGCCGGTCTGTGCGGCCTTGCTCTCGGCGTTGCGTTCGGCGTTGCGCTCGGCGTTGCGCTCTTCTACGCGGCGCTGCCGCGCGACCCGGAAGTAGTGCGGTGCGCAGGTCGCCTTCAGCTCGATCTCGCCTTCCAGCGACCGATCATAAAACCAGTTAAGGATGCGCTCATACTCGTCGGCGGGAACCATTTGCTCTTCCGCGATGGTGACGCCACAACCGACCGGCACCAGCAGAAAGGTGTGTAGCGCATCTGCGCCAATGCCACGCGCCAGTTCCATTACCTTGGGCAACTGATGCACGTTGTGCCGGGCCACGGTGGTGTTGATTTGCACCGACATTCCAAGTTCTTTCAGGTTGCGGAACCCTTGCAAAGCCGCGTCAAACGCGCCGGGGATGCCGCGGAACGCATCGTGCGTCGCAGCATCTGCACCATCCAAGCTGATTGCAACGCGCTTGATGCCGGTGTGGACAATCTGCTGGGCGACCTCTTTGGTAACCATGGTGCCGTTGGTCGCCAAGGCAACCCGAAGGCCGCGCTGGTTGGCGTAGCGGGC
This sequence comes from Acidobacteriaceae bacterium, assembly GCA_025356095.1. Classification (GTDB taxonomy): domain Bacteria; phylum Acidobacteriota; class Terriglobia; order Terriglobales; family Acidobacteriaceae; genus JANXUR01. Next base: position 14,482 of record JANXUR010000039.1, on the reverse strand, counting down.
AATCTCGAAAATGTCGTGACGGTAGAGCGGCTCGCCGCCGCTGAGCACCAGAATCGGATGGCTTACTTCGACAATCTGATCAATAATGCGGAAAACTTTGCGCGTCGGCAGGTCATCTGGCGACGAGAGCTCAGCCGCACTGGCCCGGCAATGGATGCAGCGGAGATTACAGCCCTTAGTAAGTTCCCAAAATACCAGCCGCGGCACCGGCTCTGTTGTCATCGCGGCGTGTCCTTGCTCCCCATGGCTATGCATATAGCGATCCCTCTCTACTCAATGCCAAAGCGTTCGGCCAAATGGTTTTCGACAAGGATTAGTATGCGATTAAGCAGTCACCCCGAGCGAGGACTTTGGTCACAACCACAGGTGTCGCGCGTCACAAACTACGCCCAAAGCCGCCAGAGCTGTCGCGGTCGGAGCATAGCATCGGATGCACAAGTGTGGAGTGGTCGGTTTGGATTGCGGTAAGACGGCCAAGGGAACCTAGAAGATATGAGTATGGATAGGAGTGACGCGCTTGCGGCTGAATGCTACCTCCCGCACATCGCCATACACTTTGCCCACATCGTCGCTTAGCAACTGCACAATGCGCAGACACGCCTCTGGAAAGTCCTGCAAGAACTGAACCCAATCGGTGCGGCTCACCACAGCCACCACGGCATCGTCCAAGACTTGCGCTGTGGTTTGGTAGGGTGCATGGCCGGTCACCGCGCTCAGCCCTAGGACTTCGCCGGTCACCGCAACGCGCAAGGTAGCGGCTCCGCCACTCTCCCGAAGAAACAGGCGCACCCGTCCCGAGCCTAGTAAATAGAGTCGGCTGCTGTCTTGACCTTCTTCAAACAAGATGCAACCGCGCCGACATTCTGTGGTTGTCGTGATTCGCGACAAGGCGGAGAAGGCTCCATCGGGCAAGCCAAAGAGCGCCCGCGCTTTGCGCCAGGCGCTGCCTGAAGACTCGGTTTCAATATGATTCTTCATGCACAATCCTTAGCGCTAACCCTGCGATATAGCAGTGACCCGCCTCACCGGTTTTCGTGAGGGCGCGTCACCGGAGCGCTATTTTGCAGAGTTTGACGGCATTTTTGCCTTCGCTCTATTGCCCGGCAAGCGAACGTAAGGCCGTCTTATTACGAATGGTCAACGCGGCACCCTTCGTCTGGATGATGTTTTTGCGCCGCAGGTCCGCCAGCGTTCGCGTCACCGTTTCTCGCGAAGTGCCAATCATTTGCGCGATCTCTTCGTGAGTCAGCGCAATCATGATGCGTGGCTCCGGCTTGGCGGCTTCCCCGTTTTTTTCGCTCCACTCCACCAGTAACCGCGCCAGCTTTTCGCCCGCAGAATGAGAGAGCCCCAAGGAACGCACTTCGTGACATGCCTTGTTGTATTTTTCGCTCAACTGCTCGGCGACCTTCAGGCACACATCGCCGCGCTCGCGCATAAACTTCAAGAAGTCTTCGCGGCGAATGAAGTTGACCTGACTGGGGTCGAGCGTTTCGGCAGTCAGTTCGTAGGGCTTGCCGGAAATGGTCGCGCTCAGGCCCAGTACTTCACCCGGCTCCACAATCTTCAGAATGATGGTGCGGCCATCTTTCGCGCCAAACGAGAGTTTGACCCGGCCGCGACAAAGAATGTAGACCCCCCGCGGCGACTGGCCTTCCACAAACAGCACAGCGCCTTTGGGATACGACGAAGCAAACTTTAGCGCTTCCAGCCGCTCGATTGAGGGGCCATCTAAATTGCAGAATTCCCGTTGCGGGCGCTGCTTGCAAGTAATGCAGTTCTCAACCAGATCCAACCCATATGGCGACAGCATTGCGTCACCTCCTGCCACAAAGCTATGTGACCTTTATCACTTCGAGTAGTGTCGGCCTCATGAGCAGCTCCGGCAGTGCCTAGAGGCACAGCCAGCTGTGATGGCGGTCACACTCTGGCGCTATTGTCGCTTCGGTGTTGCCGGGTGCGCTTTCTGTCGAAAAATATTTGGAACATGTGTGATGCTTCGCACAGATTCATCCGCGCAGCCCGTTATTTACTAAGTTTGCTGAAGAAAGTAGTTTCCCCAAGGAGCCTGTGAACGTGAAAACTTCTCGCCTGTTCTTCGTGATTGCACTTATTGCCGTTGGTTTATTCCTGCTTGCCCCCGGTCTTTCGTTCGCGGATGATGCCGCTGCCGGTTTGTTCAAGACCAAGTGCTCGACTTGCCACGGCGCGAACGCCGAAGGCAAGCCCGCGATGCACGCCCCGGGCTTGGTATCCGACGAAGTGAAAAAGATGTCTGACGGCGACTTGACCGGCCAAATCGCAGACGGTGCCAAGAGCAAGAAGGCTTCGCACGCGTTTTCACAAAAAGGTGTGAGCGCGGATCAAGTGAAGTCACTGGTCGGCTACATCCGCGAGCTGAACAAAAAGTAGGTTCGCTCTCCCTAGCACGCCGGGCAGCCGGCGCGCCGCCCCATGCTCCACGGCTTCCCTCCCCCAAGCCGTGGGGCATTTGCTATTGGAGCGAGAATCCGTGCGTGTGACCTTCATCATGCCGGTGGGTGCGGTACTGCACTGCGGCCCGGCCCTTCCGGCCCAGACAATGACGTATGTGGCAGTGTTGCCACTCACCCTGCTATTCCCACGGAGGTGGCCATGCGCCGCCTGCACCTTCTCTTCGCCGCGCTCCTGCTGGCTCTTACACCGGCCTATGCTGCATCGCATCCCAAGCTACCCACCAATGCGGATTGCCTCGCCTGCCACAACGACAACACCCTCACCAAGGATGGGAATGGCAAGCCGGTGAGCCTGTTTGTAGATGAAAAGAAATTCGCAGGATCGGTGCATAGCAGCTTTACCTGTGTGGATTGCCATAAAGACATCACTGCGATCCCCCATCAGGACAATCCGTTAAAACCTGCATGCAGCACGTGCCACACGGAGCAGCAGCAAGCCTACGACAAGTCTCTGCATGCCCATGCCATCAACAACGGGAACGGGCAGGCTGCCAACTGTACCGGTTGCCACGGCAGCCCGCATGAAATCACGCCCTCCAGCGACTTGCATTCGCATGTGAACCGGGCGAATATTGCAGCGACGTGCGGCTCCTGCCACGGGCAGCGTTTTGTGATGGAGCCCAGCGGCCACAACACGCAAGAGATCGTCTCTTATGAGCAGAGCGTACACGGCAAGGCGGTGCAAAATGGCTCCCAACAGGCGGCGGTCTGCACCGACTGCCATGGCACACACGAGATTCTTCCGCCCACTGACGTAAAGTCGCCGATCTATAAATCTAACGTGCCCATGACGTGTGGCAAGTGCCATGATGCCGCTAGCAAGGAATATCTTTCCAGCACGCACGGGCAAGCGGTGGCCAGGGGAAACTGGCAAGCTCCGGTGTGTACAGACTGCCACGGTATCCATAGCATTCTGGCGCATACCGACCCGAATTCGCCGGTTTCCGCGCAGCAACTTGCTGGTGCCACCTGCGCCCGTTGTCATGAGGGTGTTGCGCTCACCCGCGATTTTGGGGTCCCGGGCCAGCGCGGCAGCACGTATTTGGCCAGCTATCACGGACTGGCATCGCGGCTGGGCTCACCGATCGTTGCCAATTGCGCCAGTTGCCATGGCGGGCACAATATTCTGCCTTCGTCAGATCCGAAAGCATCCACGAATACTGCGAACTTGATGCGTACCTGTGGCCAGTGCCATCCGGGTGCCAACTCCAAGTTTGCCTTGAGCAAAATTCATGTGGGGGCACCGCAAGCCGACGACATTGGCAGCCTGATTGTGGGCTGGATTCGCCGGGTCTATCTGCTTCTGATTCTTGCGGTGATTGGCGGAATGCTACTGCATAACGCCATTCTGATTTATGCGCGCGGTGCGGCTCGCTGCGGGGTGGGACCGACGATCGTCCGGATGGACCGTAATCAGCGCATCCAGCATCTGGTGCTGCTATTGAGCTTCTTCATGCTGGTGGTGACCGGCTTTGCGCTCAAGTATCCCGAATCGTGGCTGGCACACCTGCCGGGCATGAGGGAGGGCGCACGCGGCATTGTGCACCGGCTCGCTGCCGTTACCATGACCGGTATCGGTGTTTACCACCTGATGTACCTCATCCTGACCCGAGACGGTCGGCGTCTGGTAACCGACCTGCTGCCGGGCTGGGCCGATGCGCGAGACGCCTTTCAGAATCTCTACTTCCACTTGACCGGGCGCGGCCCCAAGCCAGAGTTTCCCCGCTTCACCTACGCGGAAAAAGCTGAGTACTGGGCGCTGGTTTGGGGAATCATCGTGATGGTGCTCACAGGCATGGTGCTATGGGCCAAGGTAAGCTTCGGACACTGGCTTCCGCGGTGGTGGTTGGATGCGGCCACCGCGATCCACTTTTACGAAGCCGTACTAGCGACGCTGGCCATCATTGTGTGGCACTTCTATCAGGTGATATTTGACCCAGAAGTGTATCCCATGAATCTGGCGTGGTGGCATGGCAAGATGCCGCTGCATCGGTATCAAGAAGAGCACGCGCGGGATGAAGCAGTATTTCCGCCGACTGCACATGCCGCGCAAGGCGAAGCGGGCGCGGACGAGAAGGCGGGCGGCGCAGACTAGTTCGTGCAGAGTAGTTCTTGCAGAGAAGTTCGTGCGGAGAAGTTCGTGCAGAGTAGCTTTTGCAGAGTAGCTTTTACAGGGGATGCGGTCTTTTGATTGAGCATGGCCGGACGGTTACTCCGCACCGGACTTCAAGGGATGAGGACAGAATCACGATGAGCGAGTTGGAGGATCAGGGCAACAAAGCTTCGGGAGCGCCGACCAACGACACACCCAAGCGCACTTGGCGCAATGTCGGCGAAGGCCAGTTCAAGATGTTGCTGCGCAATCCGGTATCGCTGGCAGGCGCAGGTCTGGCACTGATTTCACTGGCCAACATTCTTTTCTTCTTTCTGATTGACTTCCTCTCGCCGCGGCCCAATCCCTACATCGGCATTCTCGGATACATGGTGCTGCCCGCATTCCTGGTTCTGGGCCTCGCACTGCTCCCCCTTGGCATGGGGATCGAGCGCCGTCGGATCCGTAACGCCGCACCGGGTGAGCTGCCGCAGTACCCCATCCTGAATCTGAATGTTCACTCCCAGCGCAAGACGCTCGCTGCCGTTCTCACCTTTGGGTGCGTGTTCGCGATGTTGAGCGCCGTGGGCAGCTATCGCGCTTTTGAATACACCGAGTCGGTGGAGTTCTGCGGCCAATTGTGTCACACGGTGATGAATCCGGAATTCGTGGCGTACAAGCTTTCCCCGCACGCTCGGGTGCGTTGCGTGGATTGCCACGTGGGCAGTGGCGCTTCCTGGTACATCCGCTCCAAGCTCTCGGGTGCGCGGCAAGTTGTGAAGACTATGATGGGAACATTTCCCCGGCCGATTCCGAGTCCGGTAGAGAATCTTCGCCCTGCTGCTGAAACCTGCGAAACGTGCCATTGGCCCGGAAAATTCCACGGCGCACAGCTTCGTGTGTTTACGCACTTTGGCGCGGATGAAAAGAACACTCCCCGTCAGGTGCGTCTGTTGATCAAGACCGGCGGTGGTGACCCCCGTACCGGCCCCGCCGAGGGCATCCACTGGCATATGAATATCTCGAACGAGATCACCTATGCTGCCAGCGATGCCAAGCGGCAAGTGATCCCCTACATCCGGGTGAAAGATTCGCAAGGGCGCATCACCGAATATCTAGCCAAAGACGGCAACCTGACCGCGGAGCAAGGTCGCAAACTGACCGGCCGCCGCATGGACTGCGTGGATTGCCACAACCGCCCCACGCATGTGTACGTTCCGCCGGACCGCGCCATTGATCAGGCTTTGGCTGCCGGAAACATTGATGGAACCATTCCTTCGATCAAGCAAGAGGCCCTGACGGCCATCACCGCAACCTATGATTCCACACCCAACGCGCTGGAAGGAATTGCCACCAGCGTCCACCAGTTCTACCAGTCGAAGTATCCGCAGGTGGAAAGCCAACAGAGTGCCCAATTGCAAAAGGCGATTGCCGATATGCAACGCATCTACCAGACCACCACGTTCCCGGAGATGAAGGTGGACTGGAAGACGCATCCTGACAACATTGGCCACTTCTACTACCAAGGGTGTTTCCGCTGCCACGACGGCCAGCATCAGAGCGCGGATGGCCGGGTTGTACGCAAGGACTGCGATCTTTGCCACACCATTCTGGGTCAGGACGAAGGGCAATCCGCGCCGATGGCGAAGGTACAGAGCATACCCTTCCAGCATCCCGTGGATCTAGGCGACATGACCCAGGTGAATTGCTCGGACTGCCACACCGGTGGGCCACAGTAACGACAAGAAGGTCAACGAAAAAAGCCCGGCAGCCCGCCGGGCTTTTTTGTGGAGGATTACGAGCTAACTCTTGAAGAGTCTGTCGAGCGCGCGACGGGCTGTGTCGAGCGCGGAACTGCCTGCGGAATTGCCTTTTGATCCGCCGTTGCGGTTGGGCCCAGTGCCGGAGGCGGGAGCCGGACGGCCGCTGGTGGTCTCACGCTCCACCATCACCCGGATCTGATAGAAGCGGCACAGGTTCACCGCATCCTTCTGGGCGACGCGTTCCAGCACGGGCTGCATACACTCAAACCGGCTACCCGGGTCAAAATAGTTGCACTGCTTGCAGGAGTGCAGATCAAAGGCACATTTGGGGCACTTGCCCAGCGGCTTGGCCAAATCTGTGAGGATCGTCCCACATTGTGCGCAGCGGGAAACATCGTGCTTGGCTGGCATGTTCAACACACGCGGGCCATAAGTATCTTGCGGCTTCGGACGACCGGCAGACTTCTGCTGTGGCTCTTCACGCTTGCCCTGATAACCAGGTTGACGATATTTCACTGTTCCTCTTTATGACTCTGTGGCTTTATGACTCTATGGCGCAGTCAGCGGCTTGCCGATAAGGTGAGAACGATTGTGAGAAAGCAATCGAGGATGCAACAATCTTCCCGCGCCACGCCGCGCCGCGCAAGAGCAAAATAGCACATTGCTGTGGAAACTTTTCATCCAGAGCCGCCGTTGTTCTGGCTTTACCACTCTTCGGCTTGCGTTGCGACCGCAAAAACGCCACACTTATCTTCACTATGCGCGCAATCGCCGTCATCCCCGCCCGCCTTGCCTCCACCCGCTTGCCCCGCAAAATGCTGCGGCAATTGTCAGGAAAACCGCTGTTTGCATATTCCTATTTGGCCGCGAAAGCCTCGCCACTGCTCGATGACGTGATCTTGGCTACGGATTCGGAAGAAATATTCCAAACTGCCGAACAGCTAGGCTTCCACGCGCGGATGACTTCTAGCGCACATCGCAGCGGCACCGAACGGATTCATGAGATTGCAAATCAAGTGGTGGCCGACGTTTACGTGAACGTGCAGGGTGACGAGCCACTCGCGTGCCACCAGCAGATAGATACACTGCTGCAATTGATGCAAAACCACAACGTGCAGGTGGGGACCTTGACGACTGCCTGCGCCCTGCACGATATCACGAATCCGAATGCGGTGAAAGTGGTTTGTGACGACTACGGTAAGGCCCTTTATTTTTCCCGCGCCGCCATCCCTTATGATCGCGACCATACTAGCCCGCAATACCGCAAACACCTTGGGTTTTACGCGTACCGCAAAGCCTCGCTTGACCGCTTTGTAGAGCTACCGGAATCCTCGTTGGAGCGCGCCGAGCGATTAGAGCAACTGCGCTTTCTGCAGGCCGGCATTTCCATCCATGCAGCAGAGACGCCATTTGACTCGATTGGCGTAGACACTGAAGACGACTTTCAGCGCGTAGACGCCATGATACAGGCCAGCAGGTAAGCTACTTACACGCCAATAAATTCCTTCGCGCTCGCGAGTATCTCCTGCACCAGTTCCGGCGAGGAGGCCTCGCAATACACTCGCAGCAGTGGCTCCGTACCGGAGGCACGGAATAGCACCCAAGCATCGGCACCATGGTTCTCTCTAGGCGCATCAAGAAAGAACTTAATGCCATCCAGAGTAGCCTTGCGCTGGATCGTGAAGCTTCCGAGCTTGGTCGTATCATCCGCCTTGGCGCGCCGAATTGCATCCTGCTTTTGCTCTTCCGGCACATGTAAGTCGACTCGGCCATATTCGTGCCTGCCGTACTCACGTTGCAGGTCATCCACCAGTACGCCAAGAGGCTTGGCCTCGTCCGCCATCACATTGGCGAGTAACAATGAATTCAACACGCCATCGCGTTCGGGGAGGAATTGCGCATAACCTATGCCGCCCGACTCCTCACCACCAATCAAGACATTGCCATCCATCATTAAGTCGGCGATGTACTTGAATCCGATGGGGCACTCAATCAGCGTGCGACCATACTTAGCGCAGATCCGGTCGAGCATGAGTGTGGTGTTGAAGGCGCGCACCACGTCGCCCGGCCACTGCTTCCGCACTAATAGCCAGCGCAACAGCACACAGAATATCTTGTGCGCATCTACAAATCGGCCGTCTTCCGCCACGGCACCCAAGCGATCTGCATCCCCATCCGTCGCAAAGCCCGCATGGCACCTTTCGCGTACCACCGCCTCTTGCAACGCCACTAGATTCAGTTCGATTGGCTCGGGGTTGATTCCCGGAAACAGCGGATTCACCGCATCGCGAATGGGCACAAACTCAATGCCGCGTGCCTCAAAGATACCCGCAAGTACTCCTGTGCCCGAGCCGTACATGGTGTCAATCACAAAGCGAAACTTGGCCTTGGCGATCTTATCTATATCGGCGAACTTGCAAATGGCCTCCACGTACTCGGGCCGCAGGTCGCGCGCAATAATAGGCGCGGCAGCAGCAGCCTCTGGCAGAGTATTAGCGTTCATCTCTACTTCGATCTGCTGCATGATTGCGGGCGTTGCCGAGCCACCGAAGCGACCCTTGAACTTCATGCCATTCCAATTCCAGGGATTATGGCTGGAAGTTACGATGATGCCGCCCGCAGCACCATGCCGCTTGACAGCATACGAAACTGCGGGGGTCGGACAAGCATCGCTAGCAAGAGTTACTGGCACCCCGGCTGCCGCTACTACTTCGGCGACTATCTTCGCGGCGGCGGGCGAGGCGAAACGCGTATCGTATCCTACAACTACACCCTTGGCGCTATCCTCGTGCTTCAATACATAAGCAGCAATTGCTCTTGCCACGCTGCGCACATTGTCATATGTAAAATCGTCGGCAATAATACCCCGCCAGCCGTCGGTTCCGAACTTTACCTGTCCCATGAGCCCAATCTCTCCGCAAACCATGGCGCACTATACTAATCTAGCAATCTTCTTCTCGTCCAAATACTTTACGACCTTACCCACATCCTGAGCCTGCTCACGCGTGGTAATCAGTAACGCGTCTGCCGTCTCAACGACTACCAGCCCCTCTACTCCCACCAAGGCGACAAACTTGCCGGGTGCATGAACATAGTTCCCACTCGCCCTGAGAACAAATCTGCCCTCACTGTTGACAACATTGCCATCCTGGGGCTTCTGCTTCGCTTCATGATGTTCGTGCAACGCAGTCCATGACCCCAGATCGTTCCAGCCAAACTCCGACGGAATGCAGAAGAGGTTCGACTTGCCCTCGCCGCTCAGCGAACGTGGCTCTAGTACCGCATAATCTATGCTGATGTTCTCACACTTGGGGTAGAACTTCTTGAAGGTAGCGGCGAATTTCGGCGTACCATAGGCGGCAGCGATTTTACGGAGTAACTCACCGGTCGCCGGCAGATATTCATGCAGCGCGTTCACCAAGGTTTGTGCGCTCCACAAGAACATCCCGCTGTTCCAATAGTAATTGCCGGCTGCAACCATCTCCTGAGCACGACCGTACTCAGGCTTCTCAGTAAACCTGCGTACTAACTTGACGCCATCGCCAGCGTCAGCACCAGTTTCAATGTAACCATATCCGGTCACTGGCCCCGTCGGCTGAATGCCTAGAACCACAATGTTCTCCCCGGCTGAAGCGATTGCAACGCCTTGGGTGATAATGTCTCGGTAGCGAGGCTCATTGCCGATCACATGATCCGAAGGGAACAATCCTATCACTGCATCTGGGTCGCTCCGCATCAAGATATAGGCGGCCAATCCAATGGCAGGTGCAGTGTTACGACCGCACGGCTCTGCCAGTATTTTCTTTTTATCTAAATCAGTAAGTTGCTTCAGAATGGCGGGACGCACGTCCTCGTTGCCGATGATCCAAAACGACTGCGCGGGGGCCAGTTTACGCAAACGGCCCACCGTCTGCTGCAACATGGTCTGCTTGCCATCGAGTGCCAGTAGTTGCTTGGCTTTCTTCTTACGGCTGAGCGGCCAAAACCGCGTACCGCGCCCGCCTGCCAAAATGACCGGGTGAAAATGGAGTTTACTTGATTTTGTCACGAAATTATTTCCCCTAGATTCGCCATGATTCGCAATGATTCGCCATGATGCGCCATGATGCGCCATGATTGCAATGAAACGTCAGAGAGCCGTAACCATCGTCGTTTGCGGTCCGATGCTACAGGTACGTCGCAGGCTCTGCGGTAATGCCCGCTGGCACCAGCGAGCGCAGTACTTCGAGATGCCGGTTTGGCACAATCGTAAACTCGCCCAAGCTCGCAGGCACTACAACGGATTCGCCTTGTACGAAGGGCACCGGTTCGCCATCCGCAACGCGGACTTCTCCCGCTCCGGTAAACGCGGTAAAGACTTGCGCCATCGCACTGCTACCTTCCCAAGTAGAAAAAAGGCGCGGCGCCACTAACTCAAATTTATCAACCTGAAAATAATGAGATTTTACTAACTCGATGTGCTCACTTAGCAATCCGTCCGACTTAGTCTGCGGCATCACTTTGCCCGCGCCTGTATTGAGTTGCACCGCTTCCATACCTAACTCTAAATGCAAGGGGCGGCCTCGGCCATAGTCATACAAGCGATAAGTGATATCCGACTGCTGCTGCGTTTCCAGCAGCACAGATCCCGCGTCCATGGTGTGTACGGTGCCTGGGGAAACGTACAGCATATCCCCAAGTTTCACGCTCACCCAGTTCAATGTCTGCTCTGCAGAGCCATCGGCAATCGCCTGTGCAAGCTGTTCGCGAGTCACTCCAGGCTTCAAGCCAATGGCTACGCGCGCGCCGGGCTCTGCGGCGGCCACGTACCAGCATTCGGTCTTGCCATAGGGTTGGCCTACTTTGTTTGCGCCAGCGTCATCAGGATGCACTTGCACCGACAGTTTTTCGTGCGGGAACAAAAACTTGATGAGTAAGGGGAAGCGATGTGCTTCGTGAACCGTATCCCCTACTAACTCACGACCATATCGCTTACAAAGGTCATCCAGCCGTTGGCCTGCTAGTTCTCCGTTGGCGACCTTGCAGTTGTCGCCCGTGAGCCAGGCTTCGCCAATTTTTTCGGCAAATTGCTTTTCAGGGTAGAGTGGGGCCAAGCTCAGCCCGCCCCACGGGCGAGGGCTGAACTCAGGCACCATCAGTAAAGGATAGAGTTTTTGCATAAGAAGCGATTCCCTACTGAAAGCAGTAGCCACCAACAGGGCCCAACTCTACAGCTTTTGGAAGAACTCGGCCATGCGCTTCAAGCCGCGATCAATTTCCGCTTTGGAGGTGGCATAGGAAATTCGCACATGTTGCTCCGTGCCAAAAGCCTCACCCGGCACCACCGCCACATGCGCCTCTCGCAGCAGCCTGCTGGCTACTTCGGAAGCGGAACTCACTCCACCTTTACCGCCATTTTGCGTAAAGAATGACGATATATTGGGAAAAGCATAGAATGCGCCGCCCGGCATGTTACACGTTACACCCGGAATCGAGCGCAGCCCTGCTACCACATGATCGCGCAACGTTACATAACCTACGCGCATTTCGGCAACACAGTCTTGCGAACTCCCTAGCGCTGCCACCGCAGCTTTCTGCACGATAGACGTGGGATTCGAGGTACTCTGGCTTTGCAATTTGGCCATCGCACTAATTACCTTGGCCGGACCCAGCATAAAGCCCAGACGCCAACCGGTCATAGCGTATGTCTTGGAAAGCGAACCTGCAATCAGCACGCGCTCCTTCGCATCGAGCACGGAACCGAGCGAAAAAGTTTTGCCTGTGTAGTTCAGGTACACATAGCATTCGTCACTTATCAGCCAGATGCGGCGTTCCTTGGCCAGCCTCGCAATCGCCGTCATATCCTCTGGGTTCATCACTGCGCCGGAAGGATTTGAGGGCGAATTCAAAATGATCAACTTAGTTTTTGGCGTAATTGCAGCTTCTACCATTGCAGCGGTCAGCCGAAAGCCTTGTAACTCATCGGTCTGCACCATTACCGGCACGCCGCCCACGTAACGCACCATATCTTTGAATGACACCCAATAGGGCACCGGGATAATTACTTCATCGCCGTGCTCCACTAACACTGAAATTGCGTTAAACAGCGCGTGTTTACCGCCGACGCAGGCAATCGTTTCCTCACGCTTATACTCCGACGCAAAGTCATCGGCGTGGCGGGTCACAATCGCATCGCGTAGTTCGGCTGTGCCGCCTGCCGCAGTGTACTTTGAGAAATTATTGTGGATCGCCGCAATGGCCGCGTCCTTAATGTGTTGCGGCGTCGCATAGTGAGGCTCTCCGGCGCCAAAGTCCACCACGTCCACGCCTGCACTGCGCAGGCGGTCTGCGTCCGCGCTCACGGCCATGGTGGCGGAAACTTCAATGCGGTTGATCCTCTCGGTCAGCGTTACTTCCGTAGCGGTGCTCGCCATAGCTTGTTCACTTCCTTCGTCGTGATTGCTGGAACTAAAGTCTTTCGGCCTACTTCGCTTTCTTTCCCGTCGTTACAATCTTGGTGACCGGCTGCTTGCGATGCTGCCGCCCCGCCCGCGCTGCCCCGCCGTGCTCAAACCGCGCTGCCGGATCAAATTTTTGCCGCAGCCGCTCTTCCACAATGTCGGGCACCAGTTCCTTCAAGCTGCCGCCTGCCTGGGCGATCTCCCGCACCAGCCGCGAGCTTAGAAACGAATACCGCACCGAGGGCATCATAAAAATCGTCTCCAGCGCTGGTTGCAATTTGCGATTCATCATCGCCATCTGGAATTCGTACTCATAATCACTGATGGCGCGGATGCCGCGCAGCACTGCGGTCGCGTGGACGCTCATGGCATAGTCCACCATCATGCCGTCAAAGGTGTCTACCCTGACGTTTTTGAAGGGCTGCACCATCTCTTCCAGCATCTTGCGGCGCTCGGCTACGCTGAACAGGGGCTGCTTTTCGCGATTGCGCAGAATGCCCACAATCAATTGATGAAACATCTTGCTGCCCCGCTCAATCAGGTCCAAGTGGCCATTGGTCACTGGGTCAAACGAGCCGGGATACACCGCGATGATCTGTTTCAAGGGGCCTCGGGCCAGTTGGAGGTTGTGAGCCAGGGGGCGCTCAGTGACAGCACAAACGTTGCCTATGATTTTATGCGTCGCAGCGGGTTGAGGCAATCCGGGGGCGGGATGACGCGGGTCGGCGCGGCGGCGCGGGTTAGCCTTGGGAGGTTCTTTCCCCGTCCTAGGGTTTTGCCAGCAAGCCATTTGGGGGTTTGAGGAGTACCCATGGCCGCAGGGTTCTCGGGTTCGTCTGCCCACCCACTTTGTCGCGGCCCCTTGGAAGCGGATGGGATTCCGACGAGACAACACTATGACCAAGACGTGCTGCGCTGGGGTGATGAATCGAGCTGCGCAGGGTGCGCTGCAAGGTCAAAGTCCTGGAAGGACGGCTGAGTTTTGCCAATGGCATTTGGGGAAAAAACGCGTCCAGAATTTGAAACTATGCTAACTAAATAACTCTAGTAAGGTTTCACAACACGCCGCAATTGGCGGGCACCCTGAGCGGACGACCGACAGATCGCTTTCCCTGCAAATAGTTGACTACCATAGAGTTATAGCCTGCCATCCGCCCTCCGCTCGCCGCCTCTGTGGGACTCAAGCGAGCACTGCCAGCGGATTGGTGCATCTTGACAGCAAGGGCATGACCGGCGTTTCCCAGCGGCTTACAGCGCTGCGATGGGCCGCCTGCTTGGCACCTTCATGACATCCCGGCCTTGGCCGGCTTTGCAGGTCGCCATTGACGGCGGCGATGCGCTCCAGCAACTGACTGCAGCCCATGCAATATGATTGACGCTGACGCGTAGCCCTTAAAAGGACGTGAATTTGACCACTCAATCGCATGCCATTCGTGTCGGCCTAATCGGCTATGGATTCGCCGGTAAGACGTTTCATGCGCCATTACTTAACGCCGAGCCCGGTCTCGATCTTGCGGTGGTGGCGTCGAGTGATGCTTCCAAGGTTCACGCCGATCTGCCCAACGTCGTGGTGATAGACGACCCGCTGGCGATGTCCACGCAACAGGTTGACCTGATTGTGATTGCCTCGCCCAACGATACCCACGCGCCGCTGGCGCGAGGGGCGCTGGCCGCGGGCAAGCATTTGGTGGT
>JANXUR010000019.1 GCA_025356095.1 Acidobacteriaceae bacterium | reverse complement strand
CACCCGTTCTTCCTGATCTTGAATCTGGCGGTGGGTGGCGCGTGGCCGGGCAGCCCAGATTCTAAAACGGCTTTCCCGCAAACCATGTTGGTGGATTATGTGCGGGTCTATGCCAAGGCGGTGAAGTAAGCGCTGCTATTCGTGAAATGGCTCGTCGGCTTTGCTGATGCGAATCTTGTGGTCGGTAAAGCGACTCTTCATCTCTGGCAGCTCATATTTGCGCATGTGGCAGGTGATGCACTTATCCGTTCCCACCGGGCACGCCGCACCGGGATGAGTCGCATCCGGCTTGGCCGCGCGGGATACATGGCAGCTCAGGCAATTGCCGTCGTAGGATGCAGCGTCCCGGCTGCGAGCCTGATGCGGGTCGTGGCAAGACACGCACGTGAGCCGCGCGTCGCCTTTTTCGCCCCAGCACTTGCTGCTTTGCAGGCGATATGGCTGGAACAGCACCGTAGCCACGCCGCTGCCGCCGTTCAGTTCTACGTCCCACCAGGAGCGATGGCACGAGCCGCAGAAGTCATTGGCGGCGCCGGGGCTCAGTTTCTTAGGATTGAAGATCAGCCCAACGCCTTGCTGGTCAAGGCCCGACTTCATTGCCCCCGTGTGGTTGGCTCCGGGGCCGTGGCATGCTTCACACGTAATACCCGGAATCACCTGCCCGGGGTCTGGTTTTTCGGTTACGCCGGTGGCATGGCAGCCCAGGCACTTGCCGACTTCAATGGAAGAGATTTTTCGCCCCAGCCCGCTTGCAATGTCGTGTTCAGCGGCCTTGGAGCGGCCGGGGGTAAAGTCGAATCCATCGCTGGCGCCAAAGTAGTTGAAGCGGCTCTCCAGCTTCTGGCCATCCCGTTCATACAAGAAGCTTTGGCCGATGGTGCCAAACCCGAATGCCCAATCCACCGGCGCGGTCAGCGACTGTCCACCTTCGGTCACAGTAAGAGTAGGGCCTTCCGGGTTTTGCCTGAGCTGGTACGAATAAGGGCCTACCGTGAAGCTCTCTCCCTTATGCGCAGCAAGTACGCGAGAGTCCCGCGCCGCCACCATGGTGTGCGCCATAGGCGTAGAAATCTGTTCCCATGCCGAGGCATGGCATTTCTGGCAGGCCGCAGGGCCCACAAAGCCGTCGCGCGTGGGCAGTCGCTTGGTCGGCCACCAGCCGGACTGCCGCACGTGCTCGGCGGTGCTCATCTGCTCGAGTGGTAGGCTTTTCTGCTGCGCTCCCGCGGCCAGAACTGCCAGCAATACCCAACCCAAACCAAACCATCGCAACATCACACATCCTCACGGTCACAGGCGACCTCGCGCCAAATTCCACGCAGGGGAATCAAGAGCGTAAACCCCCACTCCGCACCCGTGAGGTGGATTCGCGAATCACCAGCAAAGGCTCGATCGCGATACTCTGCTGAAGCGGTTCTCGTCCCTCTAAACGATCCAGCAAGGTCTTCGCCGCGATCTCGCCCATCTTACCGAGAGGCTGCCGCACCGTGGTCAGGCTGGGATTATGGAACGCAGCATCGCGGATATCGTCAAAACCCACTACCGACACATCTTGCGGTACGCGCAAGCCGAGTTCGCTCAATGCCCGGATGGCCCCCACGGCTGCAATATCGTTGTAGGCGAAAATGGCTGTGAGGTCTGGAGCATTTGCCATCAATAGCTTCGTAAAGTCGTAACCCATCTCTGGCGAAGCATCGTCGCGATCCATCTCAATCACAAAATTCGGCGGCACCGCGACCCCAAGTTCGTTGCAGGTGTCCAGAATGGCTTTCCAGCGGTCTTTGGAGTCGGAACTGAATTTCTGTCCGCGCAGAAACCCAATGCGGCGATGGCCCAAGTCCACCAGATGCTGCAAGGCCAGACGCGCAGCCTGCAGGTGGTCTAGCGTAATGTTGGTGACGCCTTCCAAAAGGCGATGGCCCGCCACCGCAACCGTAGGTAGCCCCGGAGCCTCCTCCAGAAAGGTATCCACTGCGATAAAGCCTTCCACCCCGCGCTCAATCAACATCTGGGAGTACTTGGTCACCAGTTCCGGGTCATGGCGATGGATAACGGTGAAAAAAAAGTAATTTTGGGAACGAAGGTAACGTTCCACGCCGCTAATCACCATGGAGCCGTAGGCGTCGCCAATTTCTTCCGCAATCACCCCGATGGTGTAGGTGCGCTTGTTCCGCAGCGAGCGGGCAAAGAAGTTTGGTCGGTAGTCTAGCTCCCGCGCCGCGGCCAGAATTCTGGCTTTGGTCGCCTCAGGAATGGATTTTGCCGCAGCCGAGTCGTTCAGCACTGCGGAGACCGTTCCGGGGGTCAACCCCACGTGTGCGGCCACCGATTTTAACGTCACCGTTCCCGCGTTTTTAACCCGTTTTAGTTTCTTCTGCGCCATATCTTCCAATGCAACGTCTCCGCAATTGTAGATGACCGGCGAGTGCTAAGAGTCGTCGCAACCCTATGATTTGTTGAATACTTCCAACTTGGATATAACATTTTTTGGGAGTCTAGTGGCAAAAATTTTGCCCGCTCCCATGGAGGCGCTTTCCCGATGCGAGTGAGGCTACTCACGCTATTGCTGTGTCTGTTCGTGGCTTTGCCACTGGCGGCACAGAAGTCCACAGGCACCATACAAGGCACAGTCTAGTACCCTGGTGGTTCGCTACCACTTTTGGCTCTGGCCAGCCTATAGTGTTTGCCGGTTTACCCGTTCGCCGGTTCACCCCTTCGCGATGCTCCGCAGTGCCGGATAGATGCGGCGGAAGTGCGCATAGCCTGCCTCCATGGTGGCTTGGGCATCCGGCGTGGGCTTTACCGTGGTCGCCACACGGACGGTCGCTTCGCAGGCTTCTGCGACGCTGCGCCAAATGCCCGCGCCCACCCCAGCCAGCAGAGCTGCGCCGTACGCCGCGCCCTCTTCGGCCTCCACGAGTTCCACGTCGTGTGCGTACACGTCGGCCTGAATCTGCCGCCATATTGCAGAGCGGGCACCCCCGCCCCCTAATCGGATTGACGCCACCGGCACATGCATTTCCGCGAAGATGCTGAAGGTGTCGCGCAAGCTGAAGGCAACGCCTTCCAGAATGGCCCGCACTACATGTGCCCGGGTATGCGAAGCAGTAATACCTACCAGTGCACCGCGGGCTTCAGGGTCAAGGTGCGGAGTGCGTTCGCCCATCAAGTAGGGAGCCCACAACATGCCGTCGCAGCCTGCGGGTGCCATCCCGGCTTCGTCGCTCAATCGCGCATAAGGGTCACGACCGTCGTCTATGCCCACACCAAATTGGTCCCGGAACCAACGCAGCGAGAGTCCCGCCGCCTGGGTCACGCCCATTACGTGCCAGGTGCCCGGTATGGCGTGGCAGAAAGTGTGCAGTCGGCCATGCGGATCGAGCGCCGGACGATCGGTGGCGGCAAAGACCACACCGGAGGTCCCGATGGTCGCGCTGACCGAACCGGGCCGAACAATTCCCATCCCCACCGCACCCGCCGCTTGGTCGCCCGCGCCAGCCACCACCGCCGTTCCAGTCCGCAATCCACAAGCCGCCGCCCCTTCTACTGACAGCTTGCCGCAGACCTCCGGAGACTCATAAAGAGCGGGTAAAAGCTGCTCTGGCAGGTTGCAGGCCGCGAGCATTTCCGCCGACCAACGGCGCTTGGCTACCTCCAGCATCAAAGTGCCCGAGGCATCGGCCATATCAATGGCACGCTCACCTGTCAGCCGAAACCGCACATAATCTTTCGGCAGCATGACCGAGCGCACGCGGCTCCAATTCGCCGGTTCGTGCTCGCGCACCCATAGCAACTTGGTGAGCGTGAAGTTGGTGAGGGCTGGATTGCAAGTGAGCTGTATGATGCGTTCCGCACCGATGGTTTGGTTGAGCCAGTCGCATTGCGCTTGCGTGCGTTGGTCGCACCAAATCAGCGCAGGCCGCACCACACTGCCCTTCGCATCGAGCATCACGGCACCATGCATTTGCCCAGAAAAGCCCACACAAGCAACCTCTGCTGCGGTGACGCCGCTTGCTGCCATCACCGCCCGTACCGCGACGCAGGTGGCGCGCCACCAGTCTTCGGGATGTTGCTCTGCCCAACCCACTTGTGGCGAGGCAAATGGTGCGTGCTCCTCGGTTGCCGAGCCCACAATTTGCCCGACTTCGTCAATCAGAAGTGCACGGCTTCCACTCGTGCCTACGTCAATGCCCAGTGCAAACATTTGCCAACCCTCACGATTGTCCTTGACGTGTACGTTAACGCAAGTGGTATAGTACCACGCAACGGCGAAATCGCCTCAGAAGAAAGTGCGGAGGTTGGCTATGGTCTGCAGGTCGCGTTGTTGGTCAAGTTGGTCAAGTTGGTCCAGTGCAATTCTGATGATATGCGTCTTGAGCTTGGGTACAGGACTGGCCCGCGCACAAGAAATGCCCATCTACAAAGACCCGAGCCGCCCGGTGGAGGAGCGCGTGAAAGACTTGCTCACGCGCATGACGGTGGCAGAGAAGGTGGCACAACTGCAGGGCACTTGGCAGAATCGCGCCCAACTCTCACCGGAGCGGCAAGCCGCAATGTTCGTTGGCTCCAAGGGAGAATTTTTGCCAGAGAAAGCGGCGGCCGCGATAAGCAACGGCCTCGGACAGATGTCGCGTCCCAGCGAAAATCGCGGGCCACGCCAGATGGCGGAGTTCACCAACACCATGCAGAAGTGGATGCTGGAGAAGACCCGGCTTGGTATCCCCGTAATGTTCCACGAAGAGTGCTTGCATGGCCACGCAGCACCCAAGGGTACACACTTCCCGATTCCAATTGGACTCGCATCCACATGGGACCCCGCGCTGAATCGCGAAATATTTACTGCCGTGGCTGCCGAAGTGCGCGCCCGCGGAGCCCAGCAGTGCCTGATGCCGGTGCTCGACCTGGCGCGCGACCCGCGCTGGGGCCGCACCGAAGAAACCTACGGAGAAGACCCATTCCTGGTGTCACGCATGGGTGTCGGTGCCGTTTCCGGCCTGCAGGGTAACAATCCCGGGATTGATGGCGAACATGTAGTTGCCACCGGTAAGCACTTCGCCGTGCATGGTCAGCCGGAAGGCGGCACCAACACCGCACCCGGTAACTATTCCGAGCGAGTGATTCGCGAATACTTTCTGAAGCCCTTCGAGGCGGTGGTGAAAGAAGCCCACTTGCAAAGCATCATGCCGTCTTATAACGAGATTGATGGTGTGCCTTCGCATAGCAACGGCCCGCTGATTAACGGCATCTTGCGCGGCGAGTGGGGGTTTGACGGTTTTGTAGTGTCAGACTACTTTGCAGTTACTGATCTAATCAACATTCATCACGTAGCTGCAGACAACGAAGACGCGGCACGTCAAGCACTGGAAGCTGGCGTAGATGTGGAACTCCCCGCTGCGGTGGCTTACTTCACAGTACCTGAACAACTAAAGGCTGGCACCATTCCGCTCAACGAGTTAGATACAGCCGTTGCCCGCATACTCAGAGCTAAGTTCCAGCTTGGACTGTTCGACCATCCCTATAGCGATCCGGCGAAGGCGGAAGCAGTTGTCAACAGCGCGGCTCACCAGGCCCTGGCGCTGAAAGCGGCACACGAAGCGATCGTCCTGCTGAAGAATCAAAGCCATCTGCTACCGCTGGATGCAGGGAAAATTCACCGCATGGCAGTAATTGGCCCGAATGCCGCCGACGTGCATCTCGGAGGCTACAGTGATGAGCCGGGGCGCGGAGTGAGTATCTTGCAGGGCATTCAGAACAAACTCGGTGCTGGCAAGGTTATTTATGCGGAAGGTTGTCGCATCACTGCAAACAAGCCAGACTGGAACTCGGATATCTCCATACTTGCCGATCCGAAGCTTGACGACAATCGCATCGCGGAGGCCGTGAAGGCAGCCAAAAATGCCGATGCGGCCGTTGTAGTAGTTGGTGAAAATGAGGCTACTTCGCGCGAGGCCTGGTCCCCGACCCATCTTGGCGATCGCGACAACCTTGACCTATTAGGCCGTCAGGACGAGTTAGTGCAACAAGTGCTGGCGACTGGGACGCCGACCATTGTAGTGCTGATCCACGGCCGGCCGAATTCCATTAACTTCATCGCGGAAAAGGTTCCAGCAATTCTCGAAGGCTGGTACCTTGGGCAAGAGGGCGGTACCGCCCTCGCCGACGTATTATTTGGAGAGTACAACCCGGGGGGGAAGCTGCCGATTACGGTGCCAAGGTCCGTGGGGCAATTGCCTGACTATTACTACCAAAAGCCGTCGGGCAAGCGTGGGTATCTGTTTGCTGATAAAGATCCACTATTTCCTTTTGGTTTCGGGCTTAGCTATACCACCTTCGAGTACAGCAAGGTGATGGTAGAGCCTGAAGTAATTCGCCCAGACCAAAGTGCTACCGTACGAGTTACCGTTATGAATACGGGCTCGCGGTCAGGCGACGAAGTGGCCCAGCTCTACATTCGCGACGAGGTGAGTTCCGTGACGCGGCCCGTGAAGGAACTCCGCGGCTTCCAGCGAGTGAGCCTGCAGCCCGGAGAGTCGCGGGTCGTAGAGTTTACTCTTACTCCGGACAAACTGGCCTTCTATAACCGTGAAATGAAGCGAGTGGTTGAGCCGGGGCGGTTTGACTTGATGGTGGGTACAAGTTCGACGAGTGTGACCACTATTCCACTCGACGTTCAGGCGCAGTAGGCATCTCGGTTTCTTTATCTTTAAGGCGCAGCAGGTGTGATGAGTAAGCGAGCTGGAATTCACGAGGTAGCAGCGTCGGCCGGGGTGTCCATTGGTACAGTGGACCGGGCCTTGCACGGTCGCTCGGGCATCAGCGAAACTACGCGCCAGCGAGTTGTACGCGCCGCACAGAAACTTGGGTACCGGCCCAACCTTGCGGCCCGCGCCCTGGCGGGCCGCAAGAGCGGCATTCGCATTGCAGTTTGTGTACCCAGAGAATTGCATTATTTCTACGACCAGCTTTGGGCAGGAGTTTATCGCGAGGCCGAGCGCTGGGCTGACTTTGGCGTTGAGTTCTCCTATTACCCGTTGAAAGAGTTAGGAGCGGGTGAGCCCGGCGTCCTGGCGAGGATTGTCGAATCAAAGCCGGATGGCATCGTGTTGACTCCCGGTCAGCCTGAAAATGCTAGTGCTCTTATTACTCGAGCGGAGTCGCAAGGTATACGGGTGATTTGTGTTTCCACTGACGCGCCAGCCAGTAAGCGCTCTGGCATTGTCTGTGTTGACCCGCTACTCAACGGAGCATTGGCAGGTGAGTTAATGGCGAAATGCCTGCCGCCGGGGGCCGCAGTGGCCGCAGTCACTGGTA
>JANXUR010000008.1 GCA_025356095.1 Acidobacteriaceae bacterium | reverse complement strand
CTACGTGTCGTCATCCCAGGCCGAGCAGGTGGCAGAGATTGACCTGACATCGTGGAAGGTGACCAAGACGATCAAAACCGGCAAAGGCACCGACGGGCTGGCTTGGGCGAAGTAGGGGGATTTTTCGAGGAGAGCTGACCTTGACACTTCTGTTCGCCAGCTCCTGTTCGCCAGTTCCTGTTCGCCAGTTCCTGTTCGCCGGCTCCTGCCCGCCAGCTTGGACCGACCCGTTCTGGTCGAGCTGGGTCATGGTCATCATAACGATATTTGGCGGTTGGCAGGCTTGGCGTTCTGCCGCTACTAGAGGCTCCACTTGAGTACATCAAGTGCACCTAACGAACCCGCTGACCTAAGTGCGTTGACACTAGCACTTTGGGAAACGACTATGTAGTTATGGCTGATATGTATTCCGCTCGCATCACCGTGACGATCTCGCATGGGCTAGACAAACTTCTGCGCCAGCGGGCCAGATTAGAGGGCAGAACCGTTTCAGATGTAGTGCGTGAAGCGCTGAAAGTCTTTCTTTCTGAAAACAAGCTCGGGCGAGGCGACTGAGTCCGCTTTACGCTCTACCCCCCGTACACTACTCGCCCTCTTACCACCGTCGCCACCACTTTGCCGGTGAACTGCCAGCCGTCAAACGGAGAGTTCTTCGACTTGCTGAGTGACTTACTCGCGTCGTAGGTCCAGCGCTTTTTGGGGTCGAAGAGCGTTACGTCTGCAAAGGAGCCTTTGTTGAGGGTGCCGCGCGTCTGCCATCCCACCACGCGGGCCGGGCCGCTGGTAAAAAGCTCCACAATGCGACTGAGTGGAATTTTTGGGCCGCCGCGATGCAGTTGCGTAATCGCCAGTGCCAGCGCGGTTTCCAGACCGGTAATGCCAAAGGGCGCACGCTCAAACTCCATGGCTTTTTCATGAGCGGCGTGGGGCGCGTGGTCGGTGGCAATGGCATCCACTGTGCCATCGGCCAGTCCGGCTAAGATGGCGGCGCGGTCTTCCACGCCCCGCAGCGGCGGATTCATTTTGTAATTGGTGTTGTAATCGCCGACGTGCTCATCCAGCAAAGTAAAGTGATGTGGCGTAACTTCGCAGGTGACGGGCACACGATGGCGTTTGCCCCGGCGCACCGCGTCCAGTGCGCCCGCCGCCGAAAGATGCGCCACATGCAGTCGTCCGCGCGTCGCCTGCGAGAGGTGAATGTCGCGCTCCACAATAGAAGTTTCTGCCGACGAGGGATAGCCGCGCAGCCCCAGGCGAAAGCTGGTAGCACCGCTGTGCATCGGGCAGCCCGCCGTCAGCCGCGTGTCTTCGGCGTGCTGGATGACGGGCAGGTCGCACTCAAAGGCCCGCTGCAACACCGCACGCATCATCGCATCTTCCAGAATGGGGCGGCCATCGTCCGTCACCGCAATGGCACCCGCCTGTTGCAGTTCGCGAAAGTCGGTCAGCTCGCGGCCATCACTCTTCTTGGTAGCGGCGGCAATCACAAACAGATTCACCAGTGAGCCACGCTCTGGCTGCTGCATCCACAGCGTGGTCTCCGGATTGTCATTCACCGGATTGGTGTTGGGCATGACGCAGACACTGGCAAATCCACCTGCCGCGGCCGCGGCGGAGCCGCTGGCAATCGTCTCTTTATGTGCCTGCCCGGGCTCACGAAAATGCACATGGAGATCAATGAATCCGGGGGCAACGACCAGCCCGCGCGCGTTAAATTTTTCTTCCCCTGCGCCCTTAATCGCGCCGGGCGCAGCCACTTCCGCCACCACGCCGTGGCGCAACAGAATGTCCATCTCCGCGTCTATACGCTGCGCGGGATCCACCAGCCGCCCACCATGAATCAACAGGCTTGGCGCATGATGGCCATTGCGGCTTCCTGAGGCGTTTCCGTTGTTCCCATTCCCATTCATCATCTGCTTGCGCGTCCGCCTGTGGTCTTCTTGGTCTTGGTGCTGACTTTGCCTGCCGTGGTGCTCTTGCGGGGGTTGCCGACTCTGGCGACCGTCTTTGCCAACGCCCGCACTAAAATCGCCATGCGCACCGGCACACCGTTGGCCACTTCCTGCAAAATCAGCGACTGCGCGCCATCTGCGACCTCACTGGTCAGTTCCATGCCTCGAATAATGGGCCCCGGATGCATCAGTAGCGCATCCCGTTTGGCCAGCCGCAACTTCTCGGGCGTCATCTGGTAGCGATCCACATACTCCGCCTCGCGAATCTGCAGGCCCGAAAGCCGCTCTTTCTGTACCCGCAGCAGCATCACTACGTCCGCCCCATGCAAAGCTTCCTCCATATTGCGAGCAATGCGCAAGCCCTTGGCCAGCGTGGCTGCTACGTCGGGCACAAACTCCTGCGGTCCGCACAGTGTGATGTGTACCCCAAACTTGCTGAGCAGATGAATGGAAGAACGCGCCACGCGACTATGAAAAATGTCGCCGATGATGGCAACCTTCAATCCCTGGAGCGTCTTCTTATGTTGCAGAATCGTGTAGGCATCCAGCAGCGCCTGTGAGGGATGTTCGTGCATGCCGTCACCCGCGTTAATCACGGGAATGCCAATATGCTTGGCCAAATGGCTGGGCGCGCCAGAGCTGGGATGACGGATGACAATGGCATCCGCACCCAGCGCCCGCAAGGTGTAGCCAGTATCGAGCAGTGACTCGCCCTTCTCAATGCTGGAGCCTGCAGTTTGAACCAGAGTGGTGGTCGCGCCCAAGGCCTTGGCGGCAAACTCGAACGAAGTTCGGGTACGGGTGGAAGTCTCGTAAAACAGCAATGCAATGCGGCGGTTCCGCAGCAGCGGTTGCGGACGGTTCACATTTAACTTGCGGGCCAGCCGCAAGATGCTCTCCATCTCCGCCACCTCCAGATGCTCAATGCCCAGAAGCGAGCCTTTGTGCACTGCTCCGGCAGCCATGGTTGTGGGTGATCTCATGCTGATAAAAGAATCCTTCTGTGTTGCCTAAGGCATAACATGCTCATGCGGGTGCCGGAAGAAACTGCGGCGGGACGTCTCTGGGACGGGCTAGCTCTTTTCCACCAGCATCACGCGTTCCTCGCCATCCACTTCGCTCAGTCGTACTTCTACAATCTCGCCGCTGCGGGTCTCCACCACGCGGCCTACGTAGGCAGCCTCAATCGGTAACTCGCGATGTCCACGGTCAATCAACACACACAATTGAACCCGCCGGGGACGCCCCAGTTCAAAGAGCGCGTCCATCGCGGCGCGGGTGGTGCGCCCGGTGTAGAGCACATCATCCACCAGCAGCACATCTTTGCCCTCCACGGCAACGCCGACAGCACCTTTGTGCACTACCGGTTGGGTTTCCATCACCGAAAGATCATCGCGATAAAGCGTGATGTCCAGCGTGCCGACCGGCACCTTCACCCCGGTCTTGCGTTCCAGCAAAGCGGCTACACGCTGGGCTATCGGTACGCCGCGGCGACGGATACCTACCAGTACAAAATCGGCTAAATCCGCGTGCTTGGAGACAATCTCGTGAACCAACCGAACCAACGTCCGCTCCACTTCCGAGGCGGACATGATCTGCGTTTTTTCGTAAAGCTCACTCATGGCGGGATGCCCAGCGCTTTAACAGGGCCAACGAGGGATGATACGCGTCCGGGGCCACTCGGAGCAAGAAGCTTGGGGCCGAAGCTCCCTTAGAAGCTTTGGACGTCATAACATAGGAAGGTACGCCTTGGAAGTTGGCCAGTTCGTAGTAGTCAATCTGGGGCTAATTCCCGCTCAGCCATTGACTCCGCGCGCGACTCTGAGCGTGACTCCCGGGCGGCTTCCGCCAGCTATGCTTGGCTATGGCCCACCACTTGTAGCACCGTTCGCACCACGATTGGCACCACCACGGGTGCCACCACGCGGAAGACTTGCACCGACACCACTGCGACCAGCACCCACAACCACGAACTTGCTGCCATCACTAGAGCTCTTACCATGACCTGCCTCCAGAGGGCACCGTGGGTGCCCAGCCGCCCTTGCCGCGAATTGCTCGCGTTAAATGCTGTCGCCCTTGCCTCCGTGCACGTGCACATAGGCCATACCAAAACGGCTGCCGTTCCCCAGCGGTTCCACGCCCACCACATGCTGATTGTGCTGGGTGCCGACCTTGAGTTCCACATGCTTGCTGCTGCCACTGGCTGGCTTATCGCATGTCAGCGGATTGTCGCCTTCGTCGTCATGGTCGCTGCCCTTTTTCACGTTGACGCTGTTATCGGCCCCGCCTTCGCACTCCAGCACTTTGCCGTATTTCTTCAGCGCGTCGCGATAAAAGCCCAGCACCTTGGCAGGGGAATCCCCCGTTTCAAACTCACCGGCGACTACTTTCATGCCAAACCACGGCGTATCCATGTTGATGTTGGCAGAATGCTTGTCGCTGCCGTCGGAGGTCTCAGTACGCGGCTTGGCGCCGGGATAAATCGGCATGCCATACTCAGGGTTTTCCGGACGCGCGTCCACGTGCATATTCCCCATGGGCGTATCAATCGTTACCTTCTTGTTGGCATCATCCACGTGGAGATTGCCTACAGGACTGTTAATGTCAACCTGCTTCTTGTCCGTGCCCTCTTTGTCTTTCACATTCATCGAACAAGCGGGAAGAATTCCCAGCACACACGCCAGCCCTGCCACTACCATCACAGACTTCGCATTGCGCCACGAGTTACCCATGTTGAGACCTCCCAAGAAATCGCGCCAACACACCAATGAGGATACGAATGGGGACACGAATGAGGATACGAAGGCTTGACGCCGCTGGTTCCCCACATTCCAATTTACGCCCGACTTGGCGGCATAGCCCAAGCAAATCCCCGGCAACGGAAATTTAGCACAGATGCACGGCGATCGCCGCCTGGGCGTCTGCCTGCACGGCCGGCTCGTCGCCAAAGCCTTGCAGCCAAAGCACATCCGGCTCCCGGCGAAACCACGTGCCCTGCCGCTTGGCGTAGTTACGATGTCCCTGCTGAACGGCTATGAGCGCCTGCTCGGGGCTTACTTCCCCGCGCAGCAGCGCTGCCGCCTGTTTGTAGCCCAGTGCACCCAGGGGACGAATGCAGGGGCCAAACTCCGCCAGAAGGCCTGCCGTCTCTTCCACGAGTCCCGCCGCAAACATTTTTTCGCAACGATCTTCAATGCGGGCGTAGAGCGCCGGACGGTCGGGATTCAGGCCCAGACGCAGGATGCGGAACCCAGTCAGCGAATCGCGGCCCTGTTGCCACTGCTCGGTCATGGGACGCCGCCCCGTCTCCGCAGCCCCGACGCTTACTTCAATCGCCCGGATCACCTTGGGCACGTCGTTGGCATGAATCCTGCCAGCGGCGGCGGGGTCGAGCCGGCGGAGCAGGCGGTGCAAATACGCCGGACCGTGGCTCTCTTTCGCCGCTCGCGCCCGCAGGCGCTCGCGCAATGCCTCTGATCGCTCCGGGCCGGGGAATAGGCCTTCCAGCAGCGCCCGCAGATACAACCCCGTCCCCCCGACCACAATGGGCAGCCGCCCGCGCGACTTAATTTCAGCAAGAATGGCGCGGGCCTGACGAGCGTACTCGCCCGCCGTCACTTCATGCCGCGGATCGGCGCTGCCAAACAGATGGTGCGGCACCCGCGCCATCTCTTGTGCCGAGGGCTTGGCCGCGCCAATATCGAAGCCGCGATACAGCGCAATCGAGTCGCAGTTAACGATTTCGCCCGCGAAGCGCTCGGCCAGATGCAGCGATAACGCGGTCTTGCCACTGCCCGTCGGGCCGAGCAGCGCGACCAGCAGTGGATCGCGGAGGCCATCTTCCGCCCTGTCTGCAACGGGCGCAAACAAAGACGGGGTAGCCTCGGCGATCTGGACCTTGTCATCCGGCATCGTTACCAGATGCCCCAGTCCACAAAGCGTCCGTAGCGAACCAGCAGATAGCCTAAAATCGCTACGCCAATCAGCAGCAAGCCGATAGTCTCTTTCCGCGAAAGCGGCGCAAGGAAGCGCACGCCATCCCCGCCCGAACTGGGTGGCGCGGCAGGGGATGTGGGCGCTTTGCCCGTAAGCTTCATGGGGACATTCTAGCCGAGGCAGGGGGCGATGGCGAAGCAGTTAGCGCTTTGAAAGCGCAGATGCGACAAGGGTTGCGCCACGAGGGAGGGTTAGCAGTGGCAGGCGTCACTTTCGAGCGCTTTTGTTTGTCATTCTGAGCCCGCATAAGCGGGCGAAGAACCCCTACCTCACCGGGAACTCGCCTTGCGCTTCGCATGGCGCGGCGGCCGGGGTAAGGATTCTTCGGCCAAAAGCGGCCTCAGAACGACAAGCACTGGCGGGGTGGCTCTTGCACTAGTGCGGCGGCTCTTGCACTAGTGCGGCGGCTCTTGCACTCGTGCGACGGCTGTTGCACTGGCG
>JANXUR010000117.1 GCA_025356095.1 Acidobacteriaceae bacterium | reverse complement strand
GTTTTCCAACTGAAGCCGCCCATCACGCCCGGCGGTGCGTGGACTCAAAAGACCATCTATCACTTGCAGGGAGGCACTGACGGCTGGTATCCCGGCCCGGGAAACATGTTGCGTGACTCCAGCGGTTCCATCTATCTAACGACCATGTTTGGTGGAATATTTGAATTTGGTCGTGCTCTGAAGCTCACTTCTGGCGTCGGAGGAAATTGGGCCGAGACTACGCTGTTAGACTTCAACTACAACCCGGTGGGCAACCCGTCTAACGGCATGGCCTTTGACAGCAAGGGAAACCTGCTGGGTAACGCTTATGGGCAGTTCAAGCTGACCGCCCCGACGTTGCAATATCCCTATTGGAATGACGCCAGCATCGGCGGTTGTGGTGCGAATAGTGATCTCGCCATTGACAAATACAACGTGCTTTACGTTTCCTGTCCCAATAACTTTAATGATTACGGCGACGTCGCCACGCTGTCCCCGCAGCCTGGCATTTGGAAGATGACCGTCCTCTACACTTTCACAGGTGGTGCCGATGGCTGGGCACCACTGAGCGGTCTCTACCGTGATTCAACTCATAACGTGCTGTACGGAACGACTCATTGGGGCGGCTTGTCCTGTGCCAATAGCGCAAACGGCTGCGGCGTCGTCTACAAGTTGACCAAGACTGGCACGACCTGGGCCTACTCCACCCTGTACTCGTTCCTGGGCGGCAACGACGGCTGGGCACCGGGTGCTCCGCGACTCTACCTCGACTCCGCCAACAACCTCTACGGAGTCACCGGTGAGGGTGGCAGCACCACGCTCAACAACGGTAACGGCTGGGGTGTGGTCTACAAGATCACTCAGTAGCACCTGCCTGACGCTGTCCAAAACCAGAGGGGAGCCACGGCTCCCCTTTTGCTTTTTCGTCCGATGCGGCCACTGCCGAATAAAGCCGTGGCTAACGTTCTTGGACCCGACATAAACACCGGCTGTCGCGCAATGGGAGAAACTGGCCCTTGATGCTAGGCCCGGCAATGCGCCGGGTCAAGCGATGAAAGCTATCGCGGCGATGGAGCTACGCAGCGATAAATGCTAGGCAGCGATAATCGCCATACAAGGGTGGGACAGCACGAAAGTCGTGATAGGTATATGACAGGTATAACGGGTACGGCGGCTCGGTACGGCAGGGTAGTTGCGCGTTGATGCTCGGCGACCCCAAGGGAACGATTTGCGCAACACGAGGCGGCCAGCGCACACTGGAGTCATGTCTCTGGTTAAATGGCTGGCCACGCTGGTTCGGATTCTGCTGTTCACCTTCGCCTTTACGGCTCTCACCATGGCGGTGGGCCTCTTCTGCGGCTTGCTGGTGGTGGTGATTGGGGCGGCCCTGCAGGGCCAGCAGCCGGATGTAGCCATGGCGTATCGGAATGTGGCGTTTCCGCTGGTGAAGGTGGCGGTCATCGTGTCATTGCTGGGGGCGGTGGGGGTAGAGGTGAGGCAAGCTCGGCGTGCTCCGCAAAAATAAGCGGCGGCAAAATGTAACTATACTTACTTAATTACTATAGTTATATTTCACTCCACGACGCTTTTCGCGGAGCCTTTTCGCTACGACGGCAAAACTCAAATTCCCCCATCTGCCTCCACCCAAGGCGCTGAACCCGCACTTGCAAAACCATCCCAGCTAAAATAGGACTCATGCCGCGCATTGCCATTCCCTGGGCCCACTCCACCAATCTCGCATACAACAAACGCGCCTTGCCCGATTACGAACGCGCAGTGGAACAGGCTGGCGGTGTGCCAGTGATCATTCCGCTGGACAAGACCCCTGCCGAGACGATGAAGCTGATTGAGACCTGCGACGCGGTGCTGCTGCCCGGGTCCAATGCCGATGTGGATCCAGCGAAGTATGACGCGGTACGCGACCCACGCTGCGCCGCCGCCGACCCCGCGCGCGACATGGTGGACGAGTTGCTGTTGCAGGATGCCTACAACATGCGCAAGCCGATCTTTGGCATTTGCTACGGGCTGCAGTCGTTGAATGTCTACCGCAGCGGCACGCTGATTCAGCACCTGGAAACACCCATTGACCATGAAATCGGGCGCAAGGCCGAGTACGCTCATCGAGTAAATGTGGAGCCGGCGTCGCTGCTGGCGCGGATTGTAGGCACTGCTGCCTTCGTGACAGAAGTGTTCGAAAGCGCCGGTGCCGACGCGGAAGGCGAAGGTGCCGGGCCGCAGTTTGCGGCGAACTCCAGTCACCATCAGGCAGCCGGCCGGGCGGGCGATGGACTTCGCGTGGTAGCGCGCGCGCTGGAAGATGGCGTGATTGAAGCGCTGGAAGGAACCACCACCAACCATTGGGTGCTAGCGGTGCAGTGGCACCCCGAGCGCACGGTCGCCAGCGACGAGCCCTCGCGGGCGATGTTTAAGGCCTTTGTGCACGCTGCGGATGAGCGCCACGCGCAACTGGCGGGAGAGTTTGAATCGGTGGCGCGATAGTCCGCATTTTTGTGGCAAGTTACTCCGCGCCATGCACAAATTTCGCGGGTGGCGTATGATCTTCCCGACGCCATGAAAACACTACACAAAAAACGATATTCTTCTGCATTTTCCCCGAGGTCTGAGCTTGGCGGCGGGCTTGCTCTTATTGCTCACCACGCCCGCGTGTGGAGGCGGCGCCACCATGACTCCGCCCCCGCCCGCCGCGGCTACAACCCTGGCACAGGCGGGTGCGACCCACGGCATTAAGATTGGCACGGCGGCGCAAGCCCAATTGCTCGGCCAGAGCGACTACACCGGCGTGCAAGCCGCGCTGTATGGAGCAGTAGCCAGTACCTGCGCGAAGCAGACTAAGTGTACTGCGATTCAAACCTGGGGCTTTACCGATAAGTATTCGTGGATACCGAGCTTCTTCAAAGGCTTTGGCTGGGCTTTACCCTTCGATGATAAGTACGCGAAGAAGCCCGCGTTCGCCAGCTATTTGGGCGGGTTGAAGTAGAAGCTTGCAGTAAATCTGATGGAAGTAAAGAAACAGAGCGGGCGGCGCGCCTTGGGCCGCCCGCGCTTGATCGCACTACTTCCTTACCGTCGGGTACTCGATCCCCAACTGCTCAAGATAACTCTTGTATTTTGCGGGATCGTAGTAATACTTCTTCATCTCGTCGCGGAACTTTGCCATCTTTTCTTTGTTCAGCTCAATCGCAGGCTGGTCGCTGGCGTCAAGCAACGGCACATATTTTACGTCCTTGATCTGCACGTCGCGGAAGTAGTCCCACGCCTGTTTCACTAAGTCAGCCGAAAGCAGAAAGTCGAGAGCCGTGGTAGCCTGCACCTTGGCGCCTGCCGCCGCGCCTTTGTGCGCAATGGGCGTAGCTTCCGCTACTGCATCTACCCAGCTATGGCCGGGCGTGCCGGGGATGTTGGCCGGATAGCGTAGATAGACCATTGGTACATTCCAGCTAATGTCACCCACATCGTCCGATCCACTGCCTTGGGAAGAGTCAGGATTCGGCGGCTTCAGTTCATCTATTTTGCTCATCAGGCCCTCCTCTTTGGCACCAATTTCCTTTTGCAGAGCCTTGGCCAAAGCCTGGTCAGCGTCACTCCATGTGGGCATGCCCACACGCTCAATGTTCTTCTGCTGTGCTTCTGCCACTACCTTGCTAAAGTTCGGCGGCCACGCTGAGCCTACCACGTGTTTGGAGTAAGTGGTGCCGGTCATCTCACTGGCGGCTTTTGCCATGGTGTCGCCTAACTCGTAAAGTTCCTTAATGTGTGGATAATCCAGCTCACGGAAGTAATACCAGACGCTAGCTTCTGAAGGTACTACATTGGGTTGGTCGCCGCCATTCACAATCACATAGTGCGAGCGCTGTTCCAGTCGCAAATGTTCGCGGCGAAAGTTCCAGCCTGTATCCATCAGTTCTACAGCATCCAGCGCAGAGCGGCCAGACCACGGCGCGCCTGCCGCGTGTGCTGCCTTACCATGAAACAGATATTGCACCGATACTAACCCCAGCGGCGCGAACGATTGTCCATATTGCGTACCAAACGCGGA
This sequence comes from Acidobacteriaceae bacterium, assembly GCA_025356095.1. GTDB lineage: Bacteria > Acidobacteriota > Terriglobia > Terriglobales > Acidobacteriaceae > JANXUR01. The sequence continues at coordinate 7,908 of JANXUR010000117.1, read as the reverse complement.
ATCCACATGCGTACCGAGCATGATATCTACATCTTTGAACATACCCGCGCGCACAAAGTAAGCCTTAGTGCCGAGTAACTCCTCGGCGATGCCGGGATATACCTTGAGCGTACCGGTAATGTGGTGCTTTACCATCAACTCCTTCAGTACAATCGCAGCGGTCACGTTCACTGCCATACCGGTGTTATGGCCTTCGCCGTGTCCCGGCGCGCCTTCAAGAATTGGGTCGTGATAGGCCACACCCGGCTTCTGCGAGGCGCGCGGAATGCAGTCTACGTCGGTGATAAATCCGATCACGGGCTTGCCGCTGCCATAAGTCGCCACCCATGCCGTAGGCACTCCGGCAACCCCGCGCTCTACGGTAAAGCCATTCTTCTCCATCACGCTCGTCAGGTAGCGCGAAGTCTCGAACTCCTGAAAGCCGAGCTCTCCATAGCTGAAGATCTGGTCCACCATCTGCTGCACAAAAACCTGGCGGTGCTCAACCTCGGTTTCGGCTTCTTGCTTAAGGGAATCGAGTGACGGCATCGCCTGCCCAAAGGTACGAGCGACAAGAGACAGAATCAAGACCAGCTTGGTAAGACGCCCGGTAGAACGATTGGTAAGACGCATGCTTTGGAATCCTCCTCAAGATGTCAATTACGGTACCTACTTTATCAGCAGCACAACCGCATGGCATTGCGCGGCGTTATCCACGCCTAATCCCTCTGGCGTTTTGGCCTTGATGCCGACCGCGGAAGGCTCCACGCCCATCAGTTCGGCAACGCGGTCACGAATCGCTTGCGCGTGCGGACCGATCTTCGGTGCAGCCATTACCAGCGTGGTGTCGAGATTGCATATCCGGTATCCCGCTTCATGTACCCGGCGCAGGGCTTCGGCCAGAAATACGCTGGAATCAGCGCCTTTCCACTTGGGGTCGGAGGGGGGGAAAAGCGCTCCGATGTCTGGGGCGGCGACTGCGCCCAACAACGCATCCGTGATGGCATGCAGCAGCAGGTCGCCATCGGAATGACCGCCGAGGCCATGGGTGTGTTGCAGCCGAACCCCGCCGATAATCAGCGGAATTCCGGGTTTGAACTCATGCGAATCGAAGCCGTAGCCAATGCGAAGCATGCAAGTAGTTTCAGGTTTTGGGTGCGAAGTTTCAAGTGGAAAGACGGAAATATTCTCTTGCATTCGCCGGGGCTTCAGAGCCATTCCAGCATGGGCGTGGGCCCGACTTGGGTAACTTCTGTGGCGGGCATCCGTGGCGTTTATAGGAAACTGACCATGGTTTATCGAAAAACGATAACTTTCCTAACTTCCCTATAATTCGTGCCGCCGCTATCCGCGCAAGTAGAACTCGGCCAACGCCAAGTCGCTCTGCTGCGTGATCTTGATGTTGCGCGGCGAGCCCATGACGACTGCGACTTCGTGGCCCATATGCTCCACGACTGAGGCTTCGTCAGTGCCTTGAAAGCCCTCAGCCTTGGCTTGCGCAAAAGCTTGCTTCAGCAAGCCGCAGCGGAAGCCCTGCGGCGTCTGCGCCAGCACAATTTTTTCCCGGGGAATGGTAGCATAAATTAGCGCACCGTCTGCGGTACGATCTACCTGTTTAATGGTGTCCACGGCGGGCAGGCCAACAATGGCAGCACCATATTTCATGGCGGCGGCGATCACGTCGGCAATCATGCGCGCGTCCACAAACGGGCGCACCGCGTCATGCACCAGCACAATATCGTCGTCGGCGCAGTCCAGCGCGGCAAGGCCATTGGCTACCGAATCTTGGCGGGTTTCACCACCCGCAACAAAGCGGAGCGGCTTGCTGGCAGCAGCAGGGTCATGGGCGGCCTGAATGGCCGATTGCAGGCGTGGAATCTCCGCCTCGCGCAAGGCAAGAACAATTTCGGCTACGGCGGGCACCTCGGCAAAGCGCCGCAGCGTGTGGAAGACGATGGGAATGCCACCGAGTTCCAAGAACTGTTTGGATCGCGAGGGGGCGGGCTTGCCCGCCCCGGCCATGCGGGTTCCTAGACCGGCAGCGGGTATAACGACAAAGACCTTCATGCGAAGGCCAGTATACGGTTGAAGCGGAAAATGCCACAAATGGCAAGCGGAGAAAGGGCAAGAGGAAGAGGGCGCAAAATTAAATAATACGAACAGTATAACTATAGTAGGGTATCGCCTGAGACTACATTCTCGTCGCCACTTTCCCCCTGCAATCCCAACCACCGCCCCTTTTTAATGTCGCGCCATTTCATGCCGATGAAATTCACGAGGCTCGCTGCGCCCCTAACATGCGATTCATTGCCCGGCAACCCATCTTTGACCGCCAACAGCAGGTGTTTGGCTACGAACTCCTCTTTCGTTCGGGGATGACAGGGGCGTATGACGCCTCTGACGCCGAACAAGCCTCCTGTTCCACCCTCGATACTTCCGTAATGATGGGCCTCGACGTGCTCTGCCACGGCACCCGCGCGTTCCTCAACTTTGGGCGTGACGTGTTGTTGAGCGGCTATCCGGCATTTCTGCCGCCGCAACAAACCGTCATCGAAATTCTGGAAACAGTGACCCCCGACGACGAAGTGATTGCTGCTTGCCGCAATTTGAAAAAGCAGGGTTACACCATCGCTCTCGACGACTTTATCTCCGCTGAGGGAATGGAGCCGCTCATCCAAGTGGCAGACATCATTAAGGTGGATATTCGCCAAGTGGCGCCGGAGAAGTGGGCTTCCCTGGCCAGCGTGCACTCCAATCGCGGCATCCGTATGTTGGCCGAAAAGGTGGAAACCCGGGAAGAGTTCGAGCGTCTGCTCGTCTGCGGCTACCACTACTTTCAGGGATACTTCTTGTCGCGTCCGGCGACCGTCGCGCAATCGGAAATTCCGCCCATGCAGGCCAACTACCTGCGCTTGCTGCAGTTGGTGCAGGCTCCGCAACTGGATTTTGCCGAACTGGAGCGCTCGGTGAAACGCGAAGCGGCACTCTGCTACCGTCTCTTGCGCTATCTGAATTCCTCGGCCTTTGGCTTTACTAAGGATGTGACTTCCATTCGCCATGCGCTCAGCCTGCTGGGCGAAAATGAGGTTCGCCGCTGGATGCGCCTGGTGGCGCTCGTTGGTGCCGGGCAGGGGCGTCCGCCGGAGTTGGTGCGCGCCGCACTGGTGCGGGCCCGCTTCTGTGAACTCTTGGCCGGCAAACTGAAAAAGTCCAGCCAAAACCTGTTCTTACTCGGTCTGCTTTCCGCCATGGACGTTTTGCTGGAACTGCCACTGGAGATCATTTTGGAACGTATGCCCGTGTCCAAATCCATCAAGGATGCGCTGCTCGATCGGCCCAGCCCGCTGGGGCCTGTGTACAAACTCGAGCGCGCCTACGAAGCCGGCAATTGGGATGCGTGCCAGGCAGAAGTCGAAGAACTCAGGATCGACGAAAGTGAAGTCGCCGCGAGTTACATCGAGGCCGCTGGCTGGGCGGCCGAGTTGCAAAGCAAGACCGCATAAGACACCTATCCTGCGAAGCACTCGCGTTCCGGCCAGAGGCTTGGGAACTGCCCGCCGCGCGGCCGGCCCGCGCGCACCCCGGCCCCCTCCCCCACCTTCTTGCCATTGACATAACTAAGCTCTCCGCGCAAGATGAACTTAGATCGTCGGAATAGTAACGATCCGGCAACGCCAGGAGACTCCCGAAGCGGGGCAGATTTCCTGGCGGGTACAGACGAAACTCTCTGAACACTGGCATTTGCAAGGGGGGAAGACCGGCAGCAGACACGGCGTCAAGCCGCGACGCTGAATTTTTGTTCACGAGAGGAACTACAATGACACGTCTTACCCCCCCCCCGCACGTTAATGACCAGTCCATCCCTGCCAAAAAGTTAACTTCACGTCCGCGCTTACTCGCGGTTCTTGCTGGCGTTCTGGCTGTGGCCTGCACGCTCATCATTTTCACAGGCCAGGTATCCGTAAGTGGCACTGGCCAAACGGTATAGTCATGACCAACGGCGCGAACCTCGCGGCGGGCTCGGGACAGGTCTCGATATTCGCGGATACATGGGTGCCGCAAACGGTCGGCGTGTACAACGCGACTGGTTTAAGCGGGAACGCGTCATCTAATCTTCTGACGAGTGCACCAGCCGGCCAGTATGTCGTGAACATTTACGTAAACCAAACCACGGGCTGCACGACGCCCTCTCCTGGCAAGGTTGCTCTCAATCTCTCCTTCACCGATTCCTCCGGTGCGCAGACCAAGAACCCGGCAACTCTGATGTTTACCTCGGGGGCCACGACCACCGGCGCTTCGCTTGTTTATTCGTTCTGGCAGGCAACCTCTGGAACCATTCAGGCCAGTACAACTTACACAGCCTGCATGACGGGGACCGCGACCTACGACGTACACTACACCTTGACGAGGGTGCAATGAGTACCTCGCGGGCAAAATTAGCATTCTTTCTCTTGCCCTTTTGTTATGCGGGCGTGCTGGCTGCGCAGGTTCAGTTGACCGGAACCACGAACGGCTCCGTCACGTTCAGTGGTGCGGTGTCCACGACGGCTGGCACGACCCTCAACATCAGTGACGGCCCTTCCACGTTCGTAAGCATTTACGTCCTGTTCCCGCCACAGATAGGCAACAATAATACAAACCTTAAAGCCAGTGTAATGATCCAGCCGGCGATTGATGGCGTCAACGTTGCCGTACCGTGGGATTTGGTTGAACCAAACGCGACACCACCCAACACAACACCCTGCGGGCCGACTGATACGCCAGACACCTGCCAGCAGGATCCGGTTGCGACGAGCTACTATCATCACTACACATGGGCAGCAATTGATGGCATGGGCTGCGGGGACACGAGTACGGGTAGTATTTCGCAGTGGTTCTGCGACTTTCCCAGTGCCAACGGCATGGGCGTTTACAAAAAGGTGGCGATTCAACTCCATGGCATCAGCCAGAACACCGTGAGCGGCGGCACCGGGTACTACAACTCCTACACGCCCGCCTACGTGACCCAAACATGGTGGCAGACAGCGGTCGGCGCAACTGCCGCGCAAGACGTGGTGAACAACATCAGCACACTGAGCGGCGGAACGATGAGCTGCGGAAATTACGCGGGGACGATATCCAATGGCGCTCTAAGCAGCGCCAATTTTACCGCGAGCGCGGACGGTAACACAATTACCGAGAGCGTCGTGGATGTCACGGGCATCCTCAACACTGGCGATGTGGTCTGGATTAAGGGGTTTTCTACGGCCGGATTCAACGTTTCGGGCCAGGCTGGCGCGCCGATCACTCTCTTACCTAATGGCTTAGGCGGTTTCAATTTTTCTTACCCTTCAAGCGTAAGCGCGTCTGGAATCCTTGGGTGGAACAGCGTCGGCAACGCGATTATTAAGGCGGTGGACTCGTGGCCAGTACCCTACGAAACGCCCTACAGCTCAGCGTATCAAGCGCTGTTAAGCGCCACCATCTATCACCTCAACCATCTGTCGGAACCCATTGTGACGGGAGGGGCCAAGGTTGCAGTTTCTGACCGCATCGCGTACTTTCGGCCCAGCGTCGCCCGCGGCGGCGAAGCCATTCCCATCTGCACCAATCGTGTTCCACTGTCGAATTCCACGCCTCCGTTCGGAGCCAGCACGAACACGCTCATCTGGAACGCGTGGTACGAACAGATCGCGAAGACTGTGCAGGCGGCCAGCCCGCTTATGCCTGTGCTGTTCTCATTGAGTGCTGGCGACCCTGCGTTCCCGGATGCCAACTTTGCCGCTGACCAGGCCAGCCGGCTGCAAACCTACGCCACCGCCCGCGGCGACTATTTTGGGTTCGGCAGCCAAGGTTTGGCGTACCTGGACAAGACCGGGTTCGTCGTAGGCAACTGCCCGGATGGGAGTGGAGCGCCCGATACCGGTAACAACTGGGGCTGCATGTTTGGCAAGTACTGGTCTGGCGCCAACGCCACGCTCTACGCCACGACGATGGACACGCCAAGCCCGAGCAATGACCCACTAGAGCTTCAGCAAATAGACTGCTCCAATCCGGACTCATCGTTTTCCTCCAGCAACCCGGGCAGTTGCTTTCAAGGCGGCTGGCCGGGGAAGACGCTCGACCTGACGGTGCTCTATCCGTTTACAGTTGGCCAGAACGTAAGAATACTTGAACTCTATTCACAGGACGCGCTGTTGGCTTTCGACCCGCTCTACTGCAAACTCCCAACCAGCGGGACCAATTGCGACATAGCCCCAGCCCACGGCGGCGACGGTTTCGGCGGTGCACTGGGTAGCGACGTTCAGTACGACTTTTTCAACAAAGTTGGCATAGGAACGGCGTGCAGCGGAACTTATGCCGGCGTAGTCGCGCAGGCCGGGGCGACCGTGAGCGCCTGCGGGTACGCAAACAGTCTGACGAATTCAATTCACGGCCTGCAGCCTCACTAGCAAGCGACGCGCAGGCCATTTTTCTCCACAAGAAAGCAAGTTATTTCCCCAAAGGAGTACTGATCATGAATCCCGAGAGCTATGGTAAGGCAATGAAGGCCGGAATATTCAACTCGCTGCGGAGTTCACTCGTAGCGGCGGTTACAGTGGTGGCGCTTTGTTCTTACGGGGCCCAGGCGCAGACGGTCACGAACATATACAGCTTCTTAGCCGCAAGCGAGTCGGCATTCCCACAGGGCGCTGCCTTGGCACAGGGGCGCGACGGCGCGCTTTACGCGACCGCGCCGGGACAAGGCAACGGGGCGTTTTTCCGCGTCCAGTCCGATGGGCGGTTCAAGGAGCTCTTTGATTTCAGTCCGGCCACGGGCCAGAGTCCTGCGGGCGGAGTTACCCTCGCAAGAGATGGTAACTTCTACGGACTAGCTCCAGGTGGTGGCTCGAACGGCCTCGGCGTCCTATTCCGGATCACAAGCGGAGGCACCGAGACAGTACTTCATAGCTTCGCGGGCGGTGCGGATGGCACCAACCCGTTCTGGCTGCCTGTACAGGGCGTTGATGGAAATTTTTACGGCTTTACGGACGCTAGCCTTTATACTTATACGTCCGCAGGGCAGTACCTCGTTTTGAACCCGCTGTCGCTCTATCAGTTTCCGAAGGGCCCCCCGGCCCAATCGAGCACTGGACGTTTGTATGCGCCAACCTATAAAGGTGGCAAAAGCAACTGCGGCGCGGAGTTGAAGCTGACAACGGCCGGAGCTCTGCTCAACGCTCCTGCGTTCAATTGCCAGAACGGTGATGGGGCCCAAACTCCAACTCTACTCGCCAGCGACGGCTTTGCGTATGGCACGACTCTAATGGGCGGCAACGGTGCTGGCAACATCTATCGCGTGAGCCTGACCACCGGCGTTATTACGAATTTATATTCATTCCCGGCTGACCTTTCGCAGGGTGTCAACCCAATAGGCGCCATGGTGGAGGCGACAGACGGCAACCTGTACGGAGTAACTGGCGGTAGTGCCGACGCCAACCTCTGCGGCAGCGTGTGGAGCATCACCAAGGCCGGACTGTTTACGCTCCTGCACACGATGGTCTCATCGGAGGGCTGCTACCTAGCAGGCGGCATCATGCAACACACCAACGGCGAGCTTTACTTCCTTGCTGAAATGGGAGGGGCGCATCGCGCCGGCTCCGTTCTCAGCCTTGATATGGGTCTCGGACCATTCATCGCGTTGCAGAAGTACCAAGGCAAGGCGGGCAGCACGCTGCAGATACTCGGCCAAGGTTTCACGGGCACGTCGAGTGTAGCCATCAACGGTGTGGCGGCGACGAGTTTCACGGTGGTTTCCGACACTTACATGACGGCAGTCGTCCCCACGGGCGCTACCACGGGCAACGTGGTAGTTACTACCCCCACGGGTGCACTTACCAGCAACAAGCCTTTTACGGTGAACCCCTAGCCGCAAGCAGTTAGCGGTTCAGCCGTCAGAGCGCGGAAAGG
>JANXUR010000035.1 GCA_025356095.1 Acidobacteriaceae bacterium | reverse complement strand
CCCGATGTGAAGGCTTTCGCTAAGAGCATTTGCGTTCATCCGGGTATCGTCGTCGGGAGGTTGCAGCACGACGCCTTAATTCCGATTTCATGGATGAACGACTTGAAGCAGAGTTTTCGCTTCGTGGATGCTGCCGAGCTGTGACGCGGCAGAGACTGTTTCTCGCTGTGATCAGAACGAGTGTTGAGGCGTAAAGTTGAGGTCGGCTCCGCCGCGAAGCGGGGCCGTTTTCTTGCTGGGCCTGACCTAGAACCGGTGTATTCTGTAATGGCAGAATATATGGCAGAATGGAGGAATCGTGACGCTTAATATAAAGAACGCGGAAGCATACCAACTGGCGCGATCCATCTCTGACGCCACAGGGGAAAGCCTGACCCGCGTGGTGATCGAGGCGCTGCGGGCCCGGATGGAGCAGATGCAGCGGCAAAAAAAGCGTCCGCCGGGGGCGCTGGCGGCGGAGCTTAGGGCGATTGGCAAACGTGCGGCCGAATTGATTGGAGACCGCGACCTGAACACGAATGACATGTATGACGAGCGGGGCGCGCCGAAATGATTGTGGACACGTCAGCCATCATAGCCATCCTTAAGCAGGAGCCGGACGCGGCCACTTTTGAGTGCGCATTGGACGGGGCGCGCACTTGCAGTATGTCCGCTGGTAGCTTTCTGGAACTGGCAATTGTGGTCGAAGGCCGCGCCGGGGCAGCCGCCATGCAACAAGCGGAGGCTCTGCTGCGGTCGGCGGAGGTGAAGATCGAACCGTTTACGAAAGAGCAGGCTAGAATCGCGCATCAGGCGTTCTGCGACTACGGCAAGGGCCGCCATCCAGCGGGACTGAACTTCGGTGACTGCTTTGCCTACGCGCTGTCCAAGGATCTGCGCGAGCCGCTCCTGTTCAAGGGTGACGACTTCTCCCAAACCGATGTGGAGTGCGCGGTGTAGGCGGGGAGCGGAGCAGTAGCCCAAGCAAGCGAAGTGCCTGTCCAGGATCCCAGATTGAATCTGCCTGAACTCTGCTTGAACTCTGCCTGAACTCTGACCGAATTCTGACCGAATTCTGGAAGTTCCTCGCCCGTCTACCCCTGTTAGCGATCCGGCACTGTTACACGTCCTAAACCCGACGTTGAATAACGTTGAATAACGTTGAATAACGTTGAATGACGTTGAATGACACAGATCTGGCACTTTACCCAGCGCTGCCTTTCGCGTATAGAGTAATTTTGTTGCTTCCTAACCTTACAATCCAAGTCTAGAGGAGAACTCCCGATGAAGAACTTCGCACTATTTCTGCTGGTGGCCACGCTGGCGGTTCCAGCTCTGGCGCAAACCCGCGATGGCAAACAGGTAAAGCTCAACCCGAACGAGCAACGGCTGCAGCAGCAAGTGGCCCCGCCGGCTGGCAGCAAGATCACCTACCACAACGGCACCATCCTGTGGAATGCGCCGACGGTTTACATCGTTTACTATGGCTCGTTTTCGACCACGACGAATGACATTGCTGTAATCAACAATTTCGCCTCCAAGATTGGCGGCACCGGGCAATACAACGTCAATTCGACCTACAACGACAAGAACAACAACTTCATCAAGAATCAATTGGCGTTTAACTCAACGAAGAATACTTATCAGGACAACTACTCACTGGGTAAGAATGTGCCGGTGAATGGCGTGGCGACTATTGTGCAGAACGCGATTGCAAAAGCTAATTGGCCGTCCTCCACCAACGCCGTTTACTTTGTATTCACCTCGCCAGACGTCACCAGCCCAGACTTTGCAGGGGCTTGTGGCTGGCATGATTGGACGACGAAAATCACGACCGGTAAGCTGCTGGCGTATTCCTGGGTCGGCGAAATTGCTGGCTGCAACGGCAATGAGGCCATCTTCCACGAGACCAACAGCCCGAACAACAGTCTCGCGCTCGATGCCGCACTCGACACTTACATGCACGAACTTTCTGAAGCAGCCACCGATCCGACCGGCAAGGGCTGGTTTACAAGCGATGGTTCGGAGAATGGCGACCTGTGCAACTTTGTGTATGGGACGACCTTTTTGGCGACAAACGGAACCCATGCCAACGTGACCTTGGGTGCGTATAGCTATCTGGTGCAGAATATCTGGGAAAATTCCGGCAACGGATTCTGCGCGAACACCAAGTAGTGCGCCGTCTGGGTCGTGCGCCGTTCGAGTAGCGGGCGGCAGCCGCATTCGGCATCACGCCGGGCGAGGCCTTTTTTAGTAATTGCGAGCAGAAGGCAACACATTGCCGCCGAGAATGATTGCGCGGGCCTGTCAGATGCACGGTGCCCAAGGCAATTTGTGTCCAGTCGGATGGTCACTGAAATCTTTCTGAGCCTTGGCGGGGCTGGCCAGCATCCTTTGGTGGGGCCAAGTGTTCGCAATGCAGCTGAAGCACTGCGTCATGGCGTGCGCTGTGGCTCATATCCCACTCCGGAGACGAATTCGAATGAAACGTACCGCAAATGCAGTTTGGACTGGCAGCATCAAGGAAGGTATTGGCTCATTGACCGCCCCGGGCGGTGTGCTGCACGACACTAAGTACTCGGTGGCCAGCCGGTTCGCCGACGGGCCGGGCACCAATCCCGAAGAGCTGATCGCGGCCGCGCACGCGGGCTGCTTTTCCATGGCGTTGGCAGGGCAACTTGCGGCGGCGAACCTGATCCCCGAGACGATTCGCACCACCGCAACCCTCAACATGGACAAGGATGATAGCGGCTGGACGATCAATACCATTCATCTGGACGTCACCGCGAAAATTCCAGGAGCAACTCCGGAGCAGTTTCAAACTGCGGCTCAGAATGCCGAAGTGGGCTGTCCGGTGAGCAAAGTGCTGAAGGGCGCAAAAATCACGATGACGGCGGTGCTGGAAGCATAAGCTTGGTGGTTAGGGAGCACCTCTGGCGGCCCGCATCCTCACCATGCGGGCCGCTGGTTTGACTCTCACAGCAGACCTTGTAAAATAGAGGCTGCAGCCAACGCTGCGGCGCTTTCCTTCTGGTTCGCCGCGCAGTGCCGAAGTGGCGGAATTGGCAGACGCGCATGGTTCAGGTCCATGTACTCGCAAGGGTGTGGGGGTTCGAGTCCCTTCTTCGGCACCATTTTTACTCTGACTTTCTCCGTTAGCTTCCTTCCCGGTAGACTCGATTCATGAAAATTTTCACAAGCGGGCTGTTGGCCGCGGTATTGGTGTTATTGCTGGCGACGGGCGCGGCTCGTGCGCAAAAAGTGGCGCTTACCTTCGACGATCTGCCGGTCAATGGCGCATTGCCGCCCGGTGTCACCAAAGTGCAGATGACGCGCGATGTGTTGGCCATCTTGAAGAAGCGCCACGTGCCTCCGGTTTACGGTTTTATCAACGCGGGCCGGCTGGAAGGTGACCCTGACGGTGCCGAGGCCCTGAAGTTGTGGGTAGCGGCAGGCCAAAAGGTGGGCAATCACGCCTATCTGCACATGGATCTGCACGCCAATCCAGTGGAGGCGTTCGAGCGGGAAATTCAAATGAACGAGCCTGCACTAGAGCTGCTGTCGCCCAACGCAAAGTCGTGGAAGTGGTTTCGCTACCCGTATCTGCGGGAGGGCGAGTCGCTGGAAAAGCGGAATGCGGTACGGCAGTTTTTAGCCGGACGCGGCTACCAGATTGCGCAAGTAACGCTCGACTACGAGGATTATCTGTGGAACACAGCCTACGCACACTGCGAGGCCAAGCATGATGATGCCGCGAAAGCCTGGCTGCATACCAGCTACTTGGAGTTTGCGTCGGAGTATCTAGACAAGGACCGAGAGATGGCTACGCTGGTGGCCGGACGCCCTATCCATCACGTTTTGCTGCTGCATCTGGGTGCCTACAGCAAGGTGATTCTGCCGGAACTGCTGGACTTGCTGAAGAAGAAAGGCTTTACGCTGGTTACGCTGGAAGAAGCGCAGGCCGACGCGATTTACCAGATTGATCCTCAGCAGACTTCCAAGTACGGCGGCAGCCTGCTGGATCAACTGATGGAGCAGAAAAAGCTGCCATTCCCCGCGTTTACCCTGAAGCCCTACAAGAAATTCGAGGAGTTGTGCCAGTAGCCGATAGCGCGGCCCGCCGATTTCGTGCGGCCTAGGCTATCCAGTAATTCGCACCAACTTCTGCGCGTCAGGTTCGTCCCGGTCGAGCATGGCGAAGCCCGGCAATGGGCCACGAATCATGGTGATTTCGTCGCAGCAGTCGAGTTTGGGGCAGCGCAGGCAGTCTTTCAGCAGCTTGTCAGGAAGCTCTTCTTTGTTGGCTACAGAAAAACCCTGCCGCGCAAAGAAGTCCGGAATGCGCGTAAACAGGCATATGCAGTGGACGCTGTGGCGCTCCGCCTCGGCAAATAACCCATCCATCAGCAACCGACCGGCCCCTAGCCCCTTGCTGGCGGGCCACACGGCAATCGAGCGGACTTCCGCCAGATGCGGGCCGTAGAGGTGCAGCGCGCCGCAGCCCAAAAACTCCGCGCGCGCTTCGGCTCCAGCTTCTTCCGGCTTTTCCACCACCACAAAGTCGCGGACGTTCTCACACACTTCGGCGAGCGAACGTGGCAGCAAGGTGCCTCGGTTGGCGTAGTCCGCAATCAGTGCATAAATATTCGCAGCGTCGGTAAGGACGGCGGGCCGCACCCGCAACGTGGGTGCTGATATTTGGATCGGCAATGCAGGCGGGGTCGCGGCTGCAACCGTCGGCGCCGATCCTGTGATGGTCGTCATAAAGCTACCTCCGTGCCGCAATTTGGCGCGCTGGCCAGCCACTGTGCCAGATGCTTGGCTTGTTGCGCGGGCGCGATGTGCACCTGCTTCACTCCGCCGCCTAATGCCGCAGCGCAAGCCTGCAGTTTTGGCAACATGCCCCCGCTCACTACGCCAGAATCCACCATCCCCGGAAGGTCGCGCAACGAAAGCAGTGGCAGTATGTTGCCATCGGCGGCGCGGACGCCCGGAACGTCTGTGAGGAAAATAAGAGTTTCCACTCCGCACGCCACGGCGCATGTAGATGCCATGGCATCGGCGTTGACGTTGTAATATTCGCCGTCGGTGCCGAGCGCGATACTAGAAAGGACGGGCACGGCAGCTCCGCGCCAGATCGAGTGCAGCCAGCGAGTGTCGGTGCGAATGATTTCGCCAACAAAGCCGAGATCGGCAGTCGTAGGCATGGTTTCGCCCACGCCTTCGCCCACAACTTCTGGCATCCACTTGCGGGCCATGAAGCTGCCTCCATCGCCGCCGCAAAGCCCCACTGCGAGCCTACCCTCGCGATGGATAGCTTGCACCAGTTGCTTGTTGACCAGTCCGGCGAGCACCATCAACGCAACATCGCGAGTCTCGGCATCGGTAACCCGCAAGCCGCCGACGAATGAACTCTTCTTGCCAAACTGTTCCAGCGTGCGGGTAAGGCGCGAGCCGCCGCCATGCACCACCGCGACGGAGTGGCCCGCTTGGGCAAGTTGCGCAATGCCGATGGCACAGTGCTGGCGCGATGCGCAATCTTCCAGCGCGGCGCCGCCGATCTTGACGACAATCTTTCTTTTCAAAGGGTCCGATGATGCAGTGGCGGTCATAGCAGCCCCTCTGTTTGCGGCCATCCGTACATCAAATTTAAGCTCTGTACCGCTTGGCTGGCCGCACCTTTGCGCAGATTGTCGAGGCAACTGACCATCACGAGGCGACGTCCGTCTTCGGCGAGGCAAAACCCGATATCGCAAAAATTAGTGTGAGCGGAGTGCTGAATCTGCGGCAGATGCATTGGCGCAAAAATGCGCACCAGCGGCTGCCCCGCATAGAAGGACACAAGCCGCTGATGGATCTGCGTCACTGTGCTCGGCTCGCGCAGGTTTACATAGATTGTAGAAAGAATGCCACGGGGAATCGGCAACAGATGCGGGGTAAATGTGACGTGCGAGGCTGCTACGCCAAGCTGCTCGCAGATTTCGCCCAAGTGGCAATGCGTGAATACGCCATAGGCGGAAAGATTGTCGGCGACAGAAGCGAAGTGGGTGCGCGGGCTGGGCTGCTTGCCCGCGCCGGTTACGCCCGACTTCGCGTCGGCGATAATGCCGCGCTCCACATCAATGAGGCCGGCACGGACCAGCGGCGCAAGTGCCAAAATGATGGAGGTGGCATAACACCCTGGATTCGCCACCAGATTGGTTTGGGCGATGGCACTGCCATGCAGTTCAGGTAAGCCGTAAACCGATTGTGCGCGCGTCGCTGCCACTGCCGCTGGGTCCGCATCTGCAAAGCCATACACAGCCTCATGCGCGCGCTGCTGCAGTCGCCACGCGCCGCTCAAATCAATCACTCGCAGTCCGCGCGAGAGCGCCTCGGGCACTAACTCGCGAGAGAGTTCATGCGGCGTAGCGAGAAAGAGCAAACTGACCTTGCCGTCGGCAATCGCATTCCATGAAAACGGCACCAAGGGGTGCTGGCCACTAAGGCCAAGCACCGGAAACACGTCTGCCAGATCAGCGGGTGGGGTCTTCGCTTCCGCACTGGCCGCGCGCTGCAACAGAAGCGGTGGGGCCAACTGCGGATGCCGACGCAGCAAAGCAACCAGCTCTAGGCCGGAATAGCCTGTAGCTCCGAGAATGGCGGTGTTGAGCAGCAAGAAAGTGTGGGGTGCCCCAATGCATAATAATTATACTGCGTGAATAAATATTATTCCGCTTTGGCTTGACTATGTCAAACTCGGAGGGCGGCGTACCCGGGGTGCGTCCAGTACTTAGGGGAGCGCCGGTTGTGTTGACACAGGGTTCTACAGGTTCCCAGAGTCGGCGAGTTGCAGTGAAAATCAGCTTTCGGTACTATAAAGGTGCATGAAGAGTTGGCGATTTAGCTACTGACCTTGGCGCCCGGACTCCCGGGTAGGACGCAACGTCCCCGTCTAGCTGCACCCAGTTACACCCAGACAAATAGCCTGAAAGGTCAAGAGCCGATGCAAACGCCACTCCAATCCGCACCCCCACATTCCAAGCCACACACCGGCGAGAGCTGTGCGCCCTCAACCCGAATCACGTTGCAGCAGATTGTTGCCAACACGCGTCGCGAAGTTGAGCAACGTCAGCGGTTGGCAGATGTGCGCGCGCTGCAGTCCGCTGCTGCAGCGCATAACCCGCGCGGCTTTCGTGCAGCATTGGCGGCCTCTGCAGCCAGCGGCCCTGCTGTGATTGCGGAGTTGAAGAAGGCATCGCCCTCCAAGGGGTTAATTCGTCCGGATTTTGACGCCGCAGCATTGGCGCGCGAGCTTGCGAGCGCGGGGGCTACTACGCTTTCGGTCTTGACGGATGAGGCCTACTTTCAAGGTTCGCTGGCAAATCTCCGTGCGGCGTCCGCAGCCGCGACTCTGCCTTGCTTGCGCAAGGACTTTATGGTCAGCGAGTTTCAGATGCTGGAAGCCCGCGCCAATTGCGCGGACGCGATCCTGCTGATTGTGGCGGCGCTGAGCGATGACGAATTGAAAGTGCTGGCCACGAGTGCGCGTCAATTTCAGCTCGACATCTTGTGCGAAGTCCACGACGAAGCTGAACTATACCGCGCGCTAGATGCTGGATTGGGCGATGGGATGATCGGTGTAAACAACCGCAACCTGCATACCTTTGAAACTACGCTGGAGACCTCACTGCGCTTGGCTGAGATGCTGCCCGCCGGAGCCTTGTGCGTGGCGGAAAGCGGGATCGCGACCCGCGCCGATATGGCGCGATTGCGCACGGCAGGGTATCAGGCATTCTTGATTGGCGAGTCGCTGATGCGGCAGCCTTCGCCCGGCAATGCCCTGCGGGAGTTGATCGGGTGATGGAGACCGTGCAGCCTGCGATGCGCAAAACATGGATCAAGATTTGCGGACTGACGAATCTGGCAGATGCGTTGGCAGCAGTGGATGCGGGCGCGGATGCGGTAGGGTTCGTCTTCGCAGAGAGCCCTCGCCAGGTAACACCAGCGCTGGTGGCAGAAATCACTCACCAACTGCCGCTGTCGGCGGTGCGAGTGGGCATATTTGTGAATGAGCCGATTGCCGAGGTTCGCGAAGCGCTGCAACACGCCGGGCTGAACGCGGCGCAGTTACACGTGGAAGCGGACGACGCAAAAGGTTGGGATGCACTTGGAGACTTGCGGCGCGAAGGCGCAGAGGTTTGGCCTGCGATTTCTGCACAGACCGGACACCTGGTGTGGATGCGGTTGGCAAGCGCAAACTCGGCGGGCGCAGTCCGAATATTTGTGGATTCTGGTACTCAGGCCCGCCCCGGCGGTACCGGCCAGACTTTCGACTGGGATGCAGCGCTGCCGTTGGTAAGAAAGTTAGAGTCGGCGGCGGAGGTGGTAATCGCAGGCGGATTGCGTCCGGAAAACGTGGCGGCAGCGGTGCACCAGTTCTCGCCCTTTGGGGTGGATGTCTCTTCAGGCGTAGAGAGCGCACCGGGTAAAAAAGATCATGGCAAGATTCGCGCATTTGTCGCAGCGGTGCGCGCAGCGGATGCGGCGGCGCGCAGTCGCAACGTTTCAGTGAGGATGGCATGAGCACAGCACGGGGCACAACAGCAAAGACAGCTAAGGCAAAGACGGCGAAGGCGGCAGGGACGACGAAGGCGGTTCCGGGGCGCTTCGGCATGTATGGTGGGCGCTATGTGCCCGAGACGTTGATGGCGGCGCTGGAAGAACTCGAAGCGGCCTACGCGGCTGCCAAGAAAGACCGCCCGTTTCAGCGTGAGCTGACCGAGTTGCAACAGAAATTTGCGGGCCGCCCGACCCCACTGTTTTTCGCGCAGCGGCTTACTAAACATTTGGGTGGCGCGAAAATCTACCTGAAGCGCGAAGACCTGCTGCATACCGGCGCGCACAAGATCAATAACTGCATTGGCCAAGCGCTGTTGGCGCGACGGATGAAGAAAACCCGCATCATCGCGGAGACCGGTGCGGGTCAGCATGGCGTCGCCACCGCCACGGTATGCGCCCTGTTTGGCTTCGAGTGCGTCGTTTACATGGGGGAAGAGGACATGCGGCGGCAGGAGCTCAACGTCTTCCGCATGAGGCTGCTCGGCGCCGAAGTGCGTGGCGTGAGTTCCGGTTCGCGCACGCTGAAGGATGCGATCAATGAGGCGATGCGCGACTGGGTCACCAACGTCCGCGATACGCATTATCTGTTGGGCAGCGTGCTGGGGGCGCATCCCTATCCAACAATGGTGCGTGACTTTCATCGTGTGATTGGGCGCGAGGCGCGAGCGCAGATTCTGAAGGCAGAAGGCAAGCTGCCTACGGCGATTCTGGCCTGCGTAGGCGGCGGCTCGAATGCGATTGGCATTTTTTACGACTTTCTGGGCGATAAGAAAGTAAAGCTCATTGGCGTGGAAGCGGGCGGACGCAGCATGAAATTGGGAGACCACGCGGCGCGATTCCTAGGCGGCGTACCCGGTGTGTTGCAAGGTACGTTTTCGTATGTGCTGCAAGACGCAGCGGGCCAAGTGTCGCTCACGCACTCGGTTTCAGCTGGTCTTGACTATCCTTCGATTGGCCCCGAGCATGCCTGGTTGGCGGATATTGGTCGGGCGGTGTATGTGTCCGCAAGCGATGCCGAAGCACTCGAGGCGCTGGTACTGCTTGCCCGCAAAGAAGGCATCATCGCGGCTCTGGAGTCCGCACACGCGGTAGCCGAGCTGATCAAGCGCGCGCCAAAGATGAAGAAGTCCGAAGTGGTGATTGTGAACGTTTCCGGACGTGGCGACAAGGACATTGGTATTCTGCGCGAAAATCTGAAACTGGAGGGCAAGTAGATGGCGTGCATTTTAGATCGCGCGTTTGCCAACCAGCCGGCTCTGGTGGCGTTTCTCACTTGTGGCGACCCCGACCTTCCCACGACGCGTGAAATTATTCTGGCCGCAATTCGCGGCGGCGCCGACGTGATTGAACTAGGCGTACCATTCAGCGACCCGCTCGCCGACGGCCCAGTGATTCAACGCGCCAGCGAACGCGCACTGAAGCACAACACCAGCTTGCGCGACGTGATCGAGGTCGCCGCTTCGATTCGCCGCGAAGACGCCCCCCGATGCCGCGAAGTTGGCCTCGTCATCTTTTCGTACTTGAATCCGCTGGTGCAAATGGGGCTAGAGAAATTCGCTGCGGCCGCTGCTGCGGCGGGCGTAGATGGTGTGCTTGCCACAGATATGCCGGTGGAGGAGTCTGCGGAATATCGTGCGACGATGCAGAGGCACGGTCTAGCTCCAATCTTTCTGGTAGCACCCACCAGCACGGACGAACGCCTGCGTAAAATCGCCTCGGTTGCCCGCGGATTTATTTATGCAGTATCGCGCACCGGTGTGACTGGCGAGCGCCAGCAGTTGCCTGAAGATGCGCAAAAGCTGGTAAAGCGCCTGCGCAAGTTTACCAAGCTGCCCATTGCAGTGGGCTTTGGTATTTCGTCGGGGGAACAAGTGAAGGCGATTACCGGGTTTGCTGATGCAGCAGTGGTAGGCAGCGCGATCGTCAAAATGATTGAGCAGAACCCCGGTCACGAAGCGGCCGTGGTGGAAGAGTTTGTGCGGGCACTAAAAGGTAAGTGCTGAAAGGTATGCGTTAAAAGGGCTAGCGCAAATAGCGGTGCGGAATCGTTTACAAGAAACGGAGAGACCATGGACATCGCGGATTGGCGACGCCAGATTGATGAGATTGACCGCCAATTGGTGGCCCTGATCAACCGTCGGGCGGAGGCAGCGCACCAGATTGGCCGCTTGAAGCAACAGGTAGGCGGGCCGGTTTACGAGCCCAACCGCGAGAAGCTGGTGCTGGAAAATGTTCACGCCGCGAACCAAGGGCCGTTGCCCGATGGCCATCTGCAGCGAATTTACGAACGCATCATGGACGTGATGCGGCGCATTCAGATTGACGAGATGAACCCCGGCAGCTTGAGTGCGGATGACCGATCGCCCGCGCAGATTGAGCAACAGTCCGCACCGGAGAAGTAAAGCAAGCCATCACGGTGTAACGCAGAAAAGTATTTTGAATTCGAACCCGAAGAGATTGAGGAAACAACCATGATCGTTGCCATGCAAGACCTTGCCACCGAAGCAGAAGTACAAAATGTTGTGGAGCACCTCATGCACCTCGGCTTCGAGGTGCATCGCACCACCGGAGTTCGCCAGACGATTCTTGCCGCCGTGGGTGCGCGCCGCGAGTTTGATATGCGCGAGCTGGAAGTGTTGGCCGGGGTGCAGCAAGTGTATCGCATCAGTGCGCCGTATAAGCTGGCGGGCAAGTCGTTCAGACCCGAAGGCACCATCGTCAAGTTTAAGAATGGTGTGGAAGTGGGCGGTAACGCCGTAGTGGTGATGGCAGGGCCGTGCTCCGTGGAGTCTCGCGAACAGATGCTTGCGGTGGCAGAAACCGTGGCGCGGTCGGGCGCGAAGGTGATGCGCGGAGGCGCATTCAAGCCGCGCAGTTCACCGTATTCCTTTCAAGGCATGGGCGTGGAAGGCCTGAAGATCATGCGTGAGGCCGCCGACCAGTTTGGCTTGCTCGTGATCAGCGAAGTCATGGAGATTTCGCAGATAGACTTAATGATGCCCTACATTGACATCTTCCAGATTGGTGCGCGCAACATGCAGAACTTCAACTTGCTGCGCGAAATTGGCAAGGTACGCAAGCCAGCGCTGCTCAAACGCGGCATAGCGGCCACGCTGGAAGAACTGCTGCTTTCGGCCGAGTACATCATGGCTGGCGGCAACTATGACGTGATCCTGTGCGAGCGTGGCATTCGCACTTTTGAAAGCTACACACGCAACACCATGGATATCTCCGCGATTCCGGTGATCAAGAAATTGTCGCATCTGCCGATGGCGGGCGACCCCTCGCATGGCATCGGCATCCGCAACAAAGTGCCGCCGATGGCCTGCGCGGCAGTGGCGGCGGGAGCAGATGCGCTGCTCATTGAAGTACACAATAACCCAGACAAAGCGCTCTCCGATGGTGCGCAATCGCTCTACCCGGAGCAGTTTGCCAAGCTGATGGCGCAATTGAAGATCATCGCGCCCGCGGTCGGAAGGACGATCGCGTAGCCATGCGTCAAGTCACCATTATTGGCGTGGGCCTGATTGGCGGCTCGTTTGGCATGGCGCTGCGAGAGCGCTTGCCTTCGCTGCTGACTGATGTGCGCATCGTGGGCTGCGACACGCCAGAGACGCTGGCGATTGCGCGTGATTGCCGCTTTCTCGATGCCATCGAGCCCGATCCTTGTCTCGCGGTGCGGGGCAGCGATTGGGTGGTATTGGCCACACCTGTTGGCGCGATTATTGATCTGATCGAGCGCATCGCACCGCACCTAAAGCCGGGCGTGATGGTGACGGATGTGGGCAGCACCAAGGTGGAAGTGGTGGCCAAGGCGCAGGCGGTGTTTGGTGCCAGTGCGGCACTGCGGTTCTTGGCGGGGCATCCCATGGCGGGCAAAGAAACGGGAGGCATCGAACATGCGACCCCAGACTTGTTCCAAGGCTCGGCGTGGCTCTTTACGCCTCTGCCGGGGCAGGATCTAACGCTTCCGCCATTTGGAGAATTTGTGACGGCGGTGGAGTCGTTCGGTGCTCGCACCATGGCAATGGACGTGAACGAGCACGATCGGCTGTGTGCGTGGATCAGCCATGTGCCGCAGTTGTGGTCCACGGCGCTGGCAGCCGCGCTGGTGCAGGAGTTTGGCGAGGACGCTCCTCTGCTGGAACTTGGCGGGCGCGCGTTGAAAGAAATGACGCGTATCGCGGCAAGCCCCTATTCCATGTGGCGCGATGTCGCGCTCACCAACCGCACCAACCTGAGCGACGCGCTCTTGCAGATGGAGCAGCGGCTGGCGCACATGCGCGAAAACCTGAATACGCGCGACCTGGCGAAAGAGTTTGAGCAGGCGCACCGGCTGAAGGTAAAGAAGGCGTAGGCCTTCGCATCAATACCCACGCGCTCCCCCCGCACACGCTAGAATCATATTGCTATGAATAAAGTCGTTGCTTCCGCTGCGGAAGCCATTCGCGATATTCCCGACGGTGCCACATTGATGATTGGCGGCTTTGGCTTGTGCGGCATGCCGGAGAACCTGATCCGTGCGCTGGTGGCGCAAGGCACGCGCGATCTGCACACTATTAGTAACAACGTCGGCGTGGATGGACTTGGCCTAGGCCTGCTGCTGGCTGCGGGGCAGATTCGCACACATGTTGGTACCTACGTGGGTGAAAACAAGCTGCTGGAACAGATGGTGCTCAGCGGCGAGCTTAAGCTCGATCTGGTGCCGCAAGGCACATTTTCCGAGCGCATTCGAGCGGGTGGTGCGGGCATTCCTGCGTTTTTCACGCCGACGGGCGTGGGAACGGTGGTCGCAGAGGGCAAGGAATCGCGCGAGTTCGAAGGGCGTACCTACATCATGGAGCGGGCGCTAAACGCGGACTACGCCTTTGTGAAGGCCTGGCGCGGCGATAAATGGGGCAACCTGGTGTATCGCAAGACGGCACAAAATTTTAATCCGATGATGGCGACCGCCGCGCGCATCACCATTGCCGAAGTGGAAGAACTGGTGGAGCCGGGCGAACTGGATCCGAATCTGATTCACACCCCGAGCGTGTACGTGAAGCGGATCTTTCAAGGCGAGCGCTACGAGAAGCCCATTGAAAAGCGTACGGTGAGGAAGAACGCATGAGCACAACCTCCAAAACTCCGTCGAACGATGCCGCCGCCAAACGTGAACTCATCGTCCGCCGCATCGCGCGCGAACTGCGCGACGGTTTCTACGTAAACCTGGGCATCGGTATGCCCACGCTGGTGGCAAACCACGTGCCGCCCGGCATGGATGTCGTCCTGCAAAGTGAGAATGGGATGCTCGGTATCGGGCCGTACCCGGTTGCGGGCACCGAGGATGCTGATTTGATTAACGCTGGCAAGGAAACGGTGAGCGAACTGGCAGGCACCGCGTACTTCAACTCCGCCGACTCTTTCGCCATGATCCGCGGTGGCCACATTGACCTGAGCGTGCTGGGCGCGATGGAAGTGGACGAGCATGGCAGCATTGCCAACTGGATGATTCCGGGCAAGATGGTGAAGGGAATGGGCGGTGCGATGGATCTGGTGGCGGGGGCGCGGCGCGTGGTCGTTGCCATGGAGCACACCACCAAAGAGGGTGCTCCGAAGATTTTGAAGCGGTGCACGCTGCCACTGACTGGCGTGCAGGTTGTGGACACGATTGTGACCGAAATGGCGTACATGCGGGTGACGCCGCAAGGCATTGTGCTGGAGGAGATTGCGCCCGGGCTGACTGTCGAAGAGGTCCAACGCTCGACCGAGGCTACGCTGCTGGTGAGTTCCACGCTTACGGTGATGGAGGCATCATGACCCACCGCAGGGCTACCGATACGCCGCGCGAATTGAAAGAAATTTCAGGTCGCACGCCGACCTATGGGTGGGAGTCTGGGCCGCGGGCGCGGGCGCTGGAGTTTGCGGTTGAGGCTGCGGGCTCAACTGTGAAGCTGGTGTTTTGGCAGACTTGCAGTATCACCCGCAAAAACCAGACATTCCGCTACATGTTGCCGAGATAATGCAGGCAGCGCCGCAGCTAGAAGGCAAGCCTGCCCGGTGCAGTCAGTAGCCGCACCGGCAGGGTCACCACGGCCCACACCAGGTGCAATGCCCCACCGACCGCAATGCCTACAATGCGGAACGGCAACAGCAGCAGCCACACAATGGGATAAACCACCAGCGCGAATAGCGCGAGGGGCCAGCACAGCACGAACAACACACACCACAGCAGGAATACAAACACGCGACACCTCCCGCACAGTTTCTAGCTATTTATACGCTGGCGGCTCGGGAAAGTTCCGTGCGGCTCTCGGCGCGCTTGCGGATGAAGGTTTACGGCTGCTGCACCAGTTTGGCTGGCTTCACCGGGGCGGCGAGATGCGTCTTTAGGAATTTCAGTGTGCGTCGCGCAGCTACTGTCCAGACTTCATACTCAAAAATGTGGCCAACGCCGGGGTAGATGTGCATCTCGTAGGGCGTTCGGCGCTGGTCGAGCACGTCGCGCAGGTGGAAGGCTTCGCTGACCGGGACGATCTGGTCGGCGTCGCCGTGATGAATCAGGATTGGCGGCAGCTTGCGGAAGAGGAAGGGCTTGACCTCGCGCGGCAATCCGCCAAAAAAATCCACCACCGCTCGAATGCGCCAATCAAACACTGCATTGGAGAGCGCCAGATAGCCGCCCAGCGAAAAGCCGATGATGGCCAGGCGCTTGCGATCCACGATGGCCTCGCGACCCACGAAGCTCACACAATCCCACGCGCACTTCATCCATGCCGGAAAGTTGCGCAGGATGATGGATTTTTCCATCGCCTCGAGTGTGCCGGTGCGCTCAAAGTAGTCAGGCACATAGACGGCGAAGCCGTGCGATGCGAGTTCGCGTGCAGGCTCGATGGTGCTTTGAAAGCCACGATTCGCACCATAAAGCGCGACCACGGCTGGAAACCGAATGCCGGGCGCAGCCTGCGGCACCAGACACGCCACGCGGATCGCCTTGCCCCCGCTGAGGTAGCTCTTGCTCTCGAGCTGGACGGCGAATTCTGACATGCAACCCATTGGATGCTGGTAGCAGGTGGAAGGTTCACCCTATGGTTGGTAGCAGGGCAGGGGTTCTTCGTCGGCGCGAGCCAGTTTGTTTTCGCGCCAGCACTCGCACCGTGCAGATTGACATACTTACCTGTGGTTGGTGCCTGCTTCCACGTTAGCCTCGTCCACCATTTTCTTCAAGCTCTCCTTGTACGGCGCGCGCGCGATGCCCCGCTCGGTGACGATGGCCGCGACATACTGATGCGGCGTCACGTCAAACGCGGGGTTCTCAATGCCCACGCCGTCCGGGGTCATCTGGCGTCCGGCGATGTGCGTGACTTCGCGGCGGTCGCGCTGTTCGATGGGAATACCCTCGCCGGTAGGCGTGGCGAGGTCTACTGTCGAGGTGGGTGCTGCCACGTAAAAGGGAATCCCGTGTTCTTTGGCCAGCACGGCGACGGTATAGGTGCCAATCTTGTTGGCAACATCGCCATTGGCGGCTATACGGTCCGAACCTACGACAATCGCTTGCACTTTTCCCTGCCGCATCATCACACCGGCCATGTTGTCCGCGATGACAGTGGTGGCGATGCCATCCTTCATCAGTTCCCACGCGGTAAGGCGCGAGCCTTGCAGAAAGGGACGGGTTTCGTCCGCGTACACATGAATCTGCTTACCCGCTTCTACCGCGCCGCGAATCACGCCGAGCGCGGTGCCGTATCCGGCGGTGGCGAGCGCACCGGCGTTGCAATGGGTCAGCACGCCACCGCGCTCCGGCATCAGGGTGGCACCGTGCCGTCCCATCGCTTCACAGGCGGCGATGTCGTCGGCATGCATGCGCTTGGATTCCTCAATCAAACCGGCGCGAATGGCGGCAACGTCGTTGCCTGCGGCAGCGAGCGCGTCGAATTTTACGCGCATACGGTCAATCGCCCAAAAGAGATTCACAGCGGTGGGACGCGCTCCGGCCATCACTTCGCAGATGTGGTTCCACGCAGCGCGTAGCTCGGCAACGTTGCTGGCCGCAGCATCGCGGGCACCGAGAGCAACCCCCATGGCGGCGGTAACGCCAATCGCGGGCGCGCCGCGCACGATCATGTCGCGGATGCCGTCACGCACTTGGATGTAGTCAGCACAGGTGAGGTAGGTTTCTTCGGTAGGTAGCTTGGTCTGGTCAATCAGTACCACGCCCGCGTCGGACCATTGGATGGTATGGATCAAGTTGTTGCCTTTCGTAGGTAAAGTAGCTGTTAGCGGTTAGCCGCCAGCCATAAGCCATAAGCGGTTCGCCGCCGGCGGTCTTGTTCATCTGATCTTGTTCAGCGCTAGTCTGCAGTTCGTCTACTACTTTTCTTACAAAGCCACATGCTCCGCGCGGACATCATTCGCGGTAAACAGACTGACGAATGGCGCGGGCGCAGCTGCGGCTTCCACATTGGCCCGGCCCTTGGCCTCTTCGCGCTCCACCAGACACATTACGCCCACCACCTCAAAGCCGAAGTCTCGTGCGGTTTGAATCGCCTGAATGGTGGAGCCGCCGGTAGTGCAAACGTCGTCCACAATCACCACGCGCGCACCGGCTTCGCGGAAGCCTTCGATGCGTTGCCCGGTTCCGTGCTGCTTTTCAGCCTTGCGGACTAGAAAGCCGTGAATGCCGCTGGAGTTGTTGGCGACATCGCCACCGCTCAGCACGCTCACCGCGACCACAATGGGGTCAGCACCCATGGTCAATCCGCCAATAGCCTGCGGGTTCCATCCCCGCGAACGAATTTCATCAAGAAAGGCCTGCCCGGTCAGGCGCGCGCCAGCGGCATCCAGCGTTGTGCTGCGGCAATCCACATAGTAGTCACTGGTCCCGCCGGAGGCGAGCGTAAATTCGCCAAGACGAAAGCTCTTGCGGGCCAGCAGCGTCAAAAGTTGTGATTTAGCGTTGCTCAAAGGGAATGCCCTTTCCTGCGTGTGCTGCGTGAATTTATTTGCCGAGCCGTTCCAGATGCTGGAAGCCGCTAGTCGCCAAATACATCATGCCAAAAAGCGAGCCGTTGTAGCCCATGTGAACCAGTGTGCTGGCCGCCACCGAGCCGGTGATGGCCCGGACTATGGTCAGAACCATGCCCACGAAAAAGATCAGCGCCACCGGCCCCCAAGCGCCGCCGAGTTGCTCGGCGTGCAGCAAGGCGAAAGCGGCGGAAGTAATTACTGCCGCGAAGGCAAGCCCGGTAAGTGAAGCGGTTCGCCATGGCAACGCGCGGTTCATGCTCATTGCCGCCAAGGCCGCCGTCCCGAAGAAGAGTAAAATTGAAGCCATTGCGAACGGTCTGTATGCGAGCGCATGTGCTCCGGCACCCCACGCCAGCAAGGTTCCGGCCCAAGTGGCCACCCGCAGCGCGTTCCAACCGGGTTTCCCGATTCGAAAAGCAGCAACGGGCAGCGCGAAGAAAAATGGCAGCAGCAGCACCACTGCAGTATTCACTGCGCCGGTTATTGCATGGCCAACCACCCCCCAGCCAGCCAGCACAAACATGCCCAGCGCGGCATGGCGCAAACGGTTTGGCTCGGCGAATGTGCGGCCCAGCCAGCGCACCAGCACCGGATACAGCAATCCGCGGAAGATCAATTCTTCGACCGGCGGAGCAACGAACACCCCAAAAATCGCCATCAGCCACGCCGCTGCCGGGCTGCTAAAAAAGTCATCCAGAGGCACGGTCTTGGGAATCGGGAAGACGCGGGACAGCAGCCCGACAGCAATCGCTAAGACGACACCTCCGCCTAAGAAAAACCACCAGCGGGACGCCGGAAAATTCCAGTACAGCACTTCGGCAAAGGCCAGCCCGCGGCGTTGCCGCAACAGCAAGTAAGCGACCAATAGAAAGATGGCATACGCCCCTGCTTCCACCGGAATAGCGGTGAAGGCATCTGGCTTGGCAAACCCAGCGTCGCGCGGAAGCTGGTGGGCCAGATTCCACGCCGCGCGAACAGCAGCCGTCGCGACCAGAGCCACAAACATCGCGCCCACCAGCACGACTAGTAGCAGCAACAGATCGCGTCCGCCCCATGCAGGATCTTCCAGTGGAACTGGGCCGGGTGGTGGGGGTGGTGGCGGAGCTTCGACGGGCACAAGTGCTGTCTGGGGATCAGAGGCAACTGCCAATGCCGTTGTGGCTCCGAAATCCAGAACCGAAAACTCAGGGGCAGCAGCCCCCTCCGCGCCGCTAGCCACAGCGGCGGTCTCAGCGAGTACATCGCGCGAACCTTCCCTAGCGCCAACTGTCGTGGCCAGTGGCCCCGCAGTCGGCGGAGTCGTCTGGCCAGCAGGGTGCAGCTCTTCGCTTCCGTTGTCAGATGTGGATGACAATTCCCGACTTCCCTCTGTGAGCCGCGCACGGCGGTTGGGTGATGCTTGGTCTGCTCTTACCCTGGCCTGCTCTTTGGCTTGCCTTGCCTTGCCTTGGCTTGCCTTGCCTTGTTTACGATGCTAAATGAATCTGCTGCTCGCGGCGCTCATCCTGAAGCTTGGCTCAAGCTCGATGCCCGTGCCCCAAGCTGCTGTTCAACGCTTGCCCCGTATAGCTCTTCTTCACCCGCGCCACTTGCTCGGGTGTGCCCTGCGCCACCACCCGGCCTCCCTCCTCGCCACCTTCCGGGCCTAGGTCAATAATCCAGTCGGCGCTGCGAATCACGTCGAGATTGTGCTCAATGATGATGATGGTATTGCCCAGATCGGTCAGCCGATGCAGCACGTCGAGCAACTTCTTCACGTCCTCAAAATGCAGTCCAGTGGTGGGCTCGTCGAGAAGGTATAGTGTGCGCCCGGTTTGCCGCTTGCTCAGTTCCCGCGCCAGCTTGATGCGCTGCGCCTCGCCGCCGCTCAAGGTGAGTGCACTCTGGCCAAGATGCAGATAGCCCAGACCAACATCCACCAGAGTTTGCAGGCGCTGGCGCAGTTGAGGAATATTTTCCAGCACCGGCAGGGCATCACTGGCGGGCGTTTCCAGCAGGTCGGCGATGGAAAGTCCCTTGAACTTTACCGCCAGTGTCTCTCGGTTATAGCGGCGTCCGCCGCAGACTTCGCACAGCACATACACGTCGGGTAAGAAGTTCATCTCGATGCGCCGCTGGCCCTCGCCCTGACAAGCTTCGCAACGGCCTCCTGCAACGTTAAAGCTGAAGCGTCCCGGCTTGTAGCCGCGCTCACGGGCTTCGGGCAGCATGGCGAAAATGTCGCGAATGTGCGAAAACAGCCCGGTATAGGTAGCCGGATTCGAGCGCGGCGTGCGGCCAATCGGCGACTGATCAATGCGGATGACTTTATCAATATGCTCGATGCCAGTGACGATTTTGTGCGAGCCAATCGCCTGCCGAGAGCGATAGAGTTTGGCGGCCAGCGCGGCGTACAAAATGTCATTCACCAGCGTGGATTTACCCGAGCCAGAGACGCCGGTCACCACCGTCATCACTCCCAGCGGAAAGCTGGCATCCACGTCCTTCAAGTTATGCTCGCGCGCGCCCAGTACCACAAGCGCCTTCTCGTTGGGCTTGCGTCGTTCGTGGCGCAGGCCAATCTGTTCCCGCCCCGCAAGATAAGCGCCGGTGAGCGAGCGCGGTTCGGCCATCACTTCCGCTGGCGTGCCACTGGCCACCAATTCACCGCCATGGCGTCCGGCGCCCGGGCCAAGGTCAATCACATAGTCGGCGCGGCGAATCGTCTCTTCGTCGTGTTCCACCACTAGCACCGTGTTGCCGAGTGCACGCAGCGCTTCCAGCGCAGCCAGCAGGCGGTCGTTGTCACGATGATGGAGGCCGATAGAAGGCTCATCGAGCACGTACAAAACGCCGCGCAACTTCGAGCCAATCTGCGTCGCCAGCCGAATCCGCTGACCTTCGCCGCCAGATATCGTTGCCGCCGACCGGCTGAGCGAAAGGTAGCCCAAGCCCACATCAAACAGAAATTGCAGGCGCTCGGTAATCTCATGTTGAATGCGTCCCGCGACCGCGAGATCGCGGCCCATGAGTTTCACACCCTTGGCCACCGGTAGCGCCCGAGCAATGGGCAGCGCCGTAAAGTCGGCGATGGACATGCCATTGACCTTCACGGCAAGGCTCTCCGGGCGCAGCCGCTTACCCAAACACACAGGACAGATGCTGGCCGTCATAAAGTCCATCAGATAGTCGCGGTAGCCGTCTGAGGCAGATTCGTCGGCCGTGTACTTCAAGTGGCCCAGCACACCTTGAAAGCCAGTCTTGGCGCGGCGCGTGGACTTGGCCACCTTGGCCGCTTTGCCTCCGCTTTTGACAAGGGCCTTGACGCTAGCGGGGCCATTCTCGCCATAGAGCAGCAGACTTTGTGATGCTTCCGGCAACTGCTCGAATGGCGTATCCAGATTGATGCCGTGGGCAGCAGCGGCCATCTTCAACTGATTCTGTAAGCTCACCGACCCGGCCCCCGGCCCCAATCCGCCATCCAGCAGCGGCTTAGACCAATCGGTGATCACCAGCGCCGGGTCAAGATCGTAACGGCTGCCCAAGCCATGGCAATCCGGGCAGGCGCCATAGGTACTGTTGAAGGAGAACGAGCGTGGCTCCAGCGCGGGCACGTTGATGCCGCAATCCGGGCACGCCATTTTCGCCGAATACATCGTCTCTTCGCCATCCACAACCGCGATCTGCACCAGTCCATCGGCCAGCTTCATCGCCAGAGTGATGTTGTGCTCGAGCTTGGCGGCGATACCTTCCTTGATGGGCAGGCGATCCACCAGAAGTTCCAGCGTGTGGTTTTTTCGCTTATCGAGAGCGATCTCTTCGTCCAAGCGGCGTAGTTCGCCATCCACGCGAATGCGCGAAAAGCCAAGCTGAGCGAGCTTTTCCATCTCCTTTTTGAATTCGCCTTTACGGCCGCGCACGATGGGCGCGAGGATCATGATGCGAGTGCCCTGCGGCAGCTCCAAGACGCGGTGCACAATCTGTTCGGCAGATTGCCGCGTGATTTGGCGGCCACAGTTGGGGCAGTGTGGTACGCCAATGGAGGCGTACAGCAGCCGCAGATAGTCATAGATTTCCGTGACCGTGCCTACCGTGGACCGTGGACTCCGGCTGGTGGTTTTCTGCTCAATCGAGATGGCGGGGCTTAAGCCATCAATCGCGTCCACGTCTGGCCGCTCCATCTGGTCTAGAAATTGCCGCGCGTAGGCGGAAAGTGTTTCTACGTACCGGCGCTGGCCTTCGGCGTAAATCGTGTCAAAGGCAAGCGACGACTTTCCCGAGCCGCTCAGCCCGGTAATCACGGTGAGCGTGTTGCGCGGAATCTCTACCGAGATGTTCTTCAGGTTGTGCTGGCGGGCTCCCCGCACCGAGATCTTGTTGAGCGCCATACCCCTCCGTTTGCAGTGTTGGTGGCACAAAAAAGCTTCGGCGCGCCCTGCCGGAAAAGCTCCGGAGGCTAAGGGCGCACCTTACTTTGTATGGTATGGGTTGAGCTTGGCGCGGGTCAACGCGCGCAGCCAGCGGGTAGTTCCTACCCTATTTTGGCCCCTGCGGAGCCTGCGGCGGAGGGTTGCCGTCGGGGCCGCGCTGATGCTGATTCTGGTCATTGGCTGGGGTTTCGCCCGGACTCGGATCCGGCTCAGGGTCTGGCTCGGGCGTATCGGCCGCTTGCTCTTGTGACTGATCTTGTTCGGGCTCTGCCTCCGCCTCTGCGGGCGGGTCTTGAGCCCCCTGCGCGTTAGGGTCTGGCGCAGGCGCTACAGGCGAGCCAATGCCACCCTGGCCACGCACTACGCCCAGCGTTCCCGGGGGATACTGTGGTGCCGGGCCCGGGGGCGGTGCTTGGGCTTGTGGCGGTTGGTAGACCGGTTGCGCTGAGGCAACGGCTCCTGTGGCGCCGCCCGTTTTTGCGGTGAGGATCACGTGCTCTGCGCCCATCGGATTCGCTGCCGAACCCAGAATAATGTAGTTGAAGCGCGAGCCATCCAACAGCGCAGTGAATACTTCCCGCGCCGGGGCCGGGCCAATTCGAATTGCTACCCGCTCCAGGATTGGGCCGCTCATTTCAATCATTGCGCCAGTTTTAACGTGGATGGCGTTGAGGATGTCGCCGAGCGTGGCATTTTGCGCGGTCACCGTTAGCAAGCCGTTGTTAAAGCTAACTTGCGGCGGCACCGCAGGGTGCAGATCCAGCCGCTCGGCGGGAATCACTGGAGCCGGAGCCGCCACAGGGGCTGGCGGGGTCACGGCCACCACCGGCTTCGTCGCTTTATGGGTGCGCCGCACGTCTGCGGAAGAGTTGCCCGTAGCCAGAAGCAGAGCTAGGGCTGTGCCAGTTAATCCGAGAATCGTTTTAGTACTGTTGTTCATGGCGTGGCTCCCTTCAGCTCCTGCCAAATGCCC
Source organism: Acidobacteriaceae bacterium (assembly GCA_025356095.1). Taxonomy (GTDB): domain Bacteria; phylum Acidobacteriota; class Terriglobia; order Terriglobales; family Acidobacteriaceae; genus JANXUR01. The sequence goes on along the minus strand of JANXUR010000035.1, from coordinate 8,309 downwards.
AGAGGCGTTTCGGCTCGGTTAACGTTCCTGCATTTCCCGCTCAGCCCATGGTAGCACCGGATCAGGGCTAGCTTAGTGTTACAGAGGTGCTGGAGGGCTCCCCGCATATTAGACGCAGCAGCGGGAAGAAGGTCCTTAGCTCTGGATTTCTAACCGGCAGTCCCGGGCTGCCTTATCCAGCCGCAAGCCAAAAAAAACCGGCGCCCTCAGTTTTCGAGCCGGGCTCTTTGGGTCCGATGAATCGTGCGTCCATTCTCCAAACTGGATCTCAGCCACCAGATCTCGCGTGACCCAATGCGTCTTTCAAGGACTCTCCACTTCGCCGGAAAAGGAATTCTCCTGACTGGTGCGTTTCTGCAGCAGCTTCCACACCTCACCGAGCGCCCGGTCGTCGAAACCGCTCCCCGCCTGGCCCACCGGGATGAGCTGGCCAGCGTCGTCGTAAAGGCCGAGCACGACCGACCCAAAGTGCTTACGGCTACCCTCGGGTTCGGTATAGCCGCCAATCACGCATTCGATCCGCTGGTTGATCTTCAGTTTCAACCAGTCGCGGCTCCGGGCCTCCGCATAGCGGCTGCCGCGACGTTTGGCTACGATCCCTTCTAAACCTCGCTCGCGGACAACTTCGAGAAATTCCACACCGTGGCCCGCGATGTGGTCGGAGAAAAGCAGCAGCGGGTTCGCCTTGATGTGCGAAACCAGCAAATGCTTGCGGTCTTCCAGCGCGCAGGGCCGCAAATCCCAGCCATTAAAATAAAGCAGGTCAAAGGCGTAGTAGAGCACGGGGATGGCGGTGTCGTGCACCCCGCGCGGGTGGGCCTTTCCGCACGTCCAGTGGGGCCGAAAGCCGGTTCGCTGCTGTATCCGGCTAAAACTGGAGCGGCCATCCTCGTCTAAGGCGACAATCTCGCCGTCCAGAATCGCGGTCTGCGCCTTCATGTGTTTGGTCAGGGCTGCAAGGTCGGGAAACTGCGCGGTCATGTCGTTCTGATTGCGCGAGACGAGCCGAACCTTGCCCTGACTCATGAACACGACCCCGCGGTATCCGTCCCACTTGATTTCATACAGCCATTGCGGCGACGTGGCATCTTCGCGGGGTACTCGTTCCGCCAGTGTGGCCAGCATCGGATGAATCGCCAACGGCATCGCTGCCAGCACCGCACCGGGGATGGGTGGCTTGGCGGCTGCAGGCGGCTTTGTTTCGATTTGCCTCGCTTCAAGCTGCTTCGCTTTGCGCTGACTGGCTGGTTGCGGCTTGGGCACGGGCTTTGCTGTGGCCGCACCATCAGGTGCTGCCGCCGCCTTGCGCTTCTCGAGCGCGTCCGCCAGCCATGCCACCTTCAGCTTGCCGGTTCCGGCGGGCCGACTCTTCCACTCAGCGGAGTTCTTGTCGCCTGCGATCTCGCGCATCGAGCGGCCCGTGAGCACGGAAGTGAACTGGTCTTCGGCATCGTGGCCCGCGCTGGCAAAATCGTCTTTCTTTTTGATGAGCAGCCATTCGTTCTTCTTGAAAGCATTCCGTGTGCCGGCGCGTGCTTTGATGTGCACTAAAGCGAAGTCACCCTGCAGGCGTTTGCCGTGCAGGCGACTCTTAAGGTCGCCCGTCGCAACTTCGCTTCGCGCCTCGTCCGCAGAGGTCGCCACAAGCTTGCCTCCGACGGGCTTCGGGCTCACCGGCTCCCACGTCCCCACGTCCCACACTTGCACGGTGCCGCCGCCATAATTGTCCGGCGGAATCACCCCTTCAAAATCAAAATAGGCGAGCGGATGGTCCTCCACTTGCATGGACAGTCGCTTCTCTGCCGGGTCGAGCGAAGGGCCTTTGGGCACCGCCCATGACTTAAGTACGCCGTCCAGTTCCAAGCGAAAGTCATAGTGCAGCTGCGAAGCCTGATGCTTTTGAACTACAAAGCGCAGCACTGGAGCGGCTGGAGTGACCGCAGACTTCTTGCCCACGCCCGCAGGCTTGGCTTGGGCGCCTTTTGGTGGCGCACTGCCATCTGGCTCGGGCGTCTCGCCAAAGCGGCGTTTGCGGCGATATTCCGCTAGCGCATCGGCTTTCTCAGCGGTCGAAGCTTGCGGCGGGTTGGGCTGGCGAGGCGCGGAAAACATTTTACGACCTAAGAATGGTTTACTGTCTTTCTATGCCTCGCGAATATCCCAAATCACCCGTCGTGGGCGTCGGCGCTGTGATTGTCCAGCGCGGCGGCGATGGTGCCCCTAGAGTCGTGATGATTCAGCGAGGCACCGAACCGCTCAAGGGACAGTGGTCCCTGCCGGGCGGCGTCCTTGAGTTAGGTGAGACGGTAGCCGAGGGCGTGGTGCGCGAAGCCCGCGAAGAAACTGGCCTGGCGGTGGAAGCGGGCGAAATAATGGGCACCTACGACCGTATTCTGCACGACAATTACGGCAGGGTGCGTTACCACTACGTGCTGCTCGATTTACGCTGCCGGGTGCTTGGCGGCGACCTGCGGGCGGGTAGCGATGCTGCCAGTGCGCGCTGGTTCAGCGAAGCCGAACTGGAGCCGCTTGCCTTGGAGCCGCAGACGGTCGCACTGGTGCGCAGCGCGCTTTCCAGCCTTGCATCCGAGCGCCCCCTTCAACATCTAAAATGACACCAGCAGACAGCACCAACTCGAGGAGCCATATCTCATGTCCCACGTAGCCCCTGAAGTAGCCCCTGAAGTAGCCCCAAACCTGAGCTATCCCATCGGCAAGTACGCTCCGCCAGAAGTGATTGACGCCGCGATGCTGGAAGCATGGATTGCCGAACTGGCGACTACTGCCGTGCACTTGCGTGAAGCAGTTGCCGGACTCAGTAACGCGCAACTCGACACACCTTACCGCCCCGGCGGCTGGACGGTGCGGCAAACGGTGCATCACGTGGCCGATAGCCACATGAATGCCTACATCCGCTTCAAGCTTGCGCTGACGGAAGAAAATCCGGTGATCTCCGCGTACTCGCAGCCCGACTGGGCCGATCTGGCCGATTCCCAGTTGCCGGTGGAGGTATCGCTGATTTTGACGGAGACCCTGCATCAGCGAATGGTGGCACTTTTGCGCAGCGTAAAGCCAAACCAGTGGGCGCGCACCTTCCGCCATCCTGAGATGGGTAATCGCCGCATAGACGTGACCGTTGGGCTGTACGCATGGCACGGTAAGCACCACGCCGCGCACATAACCGAGCTGCGCAAACGGAATGGCTGGTAGGGCAGGGAATTGCGTGATCGGGTTGGGTTACCAGTTATCCGCTTGGTGATAGGCGTACTTATCCGCGTACTTATCCGCGTACTTATCCGCTAAGTCAGGTGTAAACGCCACAGCGCGTAGCTTAGCACCTCACGCGCCACCGCCAGCAACCGCTGCTGCCGTCCGTGCGGAACGCTGAGCGGTCGTGGTGAGCCGTACGCTTCCATGCCCTGCGAGCTGAGCATTTGCTTCACCCGATACAGGTGATAGGCGTCGCTGACCGCCACGCAGGTATGCAGGCTGTTGGTGCGCATGATGGTTGCCACGCGCTCGGCGCTTTCCGCAGTGTCTATGCTTTGCGACTCCGCAATCAGCGCCGCTTCTGGAACGCCCCGGCTGCGCAGATATTCGCGGCCAACCTCACCTTCGCTGTAAGTAGCATCGCCGCCATGGCCGCCCGTGGTGATGACCAGCGGTGCCAGATGGTGCTGATAGAGCTCCAGTGCGTGATCCAGCCGAGCCTTGAGCACGGGTGAGGGGCGTCCCGCGTATTCGGCTGCGCCAAACACGATGATCGCGTCGCTGGGGCGAGCTTCATCCTGCCGGGCCTGCTGTATGATCTGCCAGCCGATAAAGGCGCACCAGCACACCGCCGTAAACAGCGCCAGCAGTGCCATCCGCCACAGCCACATAGCGCACCAACGCACGATGGACCTCGGACCCGTCTGGTTTGGCCGAGTCGAGCTCATTGCAGGTTTAGCGCTTCCAAAATCTGTGCGGTCGGAATCGCACCCTCACGGATGACGCGGAAGTGAATATCCGCTTCGCCGCTTAAATCCACGATGGTGGACGCAATCTCTCGCGGCGCAATTCCGCCATCCACGATGATAGGCACATGATCGCCCAGTTGGTCACGCACCGCTTCAGCGGTCGTGCATTCACGCTCGCCGCTCAAGTTGGCGGACGTGGCAGTGATAGGGCAACCGGAATACTTGATTACGCCAATGGGAATCGCCGCAGCGGGTACCCGCAACGCCACGTTGCCGGAATTGGCGGTAACCTTCAGCGGCAAGCGCGCCGACGCCTTCACAATCACCGTCAAGGGCCCGGGCCAGAACCTGCGTGCTAGAACGTAGAACTCCTCTGGTAACGGGCGCGACAGTTCTTCCGCTTGTTCGATGCTTTCAATCAGCAACGACAATGGCTTGTTGCGCGAGCGTGATTTAATTTCATACACGCGCTCTACCGCTTTCAAGTTGTAGGGGTCCGCCGCCAGTCCGTAAAACGTGTCGGTCGGCATCCCTAGCACCTGGCCGGAGCGAATTTGCTCGGCTACGTATCGCAGCAGCGAGTCATCCGGGGAATCCGGATGAATTTTCAGAATCTCTGGAAGCAAACCAAATCCCTTCGCGCACATGTTGGCGTTTTGCCACGGATGCCACGGATGCCACGGATGCAACGGACGCAACGTTGAAGCGCAATGTGACGCCTCACCGTTAGCATATCGCAAGCGGCACCCACACCCAAGCAGTCTACTGCACGGGTCCGCGAATGCGCTCTCAAATCAGCTTGCACATCACCTGCAGCTATTTCATGGCCCATTTCGTGAAAGTTCCACGGTATCATGCTGCTGAGCGCTCCTTATGGATTCGACGGACTCCACATCCCGATTGCGCATGGTGGCGGGAAAGCACAATCCGCTGCTGAAGCAGTTGCGCAAAGCCTTTGCCGAGTCTGCCCTCACCGAAGACGACTGCCTCGCCATCGAAGGACTGCGAGTGGTGGAAGAGGCGATTCGCAGTGGGCTGAAGTTCGCAGCAGTGTTTTTCGCCGAGTCGGCTGACGCACTGGCGCAGCGGTTGCTGCCGCAACTGGGCGCGCAGGTGGATTGCATCACCGTGCCCGACACCTTGCTGAAAGCGGCGCTGCCGAGCGAGGCTCCGCAAGGCGTGGCTGCCCTGGTAAAAGTGAGGATGCACACGCTCCACCAAGCATTGGCAGCCCCGGTGCCACTCCTGCTTGTGGCTGCAGGATTGCAAGACCCCGGCAATCTCGGAACCTTGATTCGCTCAGCCGAGGCATTTGGCGCGAGCGCCCTACTCCTGACCCAAGGCACGGTCAGCGCGTACAACGCGAAAGTGGTGCGGTCGGCAGCGGGGTCAGTCTTTCGGCTGCCGCTGTTGAACCTTGCGCTAGAAGACGCGATGACTGAACTGCGCGCACACGGCGTGAAGCTGGTGGCAACCTCGTCGCATCGCGGCAAGCCAGTATGCGAAGCCGACCTGAGTGCGCCGATAGCGATCTTCATCGGCAACGAAGGCGCAGGTTTGCCCAAAGCGCTGGTGGAGCGCATGGATGAAGCCGTGCTGGTGCCGCACACTGAGCAGGTGGAGTCGCTGAACGCTGCTGTGGCGGGCAGCATTGTGCTGTATGAAGCTTCGCGGCAACGGGCTGCTGCACAAATTGCGCAGAGCAGTGTCAAGCCATGAGCCTGTTTGGCGCAATCCCGCCGCCGGAAAACCAAACGGCAGAGCGCAGCCGCCCCTTGGCGGAACGCATGCGCCCGCGCTCGCTCGACGAATACATGGGGCAGGAGCAGATCCTCGGCCCAGGCAAACCGTTGCGCGTGGCCATCGAGCGCGACGAAACTGGCTCCATGATCTTCTGGGGACCTCCTGGAACCGGTAAAACGACGCTGGCGCAGATCGTCGCGCGCATGACCAAGGCGGAGTTTGTGGAATTTTCCGCCGTGCTCAGCGGCATCAAAGAAATTAAGGCAGTGATGGCTGAAGCGGGGCGGGCGCAACAGTATGGCACCCGGACCATTCTGTTTGTGGACGAAATTCACCGCTTCAACCGCGCCCAACAAGATGCTTTTTTGCCCTACGTAGAAAAGGGAACCATCCGCTTGATTGGCGCGACGACGGAGAACCCTTCATTCGAGATCAACTCGGCCTTGCTCTCTCGCTGCCGCGTTTATGTGCTGGAGCCGTTGAACGAAGCGCGCATCATCAGCCTGCTCGCGTCCGCGTTGGCCGACTCGGAACGTGGTCTAGGCAAGCTGGATGTGCAGACCGAAGAAGGCGTGCTGGAGTTGATCGCAAGTTACGCCAGCGGCGACGCCCGCAGCGCCTACAACGTACTGGAAGTGGCTGCCGGACTGGCCGCGAGCGCCGCGCAACCCGGCTCCATTCCACCTGCCTTAATCACAAGAGACATCGCTCGCGACGCTTTGCAACGTCGCATTCTGCGCTACGACAAGACTGGCGAAGAGCACTACAACTTGATCTCAGCGTTGCACAAGAGCGTACGCAACAGCGACCCCGATGCCGCGCTCTACTGGCTCGGACGGATGCTCGAAGCGGGCGAAGACCCGCTCTACATCGCGCGCCGCGTGGTGCGGATGGCGGTGGAAGACATTGGCCTCGCCGAGCCGGGCGCACTGGCGATGACTATGGCCGCCCGCGATGCGGTGGACTTTATCGGCATGCCCGAGGGCAATCTCGCGCTGGCACAGGCGGTGGTTTATCTGGCGGTAGCACCTAAGTCGAATGCCCTTTACACCGCCTACGGCGCAGTGCTTAAAGACGTGGAGCAGACTGCCGCGGAGTCCGTTCCATTGCATCTGCGGAATGCACCCACATCGCTGATGAAGACTCTGGGGTATGGTGAGGGCTACCAGTACGCGCATGATTCTGAAGCCAAAGTCGCCGACATGCAATGCCTGCCCGATAACCTGAAAGGCCGCCGCTACTATCAGCCGACGAATCAGGGAGTGGAACAGCGCATACGGGAGCGGATGGAAGAAGTGCGGAAGCGCAAAGGCGGCTAGCGGAGGTCGCGGTTTCTAGCGCTTTCCCATTCCCCGCGCCCGATGTTCAATCAGCAGGCAGTGATCCATCACCACTTCGATGCCAGCGGCACGGGCTTTTCCGGCGGCTTCTTCATGCACTACGCCCAGTTGCATCCAAACCGCGGTGACTTGCTCCGGGTCTTGCTGTTTGCGGGCGATTGCTTGATCTACCACTTCGGGCACATACTCTGGTCGGCGAAAAATGTTGACGACATCTACCTTCACCGTCAGCGGAACTTCCGCCAGCAATGGGTAAGACTTTTCGCCCAGCACCTCGCCCACCGAGGGATTCACCGGAATGATCCTGTAGCCTTGCGCCTGCATATACGCAGAAACATCATTGCTCGGCCGAAACGGATCATCCGAAAGGCCGATGACAGCAATTGTGTGCGCGGATTCCAGCAGCGTACGAATCGGGTCGCTCGTCATGGTAGCCTCACCGGTTTCCGTTTACAGCGTTATCGTCATCGTTATCGTCACCTTCGTCGGGCTCAGCCTGAGCAGCCATGCGTTCGATCTTGGCGACGGCGCGTTGCAGTTCCTTGGTGAGCGTGTTATTGTCGCGGGCTAACTCATTCGCCAGTTCACGGTAGTACCACAGCGAGCCCTCCCGTCCGCCAGAAAAGCGAGCCCACACCTGCTCGCCGATCTCACGATACGCCTGCACAATCGTGCCCACATTGTGCAGCTTGTCGGCCGCCATCACCAGACGCACGTCGGCGTTTGCCTCCCGCAAGTGGTCGAGATACTGCTGCTTGCGGTCGCGCCAGCTCATCCGCGGACCAAGATTATCTGTGCAAGCCTCAACAATGTTGGCGACCCGATTACCAAAGCGCTCTCGCACCTCGGCCAGCACCGTTAGCCCCCCACAATCCTCCACAACGTCGTGCAGCAACCCGGCCATGGCGAGCTCTTCATCCCCGCCATTTTCCAGCACCTTGCCGCTCACAGCCATCAGGTGCGCAATGTAAGGCGTGGTGCTTTGTTTGCGATGTTGGCCCGCATGCATCTGATTGGCAAAGGCAAAAGCGTCCGAAAAGCGTGCGGTCAGCTTCGAGGTGGGGTCGGTCTCCACCTTGGTTGGGCTGTCCGGTTTTGTAGCACTCTTCTTGCTTACGTTTAAGTTCGACAAGGTTGACTCACTTTCCGGTGCCTAGGTTTGCCGGGCCAGCTCTTCGCGCCTCATACTCAAATAGGCGCGCAAAAACGGGTTCAAGCTGCCATCCAGTACGCGGCTCACGTCGCCGGTTTCTTCCTTGGTGCGGTG
>JANXUR010000072.1 GCA_025356095.1 Acidobacteriaceae bacterium | reverse complement strand
CGCTGATTGAAGACGAGGTACTTGCCGTCCCTGGTGTACTGGGGCCAGAACGAAAAACTGGGACTGCCGTCGGCACTCTTCAGGGAGAGGACGGTCTGCGCGTCGCCGCCGCCATTGGCAAGAACCGACCTCAGAACAGCGCTGTTAGCCACGTTGCCCACGGAAGCCATCTGGAAGACCACGCGGCGGCCATCGGGCGACCAGCTGGGCATGTTGTTGTTCGCTCCATCCTCGAAGGTCAGGGGGGTGCGGGAGCCATTATCGAGGCCATAGACCCAAATCTCTTGTCTGGGGTCGCCCTCGGCCATCACCAGGCGCTTCCCGTCCGGGGAAACCTCGCCACCGTGGAAGGAGATGTTCTCAGCCACCGGCTTGAGCAGCTTGCCCTTGCGGTCGGTGAGGACGAGGTTGAATCCATGCCGGCCGGAGCCACCCTGATACACCAGGATGCCGTTGCTGGAGGCACTGAAAGTGGAGTGCCACGTGCCGGGGTCAAGATCCTCCCCTTCGGCAACAGTCTGCGGTCCGCCGGAAAGGGTCCCCGAACCGGGATCAAATCTATGGGCGACAAGCCGGCCACCAATGTGGTGCAGAAGGTAGCCGTTGGCGAAGATGGCCTGGGCGTCACTTTGAACGATGAACTTGCTGCTGGTATCGCCCACCTGCCCCAGATAAATGCCGTTCTTCTCGTCCGTTCCGCTGCCGTGGTTGGTGGCGAGGAAGAGGAAGTGTTTGCCGTCGGGCAAGAAGTTGGGCCAGCGATGCGTGGAGTGCAGGCTGGTATCCAGCTTGGTGGCCGGAACCGGGGTGCCGCCGTTGGCGTCCACCTTGAGCAGTGCGACGCGATAGTCGCTCGCGAAGACAATGATATTGTCCTTGCCCCAGGCTCCGCCGCGGCCAGTGAGTGCGTCGGCGATCACCTTGACTGCGCCACCGGACAAGGGAATTCTCTCGAGTTTGCCGTTGGAGAAGAAGGCGATGAACTTGCCGTCCGGCGACCAGAAGGGGAAGCTTGCGTCATCGGTGCCATCAAGGCGCGTCGTCGTGCCGGAACTGAGCTGTTGCACGTAAAGCGAGGGCGCCGTGGCGCTGCGGGCGGCGAAGACGATCTGTGTGCCATCGGGCGAAATGACCGGGGGACCGCCGAAGTCGCCGTCGAAGAAAAAATTGGTGTCAGTGGGCGGGGGACTGGAGAAGCGGATAATGGGAGGCACCGTCCGGTTGTGCTGCACGAATCCAACCACGGCAAACATGATCGCGGCGAAGGCCCATCCCAGCCAGTGCAGGAGGTTCCGCCGGGTGCGGGCGGTGGCGGGCAACGCGACCTGCGACCCGCCACTGCTGATCCAGCGCAACTGGCGGGCGATGTCGCCAGCACTCTGCCAGCGCGCGTCGGGGTCCTTTGCCAGACAGCCACGGATTACGTGATCCAGCGCAGGTGGTGCTGCGGGCAGAATGCTGGTGATGGGTTCCGGCTCTCTTTCCAGAATGGCCGATGCGACGGATATCTGACTCTTGCCTTCAAAAGCGCAGCGACCCGTCGCCATTTCATACAGCACCGCGCCGTAGGCGAAGATGTCGCTGCGGGCGTCAACCTCTTTGCCTTCGATTTGCTCGGGTGCCATGTACTGGAAGGTGCCGATGACGGTGCCCGCTTGCGTGATCTTGGTGGCAGCGGTCGGCGCGTAGGTGGCAGTGACACCTGAAGCCGGACCTGCCCGCACACCCGTAACCGCAGACTTGGCAAGCCCAAAGTCGAGCAACTTGGCTCCCGACTTGGTGAGCATGATGTTGCCGGGCTTCAGGTCGCGATGGACGACGCCGCTCTTGTGGGCGCGTTCCAAGCCATCGGCGATTTCCGCACCCACGCGAAGCAACTGCTCCAGCGGCAACGGGCCTTTAGCCAGCCGCTGCGCCAGCGATTCCCCTTGCAGGTACTCCATGACGAGAAAGCGCGTGCTGCCTTCGTGGCCGACATCGTAGAGATGGCAGATATTGGGATGGCTCAGCGACGAGATAGAACGAGCCTCTCGCTCGAAACGCTCTTGTGCTTCGGGCGAAGTCGCAAGATGATCCGGCAAAATCTTGACGGCAACCGTGCGCTCAAGCCGAGTATCGCGAGCAAGGTAGACCTCACCCATGCCGCCAGCACCGAGTGGCGACTGAATCTCATAAGGTCCGAGCTTGGTTCCGGGGGCGAGCGGCATCTTGGGGAATTATAGCCGAGTCATCTCGCTTTGAATCTGCATTGCCTCCGCGAAGGCATATGGAACCACGTGCCAAACTGAGGGGCGGCGGCGGAAGATGGCTTGCGCTAGGGACTTTTCACCGCTCTGCCCAAACACTCCGCCGCAAACGTCCGCTTATCTACGCGAACCAACTCCTTTTCCATGCGTGGCGTCAGGATGCGGGTATGGCTGATGGTCAGCAGGTATTCCGCGACAAACCAGACGTCCTTGTTGGTGATCATCCAGTCCAGGTGGTCAAAGCGTTTGAGGTTGACTGGCCGCGAAAAGGTTCGCAGCGTGCGCTCACCCCGCAGGTTGAAGTAGGTATCGAAGTAGCTCATCGCTAACTCGCGCAGAGTGCGATACACCGGCTGGCGGCCCCGGCAACTGGTGAAATTCGACTTGGCGATGGTGCCCCAGTGCCCGCGATGTTTGTAGAGGCAGAGCACGTGGTCAGTATCATGCTCGGCTTCCAGATCGAGCAACAGCGCCGGATACCCCAGCACCCGCAACGCAGCCGCAGCAAAGATGCTGCCTTCCAGACAGTGCGCCGTCCGCCCCGCCAGCACCTGCCGCGGAGACCACGCGGTGTCAGCGAGGTGGTAAGCCAACGAGTCAAGAAAGCGTTGCACCCCATGCGGATTCTTCATCGCGCACAGCGTACGGAGTTCCGCTGGGCTGAAGCCGTAGGTTTTGTCTTTCTTCGCCTTCTTGAGCGCAGCATTCTTGCGTGGGGCCATGGTTACAAAAAGGTAACATCTCGCATACTGGATTTGCAGGGAGTGGGATTGCAAGCGAGCAAGGGCGGCGCCCCCGCCCGCCTAGCCGCCAAGCACGTGCGCCATTTCTTCCGCGCTATCCACCAGCACATCAGGAGGCGCATCCTCCAGCGAATGTGGCTGAAATCCAAAGGTCACGCCGAGCGTCCACGTGCCAGCGTTGCGCCCAGTAAAGACGTCTACGCACGAGTCGCCAATCATCACGGTTTCATCCGGATTGGCGTAGAGCTCTGCCATCAGGCGCTCCAGCCCATGCGGATCAGGCTTTTTGGTGACAAAACTGTTGCCACCATAAACGCGCGCAAAAGTTGCCGCTAAACCGAGCGCTTCCACAATTTGCCGCGCAGGTGTCACCGGCTTGTTCGTCAGCACTGCAAGCTGCAAAGGGAAAGTCGCTGCCCGATTCTGCAGAGCCACCAGCGCCTCGCGAATTCCGGCAAAAAGCACCGTGTTGTCCAGCTTGTGTTCGCGGTAGTAGCCAATAAAAAAGCCCAGCGCCTCTTTCACGATGTGGTCGTCGTCGGGGTCACCCAGCGCACGGCGCACCAGCATCGGCGCGCCGTCGCCAATGTAGGTGGAGACTAGCTCCGGCGAAAGCTCATGCCGCTGGAAGTGGCGCAGCATGGCATTCACCGAATTCACCAAATCGGTGCGCGAGTCTATTAGCGTGCCGTCGAGGTCAAATACCACCAGTTTCAGCCGACCGTCCGGTATGGTGCGATGGGTTCGAATCATTTTTTCGCAGTCTTTTCCGCACTGGGCCTGCCACCTTCTGTGTGCGCCAAGGCCGCGCTGGTTTTACAATTAGGGGTACTCGCGCTTTTTGCTTTTCGCTTTTTGCTTTTATCCTTCCCTCAATCATACCGAGGAGCCGCATGGCTACTACAAGAGTCGAACCCAAGCCGAAAGCGCCGCCAGAAAAAGGCGTGCGTCCCGGGAAGAGCTTGAATCATAACGCCATACCTGAAAAGAGCCTCATGGAAACTTTGACTGAATCCGCCGCCCTGGCAGCTACCACAGCAGAAAAGAGTTGGGAAGGCCTTACGGCTGCCCAACTGCTGGCCTTTTACCGCGCCATGTACGTCTCCCGCAAGGTGGATGACCGCGAGATTCTGCTGAAACGGCAACAGAAGGTGTTTTTCCAAATTTCCGGCGCTGGGCACGAAGCTATTTCTGTCGCGGCCGCCATGGCGCTGCGCAGCGGCTACGACTGGTTCTATCCCTATTATCGCGACCGCGCGCTCGTTTTGGCCCTGGGCATGTCGCCTTACGAAATGTTGATGGGCTCGGTGGGTGCGGCGGGCGACCCCAACTCCGGTGGCAGGCAGATGCCTTCGCATTGGGCCGATGTGCGTCACAACGTCCCCTCGCAGTCTTCGCCGACGGGTACCCAATTGCTGCAAGCCGTGGGCTGCGCCGAGGCCGGGCGGTATTTTGCGGCCCATCCTGCTGCGGCCAAGATTCCAGATGCGGCCAGGAATTCCCATGACGACTACCGCCGGTTTAAGGATGTGCAATTTCAGGGCGACGAAGTCACCTACGTTTCGCTCGGGGACGGCTCCACCAGCGAAGGCGAATTCTGGGAGGCGATGAATACCGCCTCGAATCAGAAAGTCCCCATTATTTTTGTGGTGCAAGATAACGAATACGCAATTTCGGTTCCGGTGGAAGTGCAAACACCGGGGGGAAATATTTCGCGCATTGTTGCCAACTTTCCCAATTTTCAATTTCAGGAAATTGACGGCACCAACGCGCTGGAGTGCTACGCCGCCATGACGGCAGCGGCTAAATATGTCCGCGCCCGCAAGGGCCCGGCGTTTATCCACGCCCATGTGATTCGCCCGTATTCGCATTCACTCAGCGATGACGAGCGGCTCTACCGTGGCGCATCCGAGTTGCAAGCCGATGCCCGCCGCGACCCTATTACCCGCATGCAGTTGTTCCTGATTCGCGAAGGCATTCTGGATGAAAAGGGCTTGAGCCAACTGGAACGCCAAGTGGATGACGAAGTGCAGGAAGCTGCCGATCGAGCGCTCGCCTCACGCTTTCCTGAAGTTGCCAGCATCATGGATTTCATCTATTCGCCAGACATTGATCCAACTTCCGCGCAGTTCGAGACGCAGCCTTTGTCCGACGGCCCGCCCAAAACCATGGCCGACTTAATCAATGCCACGCTGCGCGACGAAATGCGGCGCGACGAACGCATGATTGTATTTGGCGAAGACGTAGCTGATTGCAGTCGCGACGAATACCTGAAGCAGAAGCAGGTGAAGGGCAAAGGTGGCGTTTTTAAGCTGACCTCTGGCTTGCAGATTGAGTTTGGCAACGACCGCGCCTTCAACACCCCGCTGGCGGAAGCCAACATTACCGGTCGGGCGATCGGTATGGCTACGCGCGGGCTAAAGCCGGTGGTGGAGATACAGTTCTTCGACTACATCTGGCCCGCGATGATGCAGATTCGCGATGAAATGAGCGTCATCCGCTGGCGCTCAAACAATGCGTTTTCGTGCCCGCTGGTGATGCGCGTACCCATTGGCGGCTACCTGACCGGCGGCTCAATTTATCACTCGCAGTGCGGCGAAAGCATCTTCACCCACATCCCCGGGCTGCGCGTGATCTTCCCCTGTAACGCGCTGGATGCGGCTGGCCTGCTGCGCACCGCCATTCGCTGCGACGACCCAGTCCTCTTCCTCGAACATAAACGACTCTACCGCGAAACCTACGGCCGCGCGCCCTATCCGGGGCCGGAATATATGATTCCGTTCGGCAAAGCTAGGGTGGTGCAGCAAGGCACCGACCTGACCGTGGTGACCTATGGCGCCCTTGTGCCACGCACACTTCAGGCCGCGCAGCGGCTGGAACGTGACCACGGCATCAAGGTAGAGATACTCGACCTCCGGTCACTGGCACCCTACGATTGGGATGCCATTGCCGCGAGCGTCCGCAAAACCAGCCGCGTGATTGTGGCGCATGAGGACGTACTGAGTTTCGGCTACGGCGCAGAAATTGCAGCGCGCATTGCCGACGAACTCTTCGAAGATCTCGACGCGCCGGTGCGGCGCATCGCTGCAAAAGATGTATTTGTGGCTTACTACCCGCCTCTGGAAGACGCCATTCTGCCTCAGCCGGATGATGTGTACCGTGAAATGAAGCGGCTGGCTGAGTGGTAAGTGGTAAGCTCATAACCACAGGAAACACCCGGGGCGGCGCACTAGGCGCCGCCCTTCGTGCATCTTTACACTTTCCAAGGTTACCGTGATGAGCCAGTCGCATCCAGACGTTCAAGTCACTTTGCACTCCATTCAGCAGGCCCGCGAACGCATTCGTGAAGCCGTGCGCTACACGCCGTGTTCGCATTCCGCAGCGATCTCTGCCGCAGCGGGCGTACCGGTATCCCTTAAGCTTGAAAACCGCCAGCCCACCGGTGCCTTCAAAGAGCGCGGCGCACTCAACCGCATCCTGCTCCTAAGTGAAGAAGAAAAACGCCGGGGCGTCATCGCGGCGAGCGCGGGCAACCATGCACAGGGTGTCGCTTGCCATGCCGGGCGCCACGGCATTACCGCGAAGATTGTGATGCCGCAGATGACGCCGCTAGTAAAGGTGAACGCCACCGCCAGCTACGGTGCACAAGTTGTCCTGTTCGGCGACAACTACGACGAAGCTTACGGTGAGGCCAGGCGGCTGGCGGAAGCCGATAACTTAGTCTTCATCCACCCCTTTGACGACGCAGAAGTGATTGCAGGCCAAGGAACCATTGGCCTAGAGTTGCTGGAACAGGTGCCGAACCTCGCGGCTGTCGTAGTGCCTATCGGCGGCGGAGGCTTGATTAGCGGAGTAGCTTGCGCGATTAAAGAATCCAAGCCCGGGGTGCGTGTGATTGGCGTGCAGGCCGCGCATATGCCCTCGATGATGGAAGCGCTGAAAGTCGGCGTGCCCGTGACCGTCCCCACCAATACCACCATCGCAGACGGCATTGCCGTGCGCCGAACCAGCGAACGCACCCTAAGTCTGGTTCAGAAGTATGTGGACGAAGTGGTAGCGGTGGAAGAGGAAGAGATTGCCAGCGCAATACTAACTCTGCTCGAAAAAGAAAAAACGCTGGCTGAAGGTGCGGGAGCTGCAGCGGTCGCGGCCTTATTGCATCGCAAGGCGAAAGTAACTGGCACCACAGTTGCACTGGTCTGCGGCGGTAACATTGATGTTACTCTGCTGGCGCGAATCATCCAACGCGGATTGGTGAAGGATGGGCGCCTGGTGCGCCTGCAAATTCATCTGGCAGATCGCCCCGGTTCGTTGCAGCGCCTCTCCACTCTCATTGCGGACCAGCACGCGAATATCGTGGAATTCCAGTTTGACCGCGCCTACTACGGCGTGAACCTTGGCAATACGTTGGTGGATATTTCAGTCGAAACTCGCGGCGATGAGCAAATTCGGCGCCTATTAGCTGCTCTCACCCAGGGTGGCTACCGCCACGAGCGCGTGCTATAGCGCACAGTCTGCTAAACAACCCTAGATTCCGCGCTTCAAGTCAGCAGCCAATAAGCGATGAAACAAGTGCTCACCTGCTTCGCGCCGCACCGAAAGCCGCCCCGCGCCATAGGCCCGCGAGTTGAGCCCTCTTTGCACCGAGACGCAAATGTCCAGGTCCTCAGTTTGTACTTTCTCACTTACTTCAATGCTTTGCATGTTGTGTGCCTGCACTTCGCGGCTGTTGTCGGCAAAGTAGAAGTCAAAAATTACGCGGCACTTATCCACGCCGAGAGGCAGCACCAAGTTAGTGTCCATGTAACCGTCGTAACAATTGATCATGAAGTTAGGATAAAGCCAGTAATAGTAAGCTCGGTCTCCCTTTCGCGTGTTCGCAGTGGCTATATCATCATCGCCGGCAACCATGGGGCTGGATTGCAGGCAATAGCGATCTTCATTCTCAATCGTGTACTTGGAATAGTCCAGCACGCTGCTCAATCCCTTGTGCAAGTGCGGAACGTGATAGCCTCCATCCAGATAGTTATCAACAAATACTTTCCAGTTGCAGTCAATGTCCCAACTCCGGCTATCCACATAGTGCAGTTTGCTCACCGCAAGCGGCTTCAGCCTATCTACAATGCCGCCTAGAAACGAGTAGAGCAGCCCGGCATCAGGATCGAGATTCACGAAAACAAACTGCTCCCATGTGGCCACCTTTACCGGGACCAAGCCGTTCTGCGATCGGTCAAAATCTGATACGCCATCAAACTCCGGAATCCCCTTAAGTGATCCGTCTAGGCCGTAACTCCATCCGTGATAGGGGCAGCGCAAGATGCTGGCGTGGCCGCAAGGCGCGGGCATGACAGCAGCGGCATGGTGCCGGCAGATGTTGTAGAAGGCACGCAAAATCCCGTCATTGCCGCGAATCACAATGATTGGCTCGCCTTCCAGCATCGCAGTAATGTACTGCCCATGCTCAGCAACCTGGCCCGTCCGGCAGACTACCTGCCAGTTACGATGGAAGACGTGGTTGCGTTCCATCTCAGCTAGCCGTGCATCCGTATAAAACGGCCCAGGGATGGTAAACGCGCGATCCAGCGGCGCATCTGCTTTATAGGCGTTGAGTATCTGCTCGACTGAAACGTCCATGGCGAATCACCTCGAACCGTCTATGTCACTACTTACGAATACACCGCAATATCTCCCGCGCAGCGTTGGCGCCCGACCCGCCATTCAGGCCGGTGCCGGGATGGGTGCCCGATCCGCATAAGTACAGTGAGTCAATCGGAGTAGCGTAGCGCGCGTGGCCCAACAGCGGCCTCATGGTAAAAAATTGGTCCAGCGTCACATCACCGTGATAAATCTGGCCGCCCGTCATGCCGTAAGTGCGCTCTAAATCGAGCGGAGTAATGGTCTGGTGGGCGCTAATCAAGCCCGGCAGATTCGGCGCATAAGTCGCTAGATGGTTCACTGCGACTTCAGCCAAAGCGTCGCGCTGCCCCTCCCACCCTGCCTTGAGCTTGAAAGGTGCATACTGCGCGTAGATAGACATAACGTGCTTTCCGGTCGGGGCTAGCGAGGAATCTGTCAGCGAAGGTATGGTTACTTCCAGATACGGCTTCGTTGAGAATTCGCCGTATTTGGCTGCGTCAAAGGCCCGTTCTAGATAGTCTATTTCGTGTCCAATCTGTATTCGCCCGGAGAGCGCAGCAGCAGCGTCCTGGCCCCGCAGCGCGGTGAACTCGGGCAGGCCCTCCAGCGCCAAGTTTATCTTAGCCACGGTACCTTGCATACGGAAGTTCTGCAGCTTAGTCGCAAAGTCTGGCATCAGGTGTATGGGGTCAACCAAGCGCAGGAGCGTGCGTTTCGGATCTGCGTTGGAAATAATCACCTTCGCACTGATCTCGTCGCCGTTGGCAAGAACCACGCCCGTGGCGCGCCCTTCCTTCACCACAATCTGCCGCACCTCTGCGTAGGTACGTATCTCTACGCCAGTCGCCTGCGCTGCCGCAGCCATCGCTTGTGTTAAGGCTCCGGTTCCCCCGGCAACAAAGATGCTTGAGCCAACAGGAATCGGATCGAGCGCTGCCTTCAGCAGAAATGCCAACGCACTCCCTGCAGACCACGGCCCAAGAAATGTGCCGAAGATGCCACGCGCGGCAACACAGGCGCGTAATAATTCTGTGTCGAACCATTCCGCGACTAGGTCAGCCGCGGCCATCGGCCCCCATCGTAACAAACGGTAGATATCTTTCTTGCCCAATTTCCGTAAGTCATTGCCAGTCTTCAGTAACTCCCAAGCGTCCATCGGCGAGGGCGAGTCAATATCTGGTGGCGTCAGCGCCAATACTTGAGCCATCACCGACCCAAGCGAAGTAAGTACTCGTTGAAATTCCTGGTAGTTCTCCGCATCTTTAGTGGAAAACTTCGCGATCTCTCTCGCCGACTGCGCCGCATCGTGATACAGAGTCACCGAACTGCCATCGGGGCTCGGCGCGAACAGACTTACATCGGGGCGCCGAAACGTAACTCCATGCGCCTCGAGCTGCATATCCGCAACTATGTCTTGCCGCATCGGGCCGGTGGCGTGGGCAAGCGTGGAGCATCTAAATCCCGGTGCGATCTCGCCGGTGATGGCTGCGCCACCTACTTGGTCAGCGCGCTCCAGTACGAGTGGCTTGTAGCCTGCGCGAGCAAGATAGAAGGCAGCAACAAGGCCATTGTGTCCGCCTCCGATGATGATGATGTCGCGAGTCTCGGCCATGCTATACGCCTCCCTTCATATCTTTAATCACTTCCAGTGCGGAGAGCCTTCCGGGCGCCCCCATGATCCCGCCACCCGGATGCGTTGCCGAGCCGCACATATAGAGGTTTTTAATCGGAGTGCGGAAGCGCGCCCAGCCCGGTGCCGGCCTAAGGAAAAAGAGTTGCTCCAGCGACAACTCGCCTTGGAAGATATTGCCTTCACTCAACCCAAACTCACGTTCTAAGTCCAACGGAGTGACGACTTGCCGGTGAAGGATAATATCCTTGATGTTAGGAGCATATTCAGCAATGGTATTAATTACAGTATCTCCGAAGGCTTCTTTCTTCTCGTCCCAGTTACCTTCGCGCAGCTTGTAGGGCGCGTACTGCACAAAGCAACTCATCACGTGCTTACCCGGGGGCGCAAGGGAGGGATCCGTGAGTGTAGGGATCACCATATCAATATAGGGGTGCCGCGAAAAGTCGCCATACTTAGCGTCGTCGTAAGCGCGTTCCATATATTCGACACTAGGCGAAATAGATATTGCGCCGCGCAGGTGCGGGCCTTCGCCGGGCATGGCAGTAAAGTTCGGTAACGCGTCCAGCGCTAAGTTCACCTTGCCCGACGATCCCCGGTATTTATAGCGATTTACATCTTCCAGAAAGTCGCCCGGTAGGTGCCGCGCCTCAATCATCTTGCTAAACGTGTTACGCGGGTCCACGCTAGAAGAAATCACATCCGCGTAAATCTCGTCCCCGTTGTTTAGCGCAACCCCAATCGCTTTGCCATCTTTCACCAGAATCTGCGCTATGCCAGCCTTCGTGCGAATTTCGACGCCCGCCTCGCGGGCGGCGCTGGCAATTGCTTCGGAGATTGCTCCCGTTCCACCGCGCGCAAACCCCCAAGCGCGAAAGGCCCCATCAATCTCGCCCATGTAGTGATGCAGTAGCACGTAGGCCGTGCCCGGCGAGCGTACGCCAAGAAAAGTTCCAATGATTCCTGATGCCGACATGGTCGCCTTGAGCACGTCGGTCTCAAACCACTGGTCAAGAAAATCAATCGCGCTCATCGTCATCAGTTGCACTTGATCGTATTTTTCTTGCGCGTTCAGTTTGCGGAAGCGGTTGCCGAGAAATAAGAGCTTGCCGAGATCCTTAGGATTCAACGAAGTGGGATCAGGCGGCACCATATTCAAGATCGGCTTCACAAAGCGGCACATCTGCTGCATGGCTTTGCCGAATTCGTCGTAGGCTTCCGCGTCCACGCGGGAGTGGCGTGCGATTTCGCGGCGAGTCAGGCCGTGGTCATTCACCCGCCACAGATGGTCGCCGTTCGGCATGGGGGTAAACGTGCCATCGAGCGGCAGAATCTCCAGACCATGCCGCGGCAAGTCGAGGTCGCGGATAATCTCCGGCCGCAGCAGCGAGACCACGTAGCTGCACACCGAAAACTTAAAGCCGGGAAAGACTTCTTCCGTCACGGCCGCGCCGCCCAGCACATGGCGCCGCTCCAGCACTAGCACCTTTTTGCCCGCGCGTTGCAGGTACGCGGCATGGGTCAGGCCGTTATGGCCACCGCCAATTACGATCACGTCATACTTGCTACTTGAGGCCATTTGTGCGGCTCTCCTTGATCTTCGGTCAACTTTATTCCCCGATGCGATTAGCAATGCACTCGCGGGAACCACGCATTTCTGTTATCACTGAAAGGTAAGTAGAAATTCTACTCGTTCTCAGCAAGCCTGCCGCAACAAGTCTGCTGCAGGGTGGGATGCGTTGCGAGACAGCGGAATGGCCCGCTATAATCCGGCGGCGAGAATCGCCACGCGCAAGGAGCTCATGTGCCTGTAGGAACAGCTTTTCACGATCGTACCTTGGCCCTGTGCCACAGTTTGAACTACCGGGAATGGTCAGGATACTACACCGTCAGCGTTTATGAAACGCATCACGAGCACGAATACAACGCCATCCGCAACGCGGCGGCGCTGATTGATATTTCGCCGCTCTACAAGTACATGGTGAGTGGGCCCGATGCCACCCGTTTGGTGAATCGCGTGATCACTCGCGACATCACCAAGGTGAAAATCGGGCAGGTCATCTAC
Organism: Acidobacteriaceae bacterium; assembly: GCA_025356095.1. Lineage (GTDB taxonomy): Bacteria > Acidobacteriota > Terriglobia > Terriglobales > Acidobacteriaceae > JANXUR01. The sequence continues at coordinate 41,462 of JANXUR010000072.1, read as the reverse complement.
TGCTGCTGGTGCGACGAGCAAGGCAAGGTGGTGGATGACGGCACCATCACCCGGCTTGATGAAAACGTCTACCGCTGGACGGCCGCCGACCCCAGTTTGCGTTGGTTCCGCCAGAATGCTCTAGGCATGGACGTGCAAGTGGAGGACATCAGCGAAAGCGTGGGCGCGCTGGCATTACAGGGGCCGACCTCGGCCAAATTGCTGAAGGAAGTGGCCGACGCCGACATTGCGAATCTGCGCTATTTTCGCGTGACCTCAGGAACGATCGCGGGCGTGCCAGTAGATATTTCGCGCACCGGCTACACCGGCGATCTGGGCTACGAAATCTGGATTCCGCTGCAGCGCGACCCGGCCAGTGCACCGCGGGTGTGGGATGCGCTGATGGCTGCGGGCAAAAAGTATGACCTGCATGCGGCTGGAATGTTGGCGCTCGATGTGGCACGCGTGGAAGCTGGCCTGCTGCTGGCCGATGTGGATTATGTGAGCAGCAAGAAGGCGCTCATCGAGTCGCAAAAATATTCGCCGTATGAACTAGGCTTTGGCAAGATGGTGCACTTGAATAAAGAAAACTTTGTGGGCAAGGCGGCGCTTATGCGGGAGGCAACCACAGGTGCGGCCCGCCAATTAGTGGGTCTGGAAGTGGAGTGGGACGAAGTAGAAAAACTGTTTGACGATATTGGCCTCGCGCCGCAGACGCCTTCCACCACGTCACGTACGCACATCCCCATTTATATGGGGCGCGCACAGGTCGGCAAAGCGACGTCTCAAACCTGGTCACCGCTGCTCAAAAAAATGATAGCGCTGGCCAGTGTCCGCACCGAATACGCCGCCGCCGGACAACGCCTGAGCATGGAAATGACGGTGGAATCGGCCCGCAAGACCGTAGCGGTCACGGTCGTGGACCTGCCATTCTTTAACCCGGCGCGTAAGACCGCAACGCCAGTTTAAGTAGCACGCGCAAGATCGCACACAGCGGCACCGAGGCACAGAGAAAGCAAATTTCACTGTGCCTCTCTTCTTTGCTTCAAGTTCGCATTAAGATGTCTCCATACGAATCGCCGGGAGGGTTGTTCATGAAGATCTGTTTTGCTTGTCTTGTGTTCCTGCTATCAACTCTCGCCGCTTTCGCCCAAACCATCGCCGTCAGGGCTGGGCGGCTGATTGATGCCGAACATGCGCGTGTCCTTGAGAATCAAACGATTCTGCTAGATGCGAAGACAGGCCGCATCACCGCAGTAGGCGCTGGGTTAACGATTCCGGCGGGCGCACAGATGATTGATCTTAGCCAGATGACCGTGCTCCCCGGGTTGATTGATTGCCACACCCACATCGCTGATGGCGCGTGGAGCACCGAGCCGCTGGCACAGGTGCAGAAGTCCGCCGCGCAGTCTGCGTTGGAGTCCGTGAAGAACGCGCGTGTGGTGCTGGAGTCGGGCTTCACCACAGTGCGCGATGTCGGCGTGTACCGAGCGCTCAATGACGTAGCCCTCCGCGATGCCATCAATCGTGGCGACATCATAGGGCCACGCATGTTTGTGGCAGGCGCATATATCACCGTGACCGGCGGTGCTGGCGCCATGACCGGTCTGGCACCAGACATCCAACTGCCGCTCGATTTGCGGCTCGGCGAAGCCAACAATCCATGGGAGGTACGCCAGAAGGTGCGACTCCTCTACCACGCGGGTGCAGATCACATCAAAGTACTGGCAACGGGCGCCGTGCTCACGCACGGCAGCAGTCCCTATACGCAGGAGTTTACGCTCGAAGAACTAACCGCCGCAGTCGACGAGGCTCACAACTACGGACTGCGCGTGGAAGCCCATGCCCACGCGCCCGAAGGTATTAAGAATGCGATTCGCGCGGGCGTCGCCAGCGTGGAGCATGCCACCCTGATTGACGACGAAGGCATTGCCCTGGCCAAGGCGCATGGCACATATCTTGACATGGATATTTATGACGAGGAGTGCATACAGGAAGAAGGCCGCAAGGGCGGCATCCCTATGGATTTCCTGGAGCACGACCGCGCGCTCGGCGAAGTGCATCGGCAAAACTTTACCAAGGCGGTAAAGGCGGGCATTAAGCTGAGCTTTGGCACTGACGCGGGTGTGTGCCCCTACGGGCTAAGCGGCAAGCAGTTTGCCTTTATGGTGAAGTATGGAATGACGCCGATGGCAGCGATTCAGTCTGCCACGGTGAACGCCGCGGATTTACTGGGGAAATCGAACGATCTGGGCGCGATAAAGCCCGGCGCGTTTGCCGACATGGTGGCGGTAAGCGGCGACCCGCTGAAGGACATCCATCTGCTGGAAGATGTGCCTTTCGTGATGAAGGGCGGCGTGGTGTACAAGGGGAAATGAACATCAAAGCTGGCGGCGGAGGCACCTTGGTTTGTTCTTTTGCCACAATCAAGGCGCTATCCGCGCAGGTCTATCAAGATCAGGCCGCCTTCCGCTTGTAATACCAGTAAATCGGCGTGCCCGCCAACACAATCGCCACGCCAATCAGCGACTCTTTTGGCCGCTCGATCAGCGTATTCAATGTCCACGCGCCAGCTACCAGCAGATAAATCGCCGGTAACCACGGATAGCCAGTGCAGCGATAAGGGCGCGGCGCGTCCGGACGCTTCCAGCGCAGAATGAATAGCCCAACTACCGTCATCACGTAGAACAGCACCATCATAAAGATCACATAGGTGTACAGCTGGTCGTAGCGGCCACTCAGGGTCAGAATCGCGGACCACACTCCCTGCACAATCAACGCGATCGCAGGCGTGCGGAAGCGCGGATGTACCGCCGCCATCTGCGGGAAAAAGACCCCATCCTTCGCCATGGCGTAGAAGATGCGTCCGCCGCCCAGCGCGCAACTGGCCGCCGCGCCAAAGCACGCAATGGCAATCGTCGCCGAAAGCCACACCGCTGCCGACGGCGAAAACAGTGACGTGGCCGAGGCGAACGCAACAGCTTCTTCCTTCGCAATCGCACTGGTCGGCATGGCGTACACGTAAACCACATTCATCGCCACGTACAGCACGCCGACGATCAACAATCCCAGCACAATAGAAATCGGCACATTGCGCTGTGCGTTCTTCACTTCACCCGCAACAAATGTGGAATAAACCCAACCGTCGTAAGCCCAAAACACCGGAATCAGCGCGATGCCAATCGCGCCCACAAATTGCCCCGGCGAATATCCCATGGAAAGAGACGTGACTCCCGATGCTGCCGCGTGAAAGTTTGCCCACGCCCCGCGCCCAACGGTCAGGCCAAGAATAATGAATGCCACCATCGCGATGGTTCGTGCCCATGTGGCAATATTCTGCATCATCGCGCCTTCGCGCACCCCGGTTACATTTACCCAGGTAAGGAACGCAATGGCCGCAATGGCATAAGCCTGCGTCGCGTTGATGGGCATCCCCGCAACGGTAAACAGGATGTTTTCTTGCGCAAACATAGGAAGTATTTTGCCCGCATAGGCACCGCTCGCCACCGCCAGCGCTGCGATGCTGCCGCCACTGCTTACGGTCAGGTACATCCACCCGTAAAGAAATCCGGCGTAGTCGCCATAAGCTTCGCGCAAAAAAACATACTGCCCACCGCTCTCCGGGAACATCGAAGCCATCTCGGCAAAGGCCAAAGCGGCGCACATCGAAATCAGCCCGCCCAGCACCCACACCCCGAGAAACAATGTGGGATGAGGTAGCGGGCCAGCGATATCTTTCGCCGTCAAGAAAATGGATGAGCCGATGATACCGCTGACAATGAACAGCGTGGCATCCAGCAGAGAAAGGCCACGAAGCAGCGAAGGCTTGCCGCTGCCATCTTCCGCGATGCTGACCGCCGTGGGTGAGGTCTCCGCCATAGCTATCCGATCCCCAGGTCGTCGGGCGATTCCAGTGGGCTGCCGCAACGACGGCAAATCAGTGCCGCGCAGTCTCCGCAAGTGAGCGGATCATGCACTGCTGCCGCGCACTGCGGGCAATAAAAAATAGGTACATTCGCATCGCTGCGTGTCGGGGGTACGCTGTGCCCGGAGCCGGGAGTTTGAGTCATGTTGCTAGGGACTGTAGCATAATCATGCGGCAGGGTGCGAATGCTTCGGCGTTGAGTGGCGTTCACACAGCGTTCCCCTAGCGTTCCCCCAGCTCACATCGGTATTCAAAAGAGAGTTCTATGACCAAACCGCAGCAATCCACTGCAGACCAAAAGCTGCAAGCTGAGTTCAACCGTTGGGCCGCCGACGGCCGTGGCGAAGAGATGGAGCGCCACCACGCCGATATCACCGGCCAGACGCTGGCGCTGATGAACCTGCGTCCGGGCGAGCGTGTACTTGACCTCGGCTGCGGCGCGGGCTGGGCCACGCGCCTGCTGGCCGAACGCGTAGCCGGTGACGCCGAAGGCCGAGGCGCAGCCATCGGACTCGACGTTTCTGACGAGATGGTGACACTGGCGCGTACGAACTCTGCCCAAGTTGCCAACGCCCAGTTTTTGTGGGGATCGGCAGCGAGCATTCCGGCGGAAGATGGCTTCTTCGACAAGGTGCTTTCGGTCGAATCGTTCTACTACTACGCAGACCAAGGCAAGGCGCTCAACGAATTGTGCCGCGTGCTTGCACCCGGCGGCGAACTCTTCATCCTGATCAACCTCTATACCGACAACCACTACTCGCTGCGCTGGGCCGATGCCTTGCAGGTTGCGGTGCAGGTGAAAAGTGAGGCGGAGTATGTTGCGCTCCTTGGCGCGCATGGGTTGAATGCGCGCTCGCTGCGTATTGCCGACCACTCACCGACGCCCACGGAATATAGTGGCAAGTGGTTCCGCAATGCCGAAGAACTGCGGGACTTCAAGCGCATCGGAGCGCTGTTACTGATTGGTAAGAAGGCAGCGTAAGCTGAGGGCTGGGGCCTCGGCAAGTTTTTAGAAAGTTGGCTTGGTGATGTCGCAATGGAGTCGGTTAGGTACGGACACAGAAATGCCGCCAGAAGGCGAAGTCCGCGAGATCGTCTGCGAGGCTAAGACGCTGTGCGTCTCCCGCTTTCACGGGGAGATCCGTGCCATGGATGGCGTTTGCCCGCATCGCGGCGGGCCTCTAGGCCTAGGAACAATTGAGCACGGCAAGGTCGTTTGTCCTTGGCATGGCTGGGAATTCGACCCAGTCACCGGCATCGGTGTGCACAATTCCCGGCAAACCATGTTTGCGGTGAAAGCGGAGGCAGCCGAGGTGTGGGTCGAGCTGCCCGACGCAGTCGCCAACGAAGTGAGTACAACGAAGTGAGCACAATGACGAATCCGAACCAAGCCGCTTTCAGCCGCGAGCGCATCGCCGCCAACTATCCCTTGATTCGTCCCCACGTGCGGCGCACCCCGGTGGTGCAGGTGGAGGGTGCTGACTTTAACCTGCGTGGCGTAGAACTCTACTTCAAGCTGGAACTGTTGCAGCACAGTGGCTCGTTCAAGGCTCGTGGCGCCTTCACCAGCTTGCTTACACGCCCGGTTCCGGCGGCAGGCGTGGCCGCGGCATCCGGCGGCAATCATGGCGCGGCTGTCGCCTTCGCCGCAAGAAAGCTCGGCGTCAAAGCCAGAATCTTCGTGCCTAGCGTTTCGCCGCCAGTAAAAGTCGCGCGGCTTAAAGCCTATGGTGCCGAGATCGTGATGCCCGGCGAAACCTATCCCGATGCGCAAGCGGCGTGCCAGCAGTATGTGGCTGAGTCCGGCGCCATGCAGATTCACCCCTTCGACCACGTGGAGACCTTGATTGGGCAGGGAAGTGTCGGTCTGGAGTTCGAGGAGCAGGTGCCGAATCTCGACACGCTGCTGGTTGCGGTGGGCGGGGGCGGATTGATTGGCGGCATCGCCGCTTGGTACGAAGGCCGGGTGAAGATGATTGCTGTGGAGCCCGAGTTGGCACCGAACCTCGATCACGCGCTAAAGGCGGGCGCGCCGGTCGAGGCGCCCGGTGGCGGTGTCGCGAAAGATTCGTTGGCCGCGCACATCGCAGGTCAACTTATGTTTCCGCTGGCGCAGAAGTATCTTGACCCAGTCCTGCTCGTGCCCGACGATTCGATTCGTGAAGCGCAACTGTTGTTGTGGGATCGCCTGCGTATCGTCTCTGAGCCGGGCGGCGCGGCTGCCTTTGCCGGCCTGGTCTCAGGTCGCTACCTGCCCCAGCCGGGCGAGCGCGTGGGCATCCTGGTCTGCGGCGCCAACACGGCAGCCGTGGATTTTGCTCGCTGACCACCCCCTGACCGCTCGCTCACCACCAGAGGAGCACCCGCTAGCCACAAGGCTGGTGACGCGCTAGCAGCGAGCGGAACTCTAGAAGTGTTTCTGCAACTCCGCGAATCCATCCAGCACCTTCAGCCGTGATGCCAACTCCGGCTGCGTCACTTCTTCGTGCTCCAGCACCCAGGTGTTGTCATGGGGGATGAATACTGCATTCAATCCCGCCGCTAGCGAGGGGTTCACGTCAGACTTGGGACTATTGCCGATCATCCATGACCGCGCGGGATCCAGCGCGTATTTCGCCAGCACCGAGCGGTAGGTTGGCTCGTTTTTCTCTGCCACAATTTCCACGGCAGAAAAATATTCTTTCAGCCCGGAACGCTCCACTTTGCCGCTTTGCTCGGGGATGTGGCCCTTGGTCATCAAAATCAAGTGATGCCGTCGCGCGAGGTATTGCAGCGTTTCGTTCACGCCGACGATCAGCTCAATCGGATGTGCCGCTATCTCATGCGCGAACGCGTGGATCTCCTGGTGCAGCGCGGGCGTGATCGGCTCCTGCGAGATGCGCTCGAAGGTATGTACCAACGCGTGGGCGAAGCTGTGCAGACCATAGCCATGCGTCACGATGCACTCACGTTCCACATCATTCAGTACTTCGCGCACTTCAGCGGGCGAGTACTCTCTGTGATTCAGGAACGAGATGAATTTGGCAATGGCACGCTCAAAGTAGAGGTTGTTTTCCCAAAGCGTATCGTCCGCATCAATCAGCAGGGTGAGTGCGCCGGAGCTGGGGCCAGCCAGTTGCATCAATCGGTGTCTCGGTGTGCTGCGAAGCTGCGCCAGACGGAAACGCCGCTGCGGGGCAGCGGCGTCAACGGAATATCGTGAACAGTTGTTATTCTACCCAGTCCACCCGACCGGGGTGGGGAATCACGCCCGACTGATAGCCCTTATCGAGAAGCAGTCGTACCGCTTCGCGGCCATCCGCACCGTAATCAATGGTGCGCTCGTTCACATACATCCCCACAAACTTGTCAGCCGATTGGGCGTCGAGATCGCGAGCAAACTGCATGGCATACTGCAACGCCTCCTCGCGATTGTCCAAGGCATATTGAATGCTGTCGCGCAGCGCCACCGTAACCGTGTGCTGCAACTCCGAACCCATGTCGCGCTTAATGGCGTTACCACCCAACGGCAGGGGTAGATTGGTTTGCTGCTGCCACCACTTGCCTAGGTCCAGCACCTTATGCAGCCCCGTCTTGGCGTACGTCAATTGGCCCTCGTGGATGATGAGCCCAGCTTCGTACTTGCCATCATTCACTGCGTCAATGATTTGGTCAAACGGCACCACCTCGGTTTGAATTTCAGGCGCAAACAGCTTCAGCACCAGGTACGCCGTGGTCAGGGTGCCGGGTACTGCCACCTTTACCCCTGCCAGTTCTTCCGCAGACAGCGACCGCGATGAGATCACCATCGGGCCGTAACCTTCGCCGACGCTACCGCCACACGCCATCAATGCATACTTGTCCTGCACGTAGGGGTAGGCATGGAAGGAAATTGCGGAGACGTCGTACACGCCTTCCATCGCCTTGCGGTTCAGGGTCTCAATGTCAGTCAGGGTGTGCGTAAAACGCAGTCCAGGCACACGAATCTTGTTCGTGGCCAGACCGTAAAACATAAACGCATCGTCCGAATCTGGACTATGGGCAACTTTAATTTCCCGGATTTCTTCTGCTGAGTTACTCATGTCCTCTTTCACGACACGCCAAATTTGGCGGCTGGAAGCGAAATTCGTCTCACTATTCATGGGCAGCAGGTGCTTTTGCTGGTGTCGAACCCACTTGCGGTTTGCCCCGCTCATTCAACTCAGGGCGCGTTTCGGGGCGTAGTTCGCGGCGTACGCGGAGATACAACCGAACGCTCACTGCCAGCATGGCAAGCACACTTAGCAGGAGTAGAACCAGTAAAATTTGCATACCACTACCACTGCCTCAAGGATAGCAGAAGCAGCGGTGGAAAGCCCGCCCGCCGCCCCCGCAAGATCACGCCGCAGCGCCCGCTATACGCCCACAGGATACGGCCGTGCCGAGTGCTCCGTTACTTTGTTGCTGCCGCCAAAACGCCCCTGAAATATGGAAAGAAATCCCGTGTACCAGTACCCCACCACAAACAAGAGCAGAAAAGGCACAGTGATGTAGTTTTCCAGTGACACCGCGTACCACACCATCCACGCAAAATAAGTGCCAATACCAACTTCCACCCACGGCACCCAGCCCAAACGCGTGCGATACTTGGCCGTCTTCACTCGTTCTTTGTTGGAATCCACCCGGTACTTCGGCGTTCGCACGAACGCTGACTGCTTCTTGAATAGTGCTTCCATCACCGCCTTGGTATTGGTGATGGTCAGCCCCAGCCCAATCGCCATCAAGAACGGCAGGTACAAGAAGGCTCGTAGCCACGTCTTAGGGAACAACTCCCGCTGCGCCATCACGTAAAACATAGAAACCGAAACGGTGGACGCCATGAACAGCGGCAGGTCAAGAAACAGCATCATGAACCAGCCCGAATAAAAACGCACAATCATCGCGGGCAATAGCAACGCCGTCAAAATCACCATCAGCGGATAGCTCAGGTTCGAGCTCAGGTGGTAAAACGCTTCGAACTTCACCCGACCCGGCAAATCGCTCTTCATCAGCCCCGGCAGAATCTTCATCGCCGTCTGCACCAAGCCCTTAGCCCAGCGCTGCTGCTGGGTCTTGAAGGCGGTCATTTCCACCGGCAACTCGGCTGCACATTCCACGTCTTGCAGATAGATGAACTTCCAGCCCTTCATCTGCGCACGATAACTCAAGTCGGTGTCTTCCGTGAGCGTGTCATGCTGCCACCCGCCCGCGTCTTCAATCGCCGCCGCGCGCCACACCCCCGCGGTACCGTTGAAGTTGAAGAACAGACCACTCCGCGCCCGGGCCGTGCTCTCCAGCACAAAGTGGCCGTCCAGCATCATCGCATTCACTTCCGTCGTCAGCGAATAGTGACGATTGATGTGCGTCCAGCGCGTTTGCACCACCGCAATGTTGTCGTCGGTAAAGTGGTGAATCGTCTTGTACAGAAAATCGGGTGTCGGCGTAAAGTCTGCATCAAATATCGCCACAAACTCGCCCTTGGCCGTCTTTAGGCCCTCTTGCAGCGCACCTGCTTTGTATCCTTCGCGGTTGGTTCGATGGTGGTAGCTGATGGGATGCCCCAGCGCCGCGAAGCGCTCTACTGCGGCGCGCGCCACCTCTACCGTTTCGTCAGTTGAGTCGTCCAACAACTGAATATCAAGCTTGTCTTCCGGGTAGGCAATGGCGCAAATGCATTCCAACAGCCGCTCCACCACAAACTGCTCATTGAAAATCGGCAATTGGATCGTCACTCGCGGCAGCTCGTCAAATTGTTGCGGCGGAATGGTGGTCTTGTTGGCCTTGTTTTTGAAGTACAGGTAGACCAGCACGTAGCGATGGATGCCGTAAAACGAGAGCAGACTCAGCACCAGAAAGTAGGGAATCAGCAACGCCAGGTCAAACCAGTCTGGCGTGTAAAGGCCAAAGAAGGTTTGATCCGTGGCACGGCTGAAAACTCCAGACAGCCCCTTGCCGCTCAGCAGGCTGAGTGCCGTTGCCGGAAACGCCGAAAAATGCAGCAGGAATCCCAAAATCGAGTGTCACTCCCTAAGAACGTGTGCCGCTGGCAAAAAGCCGCATTGCTAGAGGTACGCTATTCTACCGAAAGAAGGGCGCGGTGCGAGGTGCGCGGGTCGCTTTTACTCGGGCGCACGATGAGCCCACCCGTCGGTGCTTGCCCGGAAACAAATGTCGCGTCGGCTCACGCAATAGCCTCACGAATCGAAAAATGAACTATTTCCTACGACAAGCACAAACCTCTGACCTCGCGGCGCTGATCCTCTTAGACCGCGCTAGCGATTCTGCTGCACACTGGTCAGAGGAGCAGTACCGTGACGCGATCGCGAGCATGATCTCCGATCCAGCCGCTTCGCTGCGCAGAATCGTGCTGCTCGCCGTTCAGGCCGAAACTCCAGTTCAGCTCGCTGCGCGGCTCACCGCCCACGTCACGGCAATGCTCATCGGCAAGGCGGTCGCCGGGGAGTGGGAAGTCGAAAACCTGGCCGTTTTGCCTGCCTTCCGCCGGCGGGGCATGGCCGCAGCTCTGGTGGCAAAGCTGCTCGAAATAGCCCGTCAAGGCAATGCCACAGGTATCTTTCTGGAGGTTCGCGAATCAAACCTGGCAGCCCGTAAGTTGTACGAAAGATTCAACTTCCTCCAAACCGGACGCCGTCCCGGCTACTACCAGAATCCCGCCGAAGCGGCAATCCTGTACGCACTGCAACTCCATCCGTAACCCAGCCCGATCCTCCATAGTTTTCCACAATGCACTTGCGACGGACATGGCGGTGTGCTACTTTTAGCTCCTAATGCAGCGGTAGGAGGTCAGGATGCTTAATCCGAGAGACCTGCTTCTGGAAAATCACGACGAGTTTCGCCGTCTTATCCATGAGCACACTTTGCACTCGCAGCGACTGGAAGCCTTAGCCGAAAAACGCTTTCCCACCGAAGATGAGCAAGTGGAAGAATCCCGCCTGAAAAAGCTCAAACTCCGATTAAAAGACCAAATTGATCACATGGAGCGTGAGATCCAAGGCGTCGGGCAGCCCGCGCAAGCCTAGCCACGCGCTCCCCTCACAGCACATCTCCTTTAGCCGAAAAACGGAGGCCTTGCGCCTCCGTTTTTCTTTTCTCTGCGGATGCGTTGATTCACAGGCTCTGGCCGGGCCATCACTCCTCTATAATCGCTAGACAACTATGGTGCGAGACGGATACCTCTACGCGTTGCCACTGCTGGCAGCAGCTGTACTCCTCGGATGGCTCACGGCGCCGTTATGGGCGACCCCACTTGTGCTCGCTGCTCTGTTCTGCCTCTATTTTTTTCGCGACCCCGAACGCCAGATTCCGCAAGAGCCCGGCCTCATTGTTTCGCCCGGCGATGGCGTTGTCACCGACGTGAGCACAGTGTGGGAAGCCGGCGGCCAACGGCTCCGCCTCAGCATCTTCCTTAGTGTTTTTGATGTCCACGTGAACCGCACTCCCATTGCCGGCGTCGTCCGCGCGGTGGAGTATCGTCGCGGCAAGTTCCTCAACGCCATGAGCGCGCAGTCGGCAGAAGACAACGAGCAGAACATCGTCACCGTAGAAGGCGAAGGCCAAACCCTCATCTTCAAGCAGATCGCCGGTCTAATCGCGCGCCGTATCATCTGCAACAAGCAGGTGGGCGACCTAGTCGCCCGCGGCGAACGCATCGGCCTCATCAAGTTTGGCTCACGGGTGGACGTGGTCTTTGACCCGGCGGCGCAGGTGCGAGTGAAAAAGGGAGACCGGGTACGTGGAGGCAGTAGTGTGCTCGCCGTGCTGCCCGCTGTTCTGCTCGCCGTTCTGCCTACTGTTCTGCCTACTGTTCTGCCTACCGTGCAGCGCACGGAGGAGCAGGTATGAGCGACCAAGCGGCTTCTGCCCCGCGTCGTCGCCCCCGCCAATTGCGCCGGGGCTTATATCTGCTGCCCTCTTCACTCACCACGCTGAACATGGCCGCTGGCTTTTACGCCCTCTTGCAGACGATGCATGGCTCGCCCGCCGAACCTTGGCACTTCGACTTAGCCGCTAAAGCCATCGGCTTGGCCGCTGTGTTCGACTTTCTGGACGGCACCATCGCTCGTCTCACCGGCACCAACAGCGACTTTGGCCGCGAATATGACTCGCTCGCCGATGTCGTCACCTTCGGTGTGGCACCCGCATTTCTCGCCTACAACTGGGGCTTACGCCTGTTGCCGGAACTGGCGGCGCAGCCCGCCATGCGCACCCGTCTGCTGCAAATCGGAGCAGTGGCCTGCTTCATCTATTTGCTGTGTGGCGCGGCCCGGCTTGCCCGCTTCAATATCGCCGTCAATCCCGTGCCCTCGAATCCCGGCCGCCCGGATCGCAAGTATTTTGTCGGCATGCCGATTCCTGCCGCCGCCGGTGTGCTTGCCGCGATTGTCCACTTCAACGGCGGCGAGCCCGTCGCCACCTGGTGGATCTCCGCCATCTGGATGTTGCTGGTGTTGGCCACTGGATTCCTCATGGTCAGCACGTGGCGCTTTTACAGCTTCAAGAATCTGCAACTCAGCCAACGCCGTCCCTTCCGCACCATCATCATTCTGGGCGCGCTGATTGCCTTGGTTTGGTCGTATTCCGGGCCCGTCCTGTTGCTTGTCGCGTTGGGCTATATGTTCTTCGGCGTCTATTGGCGGCTGGTATTCATTTTGCGGCACGGGAAGACCACTCCCGTAGCCCAAGAGGCGTAAGAATTTTCATGAGTGTCGAATCAACTGCAACACCGCCTCGTTTTGTCCGCGTTGCCTTGGTGGGTGCTTCCACGCTCAAGGGCAAAGACGTTGCGCAGGCGCTCGACGAACGCAAATTCCCCGCGTTCGATGTCAAGCTGCTGGATGACGACTCCGCGCTCGGCCAACTGGAAGTGGTTGGCGACGAGATGTCGTTCATTCAGGCCGTAACCGCAGATCAATTTGCTGGCGTGGACGTTGCGTTTTTTGCCAGCGAAGAGACCTTCACCCGCCAGCACTGGAACAAGGCCGCCGACGCCTCCAACTGGATTGTTGATGTTTCCAGCGCGCTGGAAGAAGAAGCTGGCGCAGTGCTGCGGGCTCCGTGGCTAGAGGCAGAGCCTGCGGGCGCACGCGTGCCCGCCTCGGGCGCGGTTCGCAACCTGCTGGTGGTGGCCGATCCGGCAGCCATCGTAGTTGCGCTACTGTTGGCCCGCGCGCATAATTCCGCGCCCCTTAAAACTGCCGTCGCCACAATCCTGCTGCCCGCTTCAGAAAACGGCAAGCGCGGACTCGACGAACTGCATACCCAGAACATCAATCTGCTTTCGTTCAAGCCCCTGCCGCAGGAAGTGTTTGACGCCCAACTGGCCTTTAACCTGCTGCCCCGGCTGGGGCTTAAAGCCATGTATCCGCTCGAACTCCGGCAACGGCGTATCGTGCGGCAAGTGGCAGCGCTGCTGGGCGAAAAAGCCGTCACCCCCGCACTGATGCTGGCGCAGGCCCCGACCTTTCACGGCATCGTCGCTTCCCTTTATGTGGAAACAGAAAACGCGGTGGCGTTGGCCGACTTTGAGCAGGCTATGGCCGGAGAGCACGTGCAACTGAGCCACTCCCCAGAGGCGCCGCCCAGCAACGTCAGCTCGGCCAGCCAGCCCGATATCTTGCTGACGGTGACCCGCGACACCGCCCGCGCCAATGGGTTGTGGCTGTGGGCGACGGCAGACAACTTCCGCGTCGCGGCCAGCAATGCCGTGGAAATCGCGGAGCGCCTGTTAGGCATTCCCAGCCCTGCCATCAGCCCCCCCTCAGCAGAGGCTACCCTGCCCGGGCCGGAGGCCATTCAGTGATTTCTGCCCGGCAGCGCGTGTCGGCTGGACTGACGCTGGTGTCTGCGTTCACGCTGGTGCTAACTCTTACTTTCACCGCCTGCGGGTATCACACCTCTGCCCACAACGTGATCTTGCCTTCTGAGGTGCGCACGTTGGCCATCCCCGCATTTCTCAACCAGACCCAAACCTACAAAGTCGAGCAAACGCTGACCAAGGCCGTGGTGCGTGAGTTCACCACCCGCACCAAATATCACATCGTATTCGCGGCCCGAAAAGATGAAGGCGCCGACGCCGACGCTACCTTGCGCGGTACCGTCCTCTCGGCGACCACCGCTCCCGCAACCTATGATTCCAAGTCCGGGCGCGCCTCCACCGAGCTGGTTACTGTAAAAATGCACATCACCCTTACCGACCGGCAAGGCAAAGTTTTATTCGAGAATCCGGAGTACACTTTCCGCGAGGAATATCAGGTGTCTGGCCAGCTCAGTAGCTTTTTTGAAGAAGAGTCGCCCGCGCTTGACCGGCTCGCCCGCAGCTTCGCGCGCTCGCTGGTTAGCAATGTGCTGGAGGGCTTTTAATGCGAGCCTTTGCCCCCACCCAGCGCTTTATGGCGGAAGTGGAAAAGCGCACTCTGCGCCCCGCCTACGTATTCGTGGGCGACGAGGCTTTCTTCCGCAAACGCTGCCGTCAGGCTATATTACAGTCACTTGTCCCCTCCGAAGTCCGAGAATTCAGCCTCTACGATCTTGACCTCGCCGAAATTGATCTGCACGAAATTCTCGATCGCGCCCGCACCCCTTCACTCATGGCCCCGTTTCAAGTCTTCTTCGTGCGCGGCGTCAAAAATTTATTTGGACGCGGCGCAGGATCCGACGAAAAGATTGACGCCATCGAAGCCTACGTCAAGAATCCCAACCCCGACGCGCTGCTCATCCTCATCGCCGACCACATTAGCATCCCCAACGACCAGCGCCGCATGGATATGACCGACAAAGAGCGCTACGAGAAGATTCGCGAAACGCTCGGCTCATTCTGCGGCATCGTGGAGTTTGCCCGCGTGGAAGAAGGCGAGGCCGTCAAATGGCTGATGGATGACTGCGCTACCCGCGAGATCAAGATGGAAACCGACGCAGCCCGCGAAATGGTGGACGCGCTCGGTGGCGACATGATGATGATCTCCAATGAACTGGAAAAGCTGTCGCTCTATGTGGGTGAGCGCAAGCGCATCACGCTCGGCGACGTGGAGACCATGGTCCTGGCTGCCAAGCAGCGGTCGCTTTATGAATTGACCGACGCGATCTCCTCCAAAGACCGGGTGCGTGCGCTGGAGATGTTAGACGCGCTGCTCAACGCCAGCGACGGCGAAGATGCCGCCATCGGCCACCTGTATATGCTGGCCCGCACCTTCCGTCAGATGCTGGTGATCCTCGAGCGCCGCGTCAGCGACACCCGCGCCTTATGGGCTGCGCTGTGGCAGGGCTTCCGCGTGCCCCCGTTCGCCGCAGAAGACATCATCAAGCAAGCCCGCCGCTACAAGTCGCGCCGCGAACTCACCCGCGCCATCCGCCTCATAGCCCGCGCCGACCTCGCGCTCCGCTCCAACGCAGTCAGCAAGAAGCTGGTGCTGGAAAAGCTGGTGCTCGACCTGTGCGCCGCGCCGCCGCCAGAAAAGCAAGCCTCCGAATGGCAGCAGGACGAACTGCCGGTATAGCGAGGCGGGTAAGCGGAGCAGGCGGATTTCCAAGCGTTCGAGATGCTCTCCCCAAGCGCAAAGGGGTGAGCGCGAACGCTCATCCCTTTGCCGTGCTCCTCGTTTGAAACTCGAAACCTGAAACCTTGATCTTGCTCTAGTTACTTGGCCGACAGCTTGGCTAGGCGCGCCGCCAGGCGGCTCTTGTAGCGGGCGGCCGTGTTCTCATGCAGCACGCCCTTCTGAATGGCTTTATCAATGGCCGAGGTGGTGCTGCGGAAAGTCGCTTCGGCGGCCTTGGGGTCACCGGCGGTCAGGGCCTCGCGCAGACGGCGCAACTCAGTGCGCAGGCGGGAGCGGTTGGCGCGATTGCGTTCGGTACGGGTTTCGGTCTGACGGGCCCGCTTGAGTGCTGAAACGTGATTTGCCATTCTGCTACGTATCCTTCAACGAAAGTGCAAAGATGTCGGTAAACTCTCAGGCGCACTGCGACGTGCCGCCCAAACTTCTATTCTAAACGGGCTTAGGCGGAGTGGTCAATCAGGTTTTCTTAGGCGCGGCTTCGGGTCGCCGCCAGCGATGCACAGGGAGCGAGTTTTCCAGATTGACTCCCACCGCGAACCGGACTACGCTACCTCAAGATGTGCTTTCCTCCCACCCCGGCAGTTGCCAGCACTTGGCCTCCCCATGTCGCTTCTAAACCATTGATTCATCAGATGTTAATGTCAAACTTGCTGAGAGAAACCTCTGCGAATTGTGGCCGTAAACCCGTTGTTTCCGAGCGCCTCATGTTGCCGTTCTTCCTGTGCCCGAATCCTTCATGAAGAAAAACATTGCGATTTGCCCGAATCTCTCTACGCTCTTCGGCCCCCGCGACGAGAATCTTCGTCTGCTGGAAGATGGTTTGCACGTGCGCATAGACCTGCGGTCGGATTCAATCCTGCTAGAAGGCGAAGCCGGACCGGTCGAACGCGCCGAGCGCCTGTTTACCGACTACGACCAGTTGCAGCAGGGCGGGCAAGCCTTTACCAGTAGCGACCTCGGCAGCATGATTCGGGTGCTGGTGGCTGATCCCTCGGCAACGCTACGCGGGCTCGTTGAAGCTGGCCGCAACCGTTCACTCGGACGCCGCACCGTCCAGCCCAAGAGCATCAATCAACGCCGCTATCTAGACGCAATCGAGCGCAACGACATGGTCTTTGGCATCGGCCCGGCCGGAACCGGCAAAACCTATCTCGCCGTCGCCATGGCCGTTTCCGCGTTGCTCTCTAAAAAAGTCAGCCGCATCATTCTGGCGCGGCCCGCCGTGGAAGCTGGCGAGCGGCTCGGCTTTCTGCCCGGCACCTTGCAGGAGAAAGTTGACCCTTACCTGCGCCCGCTCTATGACGCGCTCTACGACATGATGGACTCGGAAAAAATTGAGCGCGCCCTGGAAAAAAACGTCATCGAGATTGCGCCCATTGCCTTCATGCGGGGCCGAACCTTGAACGACGCCTTCGTCATAATGGACGAAGCCCAGAACACCACCACCGAGCAGATGAAGATGTTCGTCACCCGCCTGGGCTTCGGCTCCAAGGCGGTCATCACCGGGGACATCACGCAGATTGACCTGCCCGTAAAGGGCAAAAGCGGCCTGATTGAAGCGTTAGAGATTTTGCAAGGCGTAGAAGGTATTGCCTTTGTGCACTTTGATCAATCGGACGTAGTGCGGCACCAGTTGGTGCAACGCATTGTTCGCGCGTATGACGAATACAAGGCGCGCGGCGGAGTGCAACTCTCCCTCTCATTAGGCGCACAAGAAGCTGCCACATGGGAGCAGAAAGAAGCCGAGGAACGAGTCCGGAAGCCCAGCGGCGTGCCCGTGCGAGTGAGTGTGGCACCCGCATTGCCAGCAGGCATAGCGACCCATGCGGATGCCGACCCGGACGCCGACCCGGACGCCGACCCGGAACTGGAGCATGCATCAGACATTCCGCAGGAGCACGACTAAGTCGCACAGCGAATGAGAATCAGAATCAAGGTCGCTCACCAGAAGATCGAGGCAACGTTAGCGGACAACGCCACCGCGCGGCACTTCGCGTCGCTCTTGCCCCTCACGCTTACGCTACACGACTACGCCCACACGGAGAAGATCAGTGAAGATCAGTGAAGATCAGTGACTTGCCGCAGAAACTGACCCTTGCAGGTGCCCCGGAGCGAAGCACTCCAACCTTGGGTAGCCTTGCCTACTACGCGCCCTTGGGGCAACCTAGCTATCTTCTACCAATCGGCTCCCTATGCTGCGGGTCTGGTGCTTATAGGAACGCTCGATATAGGAACGCTCGATATAGGACCGCTCGATATAGGCGCGCTCGATTCTGCGGCGCAATTACTCCAGACGCGCTCACGGCTGAAGGCCACGATTGAGTGCGCGGACTAGGCTTCGGGCCTGATGACTCCTGTATCATTTCTCTAGCGGCTTGGCCGCGATTCATGGTCATCTTCTCCCAGCCCGTTCCGGGCCTTACGCAGGCCTCGCTGGCGCGCTTTCTATCGCGCGCCCGTCAGGCCGCCAAGTTGGCTGGTCAGGTGAATGTGCTGGTCACGAGTGATGCCCACATGCGCGAACTGAACCACCGCTTTCGCGGAAAGAACAAGCCGACTGACGTGCTTTCGTTCGCCGCAGCACCAGACACGGCCCTTAAGCGTGGCACCAGCCTTGCTGGCGAACTCGCCATCTCACAAGACATTGCCGCCGCGAATGCGGCTCAGCTTGGCCACCCACTCGCGACGGAAGTCAAGATTCTGATCCTCCATGGGCTGCTCCATCTGGCTGGCTACGACCACGAGACCGACGATGGCAAGATGGCGCGCAAAGAAGCTGGCCTGCGGAAAGAGTTGCGCCTGCCCGAATCGTTGATTGAGCGCAACACCCCCACCCAAAGCGCATTAAGGCCGCGGAGCCGCCGCGCATGAGCCTGCCCCATTTAGCCCTCTCGGCGTTTCTGCTCGGGTTGTTGACGCTGTCGTCCTACCTCGACCGCCTGTACGCGGAAATTGGAAAATTTCTCTCCCGCGAATTTCAAGACAACATTGATTCCTACGAAAACCATGTAGAACCGGTGCTGTGGGCCAGCCGCGATCGTGCCGTCCTCTCAGTGGGGCTGGTTCGGCAGTTGACCGTGGCCGCACTCGCACTGCTGGTTGGCTACAACACCTTTTTCGGCCATCCCTGGGACGTCCCCGACGTTCTGCAAGCGGCCGCCAGTATGTTGATCTTCATCACCATCTTCGGCCACGCCATTCCGTATTTCCTGTTCGCTTACACCGAAGGCGAGTGGCTGCGGAACTTCATTTGGGTCTTGCGCGTGCTCATCTGGATCATGATGCCGCTCACCGTGATTCTCGGCTTTTCGCAGTCAGTCGCCGCACTCACCAGCGGCGCTGAGCATCACGAGCCCGCGCCCGAAGATCAATCCGACGCCGTAGAAGCCTTGATTGAGGCGGGCAAAGAAGAAGGCATCCTCGGCGAAGAAGATCGCGACCTGATCCAATCGGTTGTCGAGTTTGGCGACAAGACCGTGCGCGAGGCGATGCGTCCCCGGCCGGAAGTGTTTGCCGTGTCCGGCGAAACCACCGTAGAAAAATTCATCGAAATGCTCCGCGACAAGCCTTACTCGCGTGTGCCGGTGTACGAAGGCACCATCCATAGCATCTGTGGCATTGTCTATGCGCAAGACGTGTTGCAGATTCCTGACACTGAGGCCGCAACCCGCCGCGTGGATTCGCTGATGCGCGCCGATGTTTACTTCGTCCCAGAAAGTAAACGCACCAATGACCTGCTGCGCGAGATGCAGAAGAAGAATATCCGCATCGCGGTGGTAGTTGATGAGTACGGCGGCACAGCTGGCGTCGTCACCATGGAAGATCTGGTGGAAGAGATTGTCGGCGAAATTCGCGACGAGCATGAGCCCGAGAGCGACTATATCCGCGAGGGCGAGCACACTTACGTGGTGCAAGGCAACATGGACGTGGATCGTCTCGAAGAGTTGTTCGGCGTCGTCCCCGCAGATACTGCGGCCACTACGGTCGCCGGCATGGTCACTGAATTGGCTGGCCGCATTCCACGCAAAGGCGAAATTGTGGAAGACGAAGCCCTCCGCATTGAAGTGCTGGAAGCTACGGACCGCCGGGTGGAAAAGGTTCGCATTACATTTCTTAACCAGCAACAGATCAAGGAACAGATCAAAGCCTAGTAACCAGTCGCAATCAACACTGCGCCCGCTGGCACTCGCGCAGGTACTTTCAAAGAAGAATCTATGGCCTTCCGCAGTGGTTTTCTCTGTATTCTCGGTCGCCCCAACGCGGGCAAGTCAACTTTGCTCAACGCCCTGGTGGGGGAACGCATCGCCATTGTCAGCCCCAAGCCGCAAACCACGCGCAACCGCATTCAGGGCATCTTGAATGTGCCGAAGCGCAAAGGCCGACCGGGCGCGCAGGCGATTCTGGTGGATACCCCTGGCGTTCACACGCCCGATTCCGCGCTTGGCCGCAAGATGATGCACGAAGTCCACGCCGGCCTCGAAGGCAGTGACCTCGTCTTGATGATGGTGGACGCCGCCCGCCGCCCCGACCCCACTGACGAATTTGTGCTGGAAATGGTGAAGCGCTCCGGAACCAAGGCTTTTCTGCTGTTGAACAAGATGGACACCGTGGACAAGCAGACCCTGCTTCCGCTTATTGCTGACTACACCACTCGCGGAGATTTTGCCGAAGTCATCCCGATTTCTGCGCTCAAGAAAGAAGGTCTGGACGCTCTCCTCGATGCCGTGGTCGCCGCCCTGCCTGAAGGGCCGCGTTACTTCGAGGAAGATCAAATTACAGACCAGCCCGCGCGCTTTATGGCGGCAGAAATTATTCGCGAACAAATATTGATGTCGGCTCAGCAGGAAGTGCCTCACGCCACCGCCGTCGTCATAGACCAGTTTGAAGAGACGCCCCGCATCACGCGCATCATGGCTACGATCCACTGCGAGCGAGAAGGCCAAAAAGCGATTCTAGTAGGCAAGGGCGGAGCCATGCTCAAGAAGATTGGCACAGCCGCACGCCTGCGCATGGAAACGATGCTGGGTGCGCGCGTCTTTCTAGAACTGTTCGTCAAGGTAAGCCCGGGCTGGCGCGATTCGCAACGCTTTGTGGAAGAGATCGACTGGAGGCGCCAACTGGAAGCCATGATGGCTGCCACACCGGTAGAGCCGCTGCGTGCGGAAAAACCTGCGGCGGCCAAAGTCAAGAAAGCTTGAGTACGCAATCACTGCGCTGGGCCGCGCATTCCGCGAACCGGTAACCACCGCGCGTTACCAGCAGAGTGCCAGTTTCGCCTCACAGTGCACCCGCATGAGATAATCGGCATCCAATCTGCATTGAGGTGTGGGATGGCGCAGGAGCGTTTGCCGTTTCAACTAGACCCGGAAAAGCTCGCCCTGAAGCTGGAGTTCACGCTTCCGGCCGACCCTCAGGCCATTTCTCCGGTGGTGGAGCAGATCATGCACGGATTGCGCGGCACGCCCTGCATGAAGGGAAGCGAGTTTGAGGTGGAAACTGCCTTGCGCGAGGCGCTTGCCAACGCCATTGTCCACGGGGCCAAAAATGACCCCACCAAGCAGGTGGAATGCTGGGTGGCGTGTGACGAAGAGCGGGGCATCGTCATCGTAGTCCGCGACCCCGGCCCCGGATTCGATCCGCAAGCGGTGCCCAATCCGCTGATGGCGGAAAATCTTCACTCCAACCATGGCCGCGGAATTTTCCTGATTAACCGGCTGATGGATGAAGTCCGCTTCGAGAAAAACGGTACAGAAATACAAATGCGCAAACGCTAGCCGAACTTTGTGGCAGCGCGCCCGCCTACTCTTTCACTGCAATGCCTAGCGCCTTCATCTTCCGATACAAATGGCTCCGCTCCAGCCCCAGCACTTCCGCAGCCCGGCTTACGTTGCCATGGTTCTCATCGAGCTTCTTCAAGATGTAGTCCCGCTCGTAGGCCGCGCGAGCCTGATGCAGCGTGGCAAATGCTCCTGCCCCAGCCCGGCCACTCTCGCGATACACCAGCGGCGGCAAATGCTTGCGTTCAATGCGGGCTGCCGTCGGATTCATGATCACCACCCGCTCCACCACGTTGCGTAGTTCGCGCACGTTGCCCGGCCACGAATAGCGCATCAACGCATCCACCGCATCGTCAGAAATTTCGCGCGGACGACGGCTGTAGGCAGCCGAAATTTCTTTCAAGAAATGCCGCGCCAGCACCGGGATATCCTCACTGCGTTCGCGCAGTGGCGGTACATAAAAGGGAATTACATTTAAGCGGTAAAAGAGGTCTTCGCGAAAGTTGCCGCGGTTAATCTCCTCTTCCAGATCTTTGTTGGTGGCGGCGATGACCCGCACATCCACCTCCACCGTCTCTTCGCTCCCCAGCGGGGCAAACCGCTGCTCATCGAGCACGCGCAGCACCTTCGACTGCGTCTTCAAACTCATGTCGCCGACTTCATCCAGAAACAAAGTGCCGCGGTCTGCCTTCTGGAACTTGCCTACCTTGCCGCTGGCCGCTCCCGCAAACGATCCCCGCAAGTGGCCGAAAAGCTCGCTCTCGATCAGGTCTTCTGGAATCGCCGCACAGTTCAGTTCCACAAACAACTCATCCTCACGCAGGCTCCCTGCATGAATCGCACGTGCCACCAGTTCCTTGCCAGTGCCAGATTCGCCATAAATCAGCACCCGGCCGTTGGTCGGGGCCATCAGCCCAATCTGCTGGCGCAGTGCTTTCATCGGAATACTCTGGCCCACGATGACGTGGCGGCCTTGCACCTGCTTCTTTAGTTCGCGATTTTCTGTCTGCAGCCGCCGGGAGTCCAGCGCGTTCTTAATCTGCACCAGTGTCTTGTCAATCGAGAGCGGCTTTTCCAGAAAATCGAAAGCACCCAGCTTGGTGGCACGCACCGCTGTCTCAATCGTGCCGTGCCCAGAAATCATCAGCACTTCCGGCGCGCCTTCCAACTTGCGAATCCGCTGCAACACCTCCAGCCCATCCATGCCCGGCAGCCAGATGTCGAGCAGCACCACATCAAACGCACGATCTTCCAGCGCTTGCATACACTCATCACCGTTTTCTGCCAACGCCACCCGATAGCCTTCGTCCTCTAACACCCCGCTCAGCGATTCACGAATACTCGCTTCATCGTCCACAATCAGGATGCTAACCATGACGCACTCCTTTGGCCACTTCCGCTGCCACCGGCGCGATGGGTAGTTCCAGCACAAATCGCGTGCCGGCGGGCTGATTCTCTTCCACGCGAATGGAGCCGCGATGGTCCTCCACCGTACGGCTGACGATGGCGAGGCCCAATCCGCTGCCCCGATGCTTGGTGGAGAAATATGGCAGAAAGAGCTTTTCCTTCATTTCCTGCGTCACACCATGCCCGGTATCTGCCACGGCTACTTCCACCGCCGAGTGGTCATCCAGCAGCGCAGTCGAGATATGAATTTCGCGCACCAGCGATTGATCCATCGCGTCGGCAGCATTGTCCACCAAATTCGCCAGTGCGCGCTTCAACGCGTTCGGGTCACCCATCACAGCCGGTAGATCTTCCGCCAGCGCCGTGCTTACATGAATGCCATGCAACCGCCCCTCAAACATCGTGAGCGTACTTTCCACGATTGCATTGATATCGGCGGGTTCGGGCTTGGCCTTGGGGAATCGCGCCAGCGCGGCAAATTCGTCCACCAACGAGCGAACCGTTCCCACCGAAGCGGCAATGGTTTCCGCGCATTTGCGGATAATGTCGAGCGACCGCGGTTCGGGTGATTGGTTGCCTGCCAAGTGCCGCCCAATACGTTCGGCAGAGAGCGCGATCGGCGTCAACGGGTTTTTGATCTCATGCGCCACCTGCCGCGCCACTTCACGCCACGCGGCTTCGCGCTGCGCTTGCAACAAGTCAGATAAGTCTTCAAACACCACCACCCAGCCCAGCCGCTGTGTTCCGTGGGTCAGCGACGCTACCGTCACGGCAACATGCAACGCGTGGTGGCCGATTTGCAGCTCCATCGGACTCGTGGTGCTACCCATACGGTCGGCGCGGCGCAGCAGAAAATCCAGATCAGCAAGAATCTCGGCTGGTAGAAACTCTTCCAGTCCTGCTCCAGGCACGGCTCCCGCGTGGCCCCTCAGTTGAGGATCGAAAATCCGTCGCAATGCAGTGTTCACGTGCGTAATGCGGCGACTAGCGTCTAGCGACATCACGCCGGTGGGGATGTTTTCCAGAATGGTTTCCATCTGCTGGCGGCGCTGGTCGAGTTGCTGGTTGGCGTCACCCAGTTCGCCCGTGGAAGTGGTTAGCAGTTGGCGGCTGGATTCCAAATCCCCCGCCATACGATTGAAGCGTTGCACCAGATCCCCAAACTCATCGGGGCCGGTCACCGCGATCCGGTAGTCAAGGCGCCCCGCAGAAATAGCTTCCGTGGCTCGTGCCAGCGCCTCCACCGGCCTCGTCACTTGCTTCGATAGCAACAGCGCGAACCAGGTAGCGGTAAACAGCACCAGCATAGTCAGCAGCGCCAGCACTCCCAAATACGTTTGCCGAAACAGCTTGCGGTCGCGGCTCAGTTCAAGATATCGCTGTTGGCTGGCTTCGGCCCGGTTGGTAGTAGCGGCGAACTGCGGTGGCAGCGGCAAGCCCACCAAAATGCTGCCCGCTGAGCCTACCGCAACCCGGCTCACTGCAAAATCTGCGCCCCCCAAAGTCAGTTGCAGCGCGCCGCTGGCGCTCGTCTTCGCGTGCCGCAACTCTTCTCGTATCCCAGACCACGGCACCGGCAGTTGATAACCAGCTAACGAATCTTCCTCGCGCAAAGCCACGATAAAGCCGCCCTGTAAAGTTCGCTGGTGCTCGCGGAAATGCGCCAGCACCTCGGTGAAGTTACCCGTGGAAAATGCCCGGATCGTGCCGGGTTCGCTGGCCAGGGTGCTGGCTTCGGCATTGGCATTTTGCGTGACGTACGCTCCCAGCAGCAGAGCCATTGCCGTGGTGTCCTCCCGCACCTGCTCCACCGGCCGCGAAAACCACTTGTCAATTGAGCGGTTCATCAGGCCATACGCAAAAAAGAATACGAAGATAACCGGCCCCAGTGAAAGCAGCAGTGCACCCACTACCATGCGGGTGCGGAACTTGGACCCCAGTGTGCCCATCCGGCGCTCACTCCATAGCTTGAGCACGGTACGCGCCAGTACGTAGGTGAGGGCTACAAACAGCAGGAAGATCAGCAGAGAAAGTGCGGCAAAAACCTGAATCTGCCCGTCACCACTTGGCCGCAAAAACGTGAGATTGAACGCCGTCTGCGAAAAAACCACCACAAACAGCAGCGTAATCAGGCTCGCGAGCAGGGTCACAGCAAGCCGGCGGCTTCCCCGATGTTCTTCAGGCCCCAGAGGCGGGTTAGGAGGGTCGTTGGGCTGCACAGGCATCGCACCGCGACAAATACTCGACTTTGCCGCCAACGCCGATTATATGCCCCATCCGCGCGGTTCCGCTGCACCCCGCCGCCCCGTCCCCGCCCCATTCCTGAGGTGAGGGTACTTTCGTCAGCTGGATTTCACCTCCCGGCATTGACTCAGTCCGCCCACCCGCTTAGCCTCATAGCTAGACCCGTTGTTTGTTTCCGCAGGGCCGATCCCTGCCCCGCAATCCCAGTTCTTCCCGGTTCGCAATTTGGTGGGTTGCGAGGTTCTGACCCCATGGCTGAGCGTCTAGGTGATCTGCTGGTGCGCGAGCACCAGATTACTGCCACACAACTTGCGCACACTCTCACCGTGCAGCGCGAGGCCCGCGTCCCGTTCATTCCCGCGCTGGAAAAGGCTGGGGTCATGCCGGGTGATATTCTCGCGGGCTTCTTCTGCCGCCAGTACGGTATGCCCGCCATCAACCTTCCCGCCGTTGAGCCCGATCACACCGTCTTTGCGCTCATTCCTGCCGAGATCGCACGTCGCCATGAAGTCCTTCCCCTTAGCAAAGTGGGCGGCTCGCTTACGCTGGCCATGGCCGACCCCACAGACGTTGCTGCCATGGATGAAGTGAAATTCCGCACCGGCTTGAACATCGAACCGGTGGTCGCTGGTTATAGCCACATGACCGCAGCTCTGGACAAAGCTTACGGCAGTGGCGAAGAGCCGCTAGCCGACCAAGGCTTGGAAGCCGTGATGGCCTCCATCGCCGAAGCGGGCGACCTCGATGTCGAGCTCCAGAACGAAGAATTGAACTTACCCATCCCTGATTTGGAAAAGGTTTCCGAAGAGGCACCCATCGTCAAGCTGGTAAACGTAATTCTTACCGAAGCGGTGAAGCGCGGGGCCAGTGACATCCACATTGAGCCTTACGAAAAAGAATACCGTGTACGCTTTCGCATGGATGGCGTCATGTCCACCGTCATGTCGCCCCCGCTGCGGCTGCGCGATGCCATCGCTTCCCGCATCAAAATCATGTCTAAGCTGGACATCAGCGAAAAGCGATTGCCGCAAGATGGCCGCGTGATGCTCAAAATCAGCCTGGCCGGAAAAAAGAAACAACTCGACTTCCGTGTCTCCACTCTGCCCACTCTGTTTGGAGAAAAAATCGTCTTGCGGCTGCTGGATAAAGAAGCCCTGAAGCTGGATATGACGCAGCTAGGATTCGAACCCGAGTCCTTTGCCAAGTTTGAGCGTGCCATCCTCAAGCCTTACGGCATGGTGCTCGTCACCGGCCCCACCGGCTCGGGCAAAACCAATACCCTCTATTCGGCCATCTCCCGCCTCAATGCTCCTGACGTAAATATCATGACCGCCGAAGACCCGGTCGAGTTCCAGTTGGCGGGTGTAAATCAGGTGCAGATGAAGGAGCAGATTGGCCTGAACTTCGCCACTGCCCTGCGCGCCTTCCTGCGGCAAGATCCAAACATTATTCTGGTAGGCGAAATTCGCGACCTTGAAACAGCAGAAACAGCCATACGGGCCGCGCTCACCGGACATTTAGTGCTTTCAACCGTCCATACCAACGGCGCGGCAGAAACCATCACTCGCTTGCTGAATATGGGCATTGACCCGTTTCTGGTGGCCACTTCGGTGCACCTTATTTGTGCACAGAGGCTGGTGCGCCGCGTCTGCAACCAATGCGCGCAAAGCGTCACCGTGCCTGCGCCCACGCTCATTGCCGAAGGCATGACGCCAGCAGAAGCCGCGAGCGCCACCCTCCGCAAAGGCAAGGGATGCAACCTGTGCAATGACACTGGCTACAAAGGACGCACCGGACTCTACGAAGTGATGGAGATTGGAGAAGCGATTCGCGACCTCATCTTTGCTGGAGCTTCCGCGCCGCAGCTTAAACAGAAAGCGGTAGAGCAGGGCATGATGACCCTTCGCCGCAGCGGTTTGCTGAAAGCCATGCAAGGCATTACATCCCTGGAAGAAGTGGTTCGCGAAACTGTAGCTGGATAGCGTAACCTGCACGATAAATGATGTGGTTGCCGAATGGAGGCTGGTTTGTTCACGCTGAATGACCTGTTGCAGAAGATGGTTGAGATGGAAGGCAGTGACCTGCACCTTAGCGTCAACTCACCCCCGCTGGTACGCGTGCATGGTGCCCTGCGTCCGCTGGAAATGGAGCCGCTTACTTCGGTGCAGACCCATCAGCTTGCGTCCAGTGTACTTACCGAGGAACAGCGCCAGCGCTTTGAAAAAATGCACGACATTGATTTTTCTTTCGGCATTGATGGCCTCGCCCGCTTCCGTGCCAACCTGTTCCTGCAACGCAGTTCCACCGCCGCCGTCTTCCGTCTCATTCCACTTGCCATCCGCAGCACCCAGCAACTGGGTATGCCGCCGGTCATCCACACGCTCTGCGCCAAGCCTCGCGGACTCGTTCTCGTCACCGGGCCCACCGGAGCCGGCAAATCTACTACGCTGGCGGCAATGATTGACAAGATCAACACCGACCGCCACGAACACATCCTGACCATTGAAGACCCCATCGAGTTCGTGCACTCGAATAAGAATTGCCTCATTAACCAGCGCGAATTAACTTCAGACACCCACAGTTTTGGCGACGCCCTGCGCGCGGCCATGCGGGCCGACCCCGATGTGGTTTTGATTGGCGAAATGCGCGATCTAGAAACCATCGAAGCCGCCCTCCGCCTCGCCGAAACCGGCCACCTTACCTTTGCTACCCTGCACACGAACTCGGCCCTCGCCACCATCAACCGAATCATTGATGTCTTTCCCGCACACCAGCAATCCCAGATCCGGGCCCAGCTTTCGCTGTCGTTAGAAGGCATTTTGTCCCAAGCCCTCTTGCCTCGAATGGATGGTAAGGGGCGCACCATGATCATGGAAGTGCTCATCCCCAATACGGCGATTCGTAACCTCATTCGCGAAGATAAAGTCCACCAGATCTACTCCGTCATGCAGAACGGCCAAGAGAAATACGGTATGCAGACCTTCAACCAGTCTTTGGCACGTGCCTATTTCGCACGCCAGATCACTTTGGAACTCGCCTTGCAAAGAAGCAGTATGCCGGATGAGTTGATGGGCATGATTGACCGTGGCGCGGGCATGGCGGGCCGGGCTGCCGCTGGGCCTACCACTCACCGAAAGTAAGCACAGGGAGGCGACAGGTTGCCAAGTTCCTATTCTGGAAGCAAACTCGCAGGACTTTCACGCAGTGGTGCCGGCGCAGCCGTTGCCCCGGCGCGGCGTACACCGCCTTTGCCTGCATCTGCCCCCAAGCCTACAGGCAAATCCGGACAGAAATCCACCTCGCCCCCCGCTTTTAGTCTCCGTAACTTGCTGCCTTCGATGGGTTCCATCAAAACCCGCGACCGCGCCATTTTCTTTCGGCAATTTTCTGTGATGATCGGCTCCGGCCTCCCCCTGATTCAATGCCTCGACGTGCTGGCTAGCAATCAGGAAAGTCTGCGTTTTTCGCTTGCCATTACCAGCGTTCGCACCGCTGTCGAAGAAGGCAGTACGCTTTCTGGGGCCATGCGCGACCATCCCGAAGCCTTCGACAACCTCAGCGTCAACCTGGTGGAAGCAGGCGAAGCCGCAGGCATCCTCGACACCGTCTTGCAGCGCCTTGCCACCTACGTCGAAAAAGCCCTCAAGATGCGGAACGCGCTCAAGTCCGCCTTGGTCTATCCGGCGGCCGTCGTCGGTATGGCGATTCTTATTGTCGGAGCTTTGCTCAAGTGGGTCGTGCCAATCTTCTCCACGCTCTTCGTCGGCCTCGGCGTGCCGCTGCCGCTGCCAACGCGCATCGTGATGGGCCTCAGCGCCTTCGTCGGCAGCTACTGGTGGGCGGTGTTTCTCGCAGTCGGCGCGACCTACTACGGCATCAACCGCTATCGCCGCACCCCACACGGCCGCTACCGCACCGACCGTCTGCTGCTGCAACTGCCCGTGCTGGGCAATGTGCTGCGTAAAATCGCCGTGGCCCGCTTTGCCCGCACCATGGGGACTCTACTCTCCTCCGGCGTCCCTATCCTCGAAGGTCTCGCCATCACAGCCCGCACTTCGGGCAACGCCGTAATCGAAGAAGGCTTATTCAAAGTCCGCAAAGCTGTAGAAGAAGGCCGCAATATGGTGGACCCACTGCGCGAGGCCAAGGTGTTTCCCAGCATGGTCTGCCACATGGTGGACGTCGGCGAAGCCACCGGCGCGCTCGACACCATGCTCCACAAAATTGCCGACTTCTATGAAGACGACGTGGATATCGCCACCAAAGACCTGCTGGCTTCCCTCGAGCCGCTGATTATCGGTGTGCTCGGCGTAGTAGTCGGC
Organism: Acidobacteriaceae bacterium; assembly: GCA_025356095.1. Lineage (GTDB taxonomy): Bacteria > Acidobacteriota > Terriglobia > Terriglobales > Acidobacteriaceae > JANXUR01. The sequence goes on along the minus strand of JANXUR010000072.1, from coordinate 12,235 downwards.
GGCATCGTACTCTCGCTCTACATGCCACTGTTCTCGATGATTTCCAAGTTAGCCGGGTAGCCCGCCCACTCGCCAGGGGTCGCAAGGAAAGAACTACGAAGGTGACGAACCGTGCAAGGCTCTGGCTAACGCTGTACACCTTTCCCCACGACACAAATTCGTCACAGCCGTTGCCCCCTAAATCTTTCCATTGGCGTGTTGCGAATCTGACGTGAATTCAATGCCTACTAAAGTAATATAATTCGTTTTATTTGATTTTCCCACCTGATTCTGTTCCCCTTTTCTCCCTTCCTCCTGCTCCTCTCATCCCCTTTCGCCCCCGGCGATATACTAACTCTGATGCTCGCCCAACTACGCTTCCTCTGGAGCTCGACCAAGGGCCATCACCTGACCCCGTGGCGCAGCCCCTATCTGCTCTGGCGCATGGAAACCTACTCCGGCGTCAAAATGCAGGAGATCGGATTCCTCGAATTTTGGACCTTCGCGTGGCGCGAACGCGGCAACCTCTCCCGCTTCGTCCACTGGACCGGCCAAATGGAAGCCTACGCCCGCCCTAAGCTCAAACCGTAGCGTTGCAGTCACCCCGCTTCTGCCGGGTGTTCCCCTATTGGCAACATTCGACACACGGACGGCTGCGTCCACCCACAAAAATCGGTGCCCATCTTCCATCCTGCGCACTTTGCCGAATTCAAGATGCGAATACTGAATACACACTCTTGACTATCTCACCCCCCCACCCAACTCCCTCACCCAAACCCCTTACCCAACCCGCAGCACCACTTCGTCTCCGCAGCCCACTCCCAACAACTCCGACGCGGACGCCCGGTTCGCCGAAATCTCCCAATACCCCGAACTCCCAAGGATGGCAAACACCTCTCCTTCTGCGGCGTCGGCATAGCTGGAGCGCGTCCGGCTCACAGCCCGGCCCGCCACTTCGAGCGAAAACACTCCCTGCGCCGCCACCTCCGGCACGTCAGTGTTCCGAATATTCGTAATCACGTTCCCAAAGTGATCCACCGCCAGCACCCGGCCCCGCAGCCCCCCATCCGCCGCGCGCTCCACCGGAGGCGCGGCCATACGTAGATAGTCGTCAATCTCATCGCCAAACGCCGCTGGCTCCACGCCCGCAGCCAGATGCCCAGCCACACGCGCGAAAATGTCGCGACCATGAAAGGTCTGGCTCACCGGATGTAAAAAGAATTGTGACGCCGTGACGTGCCGCACCCGCACTTGCCCTTCGCTTTCGCGAGCTGCAGAAGATGCGTAAACCTCACCGAAAATGCCGTTATCCGGCCCCACGAAGAACTGCCCTGCAGCCTCCACCAGAATCGGCCGCCTGGCCGATCCCACGCCCGGGTCCACCACCGCCACATGCACCGTGCCAGCAGGGAAGTAACGATAGGCTGCGCCCAGCGTCAGCGCCCCGGCAAACACGTTAAATGCTGGCACCCCGTGTGAGATGTCTACTAAGGTGGCCGCAGGTGCAATGCCCAGCACCACGCCCTTCATGGTGCCAGCGTAGTGGTCGGCAAGGCCGAAGTCGGTGGTGAAGGTGACGCTGCGCGATTTAGTCATAGCCGTATCCAGTTCACTAGCAGGATACGGCGAAGTCTACTGTAGCCCGCAAAAAAAGTGGGCCGCGCAGGGCGCGGCCCATCTAGGAGGAAAAGTTTCCCATCGCTAAAAACCTACTTGATTGAAATATCGCCCGAGCCGGTCGAAACTTCCATCAGCGGCCCGCCATTGCCCATCTTCCCGTGAATTTCCTGCCGCCCTACTTTGCCTTGCACGGTTATAGGATGATCCACCGACACGCTGCCCGATGAAGTGCGTGCCGAAACGTCCACCGAAGCATTGGACGGCAACCGCAAACTCACTTCGCCGGAGCCGGTAGAAAGATGCCACGGACCCTTCGGGTCGCCATCGGCGTGAATGTTGCCGCTGCCGGTAGTGGCATGCAGCGAACCGTTGCTGCCGGTTACCTCGATGTCGCCAGAACCAGTTTCTGCGCGTACCGGGCCCGGCGCATTCTGCCGCAGCTTGATGTTGCCGCTGCCGGTGTGTCCCGTGAACCCCCCGGCAATGTCAACCGCCTGCACGTCGCCACTGCCAGTCTCCATGTGAACTTCGCCCTGAATTCGTTCGGCGGAGATGTTGCCCGACCCCGTGTGCACGCGCGTCATGCTGCCAATGCTCGCGATGCGAACATCGCCCGAGCCGGACTCCGCATCTACAGGGCCAGAAATGCCCTCGGCAACCACGTTGCCTGACCCCGTCCGCGCCATCATGTGCGTCGTCTTCGGAGAAGTGATCACGTAGTTCACGCAGATGTTCCGCCACTCGCTGCTGGGTTCATGCGTAATCCGGATGATGTTGCCCGTTTGCTGAATGGGAGGATTGGCTTCAATTGCTTGCACCCGCTGTTCGGCGTTGCCACCGTAGCGACTGTTGATTTCAATGTGAGCCATAATCGCCACCGTATTGCCCGAACCGCTGCGCACTTCCACATCGCCGCAGCCGCTGCGCACATCTAAATCTACTTGGCCGCTGACGGTATAGTTGCGGGTAAACTCACCCTTCACTTTGTTGTTGTCCCAGCCAGCGCGCGCCATCGTCGTGCCACCGAGCACCATTGCCAAAAGCGCTACCCCAGTGCCCAGCGATCGCTTGTTCATTCCCCATTGCATTGTCCGCATAGCTTCAGCCCCCCGAAAAATGAAAAATGAAAAATATCAAAAGTTCGGGGCGCGTCCGCTGGTCGCGGTTCGCGCCCCGTTGATTCTTACTGCAGGATGACCTTGTCGCCCTCTTTGACGCCGCTCAGCACTTCTGTCTTCGCGCCGTTAGAGATGCCGATCGCGATGCCCACCTTCTTTTTGCCATCTTTTGCTTTCTCGTCCGGCATTTCCACCGAAGCCTTCTTGTCTTTGTCGTAGATAATCGCGCCTTCGGGAATCTGCAATACGCCTTTGTGTTCTTCCAGAATGATCTCGGCATTGGCTGTCATCGCCGCCTTCAAAATGCCCTCCGGGTTGGTAATCGAGACCCGCACTTCAAAGGTGGTCACATTGTCTTTTTCCACGCCGAGGGGCGAAATCTTGGTAACCTTGCCGGTAAAGGTCTTGTCTTTGTAAGACTCCACCTTGATGCGCGCGGGCTGGCCGATATAGACCTTGCCAATATCGCTCTCATCCACCTTGCCCTTTACATACACTTCGCGAGTGTCGCCAAGCGTCATCACCAAGGTTGCGCCCGAACCTAGCACCAGAATCGAACTCACCGCGCTGCCCACTTCCACGTCACGCGACAGCACCACCCCATCAATCGGAGAGACAATCGTTGCATAGCGGAGTTGCTGGTCGAGTTGATCGAGGTTTGCCTTCTGCTGCGACACTTGCGCCTTGGCCTGTGCAACCCGCGCCTTCGTTACCGTCAACTGCGCTCGCGCCACATTCTGCTTATTCAGCGCCGTACTGTAAGCACGCTCGGCATCGTCCAGCGTAGATTGTGACACTACCCCTTCGCTGGCCATTCCCTTGGAGCGATCATAGGCACGCTTCAGCAGCGGAACTTCGGGGCCTTCCGCATCCACTTTGGCGCGTTCCAAATCAGCGGCTGAGGCTGCCATGTTGGCCTCGGTTGCCGTCAACTGCGCTTTGGCGGATTCCACTTGCGCCTGAATTTCTTCTTTATCCAGCTCCGCCAACACTTGGCCCACTTTCACCTTGTCGCCGTATTCCACCAGCAAGTGCTTCACAATGCCGCTGGCCTTCGACTTCAACTCCACCCTGGTGATGGGCTCGACTTTGCCGGTGGCCACTACGCTCTTCGCAAGGTCGCCTTTATCAACATTCGCCAGCTTCGAGGGGTCAATCTTCGCGCCGCCGCGGGTCGAGGCGATTACCACCCCTACTACCGCCAAGACCGCCACCACCACTCCGGCGACAATCCACATCCGCCGCTTCTTGCTCTTGCCATTTCCGTTTGCCACGTCACCCTCCTGCGACCCGATTCGGCCCAGTCATGTTCCTAGTGTTTCATGCCCCTTTGGGCCTGTTGCTCATCTGTTGGTACGCAGTCGCACCAGGCTTGGTTCCGTCGTTCTACAAAACAACTCCACTGGCTCGCCACCAACGAATCACATGGGGTCAAAAGAGAGTCCTCCCGTGCTGCGGAAAGACTGATTCACCGCCCTTTACGCCGCCCTTTACGCCGCCCTTTACGCTTAGACCCACTCACCGCCAAAAGGGAAGCAGCCCGCGTGGAGTTTTCCGTTAAGGCCCTGAATGCCCTCAATGCCCTGCAAGCCTCCATGGTGCAGCCCCGCGTCAAATTTCCTCGCTCGGCACTAGAATTCAGGCCGGGCGGCAGGGCCGTCCCGGAGTGGCTCCTTTTGGTTTTGCAGCGGGGGCTAAACAGTCAATATTTTCGGTAGACATCGCCACGCGGCCCAACAACCGTAACGCTGACCATTTCAGGCAACAAGTCGAAGATGATGCGATAGTCGCCGACCCGCGTGTATCCGAGAGGCGGGTTCCCCGCCAGGGGGAGAGACAAAATTTAATTTGGCGGGTCGGAAAAATCCGCCGCAATCCTGTCTAGTTTTTCGTGTATGCGCGCTTTGGTGGGAGCATCAAGACGCCCAACATACTTGTCGGGCGTCTTTGCAAAAAACGACGTTCCTTTTCTTCAGATCAGGCATGCGGTGGATGTTTCAATGCACTCACCGCGTGCGATTTCTGCGCGGGACGCCTGAACGTTCTCCTGATAAAGATCAGGGTGCAGCACCAATTCCAGCCAATCCGTTAAATCAATCAGGCGCTCATTGTGCGTCCGTAGATCACGAACCTTCGTGACCACTCCAAAGGCCCAATAGTTCGCTAGATCGTGTCGTTCCATCAGGTCAATCAAATTTGATACCGAAGTGCTTAACGTGGCAAAGTGCTCCTGGGCTTTTAGTAGAGTCTCCCTAGACGGAGCGGTCGGCGTCGTCTTTGGGGGGCCATCTATTCGTGACATCATAGTTGCCAAGTTCGTGTTGAGCCTGCCAATGACAGTAGCCAGCCATGCCATGAGAATGAACTTAAACACGGGATGATTTGAAATGCTCTCAGCCGTCTCAGAAGCGCTATATGCTCCCGCGACGCTGCCATAGTAGAGCTTCGATTCCATTGCGCCAATATCAGTTAATATCGAGGACGTAGACATAAATTTCCGCTCACCTTCTTGCGTCGTTCTTCTTGCCCCAACGCGCATTGCTTGCCTCCTGTGCAACCTCTAATCGGCGTTTTCCGCTCAAAGATTTAGCACACAAAGGGCCACCCGCGAGACCACCCTTTCGAGGTGCAGCTTTTCGTGCATCTTCTGGGCTGGTTCGGCGGTGGCGACCTGTACGACGCGAAACGCACGTACATTTACATCCGCGCTGCCTACATGCTGTTTAGACGTGTCGAAGCTTCCAAAAGTTTCTTCGGCGTAATCGTAAACCACTTGTCAAGAAACCCATTGGGGAGGGCAGTCCCAATACCCTGATAATAATAGGCAGAGAGCCTTAAGGCAAAGATAAACTGAACAAAATGCTTGACTATCGTATTTATGCGCTCAAGCATAATTACCAGTATGAACTCCCTGGCAAATGAAGAGCGCATCCGGATTATTTCCGCCCTTGTGCACGGAAACAGCGTCCGCGCCACCTGACGCATGACCTGGAATCGCCCGCAACACGACCACGAAATTGCTGGTTGACCTTAGCCAGACGGCCAGTGCTAAAATTCTGGGATAAATGCTTGGCGACGCCCTGCTCCGAATATTGGTGATTTTCGCGCTGGTGGCTGCCAACGCCTTCTTTGTGGCCGCCGAGTTCGCGTTGGTGAGTGTGCGTTCCACCCGGGTTCATCAACTGGTGGAAGCCCATCGCATCGGTGCCCGTACCGTCGAGCGCCTCCAGACCAAGCTCGACGAGCTGCTCGCCGGAGTGCAACTGGGGGTGACCCTGACCAGTCTCGCTCTCGGCTGGCTAGGCGAGCCTGTTGTGTCCCACATTGTTGAGGAATACCTGCAAGGTGTTCCCTACGGTGCGGTTTACGCCCACGTCATCGCCATCACCCTCGCCTTCCTTGCCATCACCTATATGCACGTTCTGTTGGGTGAGATTGTGCCCAAGTCTCTTGCCCTGCAACGCGCCGAGCAGGTTGCTCTCGCCGTCGCTGGCCCTATGGAGTTCTTTCTGGCGATCTCTCGCCCCTTCCTATGGGTGCTCAAGGGCTCCGCTGGTGTCGCGCTGCGCGCCTTTGATCTCCAATCCATACCCGAGCGCGCCGTTCATTCCAGCGACGAACTTAAGCTGATGGTCACCGCCAGCCGTCACGTTGGCATTTTGCCCCCGTTTCAAGAGGCGACCATCCGCAAGGTGCTCGAATTCGACGAAGTCAGCGTCCGCGAAGTCATGGTGCCGCGCCACAAGATTTTCTCCCTCCCCGGCAATATGACCCTTGAAGCTGCCAGCAAACGCATTGTGGAAGAGCAGCACTCCCGCATACCGGTTTACGACCCTGCCAGCGGCCCCGAACACATCGTCGGCGTGATCTACGCCAAGGATGTAATGCGCTGGATGGGACTGCGCCTCCGGCTCTCGCCGTCCCAGCCAGCCTACGCCCGGCTCGAGCGCATGACGCTGGCGCAAGTCATGCGGAACGTACTCGTTGTCCCGGAAACCAAAGACTTGGCAGACCTGCTGGAAGAGTTCAAGACCAATCGCCGCCACATGGCCGTTGTGGTCGATGAGTTTGGCTCCACTGCTGGCTTGGTTACTGCCGAAGATCTGCTTGAACAACTCGTTGGCGAAATCGAAGACGAATTCGATACCGAGGAATCGCCCAACTCCGTGTTCGATTTTTCGTCCATGATTCTAGAAGGCGCGGTGAGCCTCCTCGACTTGGAGTCGCAGTACCGACTCGAACTGCCGCGCGACCACGGCTTTGAGACCCTCGCTGGTTTTGTCCTCGACCAGCTACAGAAAATCCCCACCGTCGGCGACACCTTTGACTTTGAGGGCCGCCACTATACTGTGGACCAGATGGAAGGCCACCGCATTTCACAAGTCCGCATTGAGACGGCGCAACCTGAGCCCGCTCCCGCGCCGACCGCGCCGTCACCGCTGAAAGCGTAGGGATGCCAGCCATGCTCCGCTCCCTCGCATCCCGGCTGCTCTATACGCTGCCTGTACTGTGGCTGGTGGTTTCCGCAGTGTTTCTGCTGATTCACCTCGTCCCCGGCGACCCCGTACAGCAGATGCTAGGCGAAAGTGCCGCGCCCGCCGACCTCGCCGCCATGCGCCACGCCTATGGACTCGACTTACCTCTCGGCCAGCAGTACCTGCGCTATTGGGGCGGAGTTTTGCACGGCGACCTGGGCCGCTCGCTGCGGCTCAATCAGCCAGTCGCTCAGTTAGTTGCGGTTCGCTATCCTTACACCTTGAAGCTCACCCTCGCCGCACTGCTCATCGCCGTGTTGCTCGCCGTGCCCGCCGGGGTACACTCAGCTCGCCGGCGCAATCGGTGGGACGACCGCCTCCTTAGCTTCGTCAGTCTGCTCGGCCTGTCCGTGCCCGGATTCGCCCTCGGCCCCATCCTTATCCTGATCTTCTCCATCAAGATTGGCTGGCTCCCCGTCTCTGGCTCCGGCACTTGGCTGCACCTCATCCTCCCCGCAGTCACCATGGGCAGCGCACTAGCTGCAATTCTTACTCGTATGGTCCGCACTTCTATGCTTGAAGAACTCAGCCAGGATTACATCCGCACCGCCCGCGCCAAGGGACTCAGTGAGTCGGCAGTCGTCTATCGCCACGCCCTGCGCAATGCGCTTATTCCCGTAATCACAGTTCTAGGCTTGCAATTCGGAGCGTTGCTCGCAGGTGCTGTCGTAACAGAAACCATCTTTTCGTGGCCGGGCGTGGGCCGGCTCGCCATTCAAGCGATCGCCAACCGTGACTACTTCCTGGTGCAAGGATGCGTCCTCGCCATCGGCCTAACCTACGTTCTGGTCAACTTACTCACCGACGTCCTCTACGCCGCGATCAATCCGAGGATCCGCACATGAGCCATGTTCGTAGCTTTGGCGCTACCCCACTGATGCGCGTACTGAGCCGCAATCCACTTGCCGCAGCGGGGCTTCTACTCATCGCCATTTTTACTCTCTGTGCCATCTTCGCGCCCCTGCTGGCTCCGCACGATCCAGCCACCATTGACTTGCCTGCCCGTCTTTCTCCCCCCTCCGCTACCCACTTCTTTGGCACCGACGAACTAGGACGCGACATTGTTTCTCGCATCATCTTCGGTTCGCGAATCTCCATGATGGTGGGCGCTGGCGTTGTAAGTGTCTCTTTGCTGCTCGGCGTACTCGCCGGTTGCCTCGCCGGATACTACCGCGGCTGGCTCGATCATTTCTTCAACGCCATCCTGATGAACGCCTTTCTCGCGCTCCCGGGCATCTTGCTGGCGATTGCCTTTGTCGCCGTGCGCGGCCCCGGCATCGGCAACCTCATTGCTGCGCTTTCGCTCACCGGATGGGTCGGCTACGCCCGCCTCGTCCGCGCGCAAGTGCTCGCCGCCCGCGAAAAAGAATACGTAGAGGCCGCCCGCGCTCTTGGCGCCCGCGACTTCCGCATCATCGTCCGCCACATTTTGCCCAACATCATGCAGCCAGTAATTGTCCAAGCGGCCATCGGCATGGCTGGAGCCATTCTTGCCGAAGCCACTATGAGCTTTCTCGGCCTCGGCGTCCCGCCCCCCGCCGCTAGTTGGGGAGCGATGCTCAATGACGGCCGCTCCCACCTGTTCGACGCCCCGCATCTCGTCCTGTTTCCTGCCATCGCCGTGATGCTGGCCGTGCTTGCTTTCAACTTCGTCGGAGACGCCCTGCGCGACCTGCTGGATCCCCGTTCCCGCATCGCCGCCGGGCTGTAGCCCAACCCCGCCCCGTTCTATAAGTTGCGGTCGAAAGCACGTGTTTCCAACCCTTTGCCTAGAGTGCACCCCATTTCGCTCTGCCACACTTTTTCCGCAACATTCCCGAACCATGCGTGTTTAGTCCTCCAGAGCAACCGTGAGATCGAACCGCGGCTCTCATACAATTTCCAAGAATTAAGGAGTGCACCGATTATGAAAAAGAATATTGTTTTGACCCTAGCCATGATGAGCGCGCTGAGCCTGCCCATGTTTGCCCAGACGTCCACCACCCCCCCGACTGACCCCTTGACCCCGGCAGAGCGCTATAAGGATCAGCAGGATCGCATCGCCGCTGGCATCAAAGACGGCGAATTGACCCCGTCCGAAGCGACCAAGCTGGAAAAGGAAGAAGCCCGGCTAAAGCAGAAGGCCGCTCAGCTCAAATCCCAGAACGGTGGCAAGCTGACTCCCGCCGAGCAGACCCGCCTCAACAACATCCAGAATCGCCTCTCTCATCAGATCAATAAAGAAGAGACCAACGCCAACAAGACCACCTCTGGCAACGGCGTCGTCGGCACCCGTCAGGAAAATCAGCAGGAGCGTATTGCCCAAGGCGTGAAGAGCGGCCAGTTGACGGCAGCCGAAGCCGGCCAGCTCGAAAACAAGGAAGCCCAGATCAATCAGGAAATCAAGACCGACCGTCAGGCTAACGGTGGCAAACTGACCCAGGCCGAACGCCAGCAGGTACGCCAGCAACAGAATCAAGCCTCGCACCAGATTTATCGCGAGAAGCACAACAACACGCGCACCAAGAAGTAACTTCGCCTAACCCCCGCTAACCACTGTCCAATTGACCGACCCTTCAGCGCTCCCGGGAAACCGGGGGCGCTGTCTTTTTTCGGCGCTCCGGCTCGCACGGCCATTGACACCCCGCACCATCCATGCTCTACTTAACCTAAGCGATTCCCCATCGCGTCTCCAGGAACCCACAGGTGGTTGGCGTGGGCAGCAGTCGTTGTCGGAGGCACTCCGAGTGTCACTACTTCGTTGGATCAAGATGTTACCCCCCCCCTGCACGTTGATCGCCACTAGCGTGCTCGCTCTTCTCGCTATCAACCACCTCCACGCCCAAACCGGCCTAAACATCAGCGGCCCCACCCCATGGATCGACGTGACCACCTATGGTGCCAAGGGCGACCTCAAGCTTAATTACACCGGATATATGACCACACTCAATGGCACAAATCTCCAGTTAAATGACAGCAGCATAACTGGCTTCTTGCCGACCGATATCGGCAAATTCGTTTCGGTGAACGGTGCGGGCTTGCCGAACAGTGCTGCTCTGGGTACCGGTTCACAAATTGGCAGCGGCGCGCTTCAATGCGGCCAAACAGCATATTGGAAATTTACGCTCATTTACGAAAATTCGACCACGGGTCGATTCGTGAGCGAAAGTATTCCGAACTCTACTGAGCAGACGACCGCCCTAACAGTGACGAGCTGCGGAAGCGGCGGCAACTTCGCGCAGTTGCAAATAACAGCGCCCACCAGTACAGGCAGCGCGACCGGTTGGATACCGTATGTGTCGTATCTCTCGGGGGGAGAGCTCGCGCAGCCAATCGCCGGCCACTGTACAACGTCGACGACGGGATCCGGCTGCGCGCTAGGCGCGACATGGACATCGGGCTCAGCAAATTTCTCATTTGACACGGCTCCGCCACCTTTATCACCAGTGCTTCTCTCCACAATTGTCGGTTACTCTACTGCAAAATCGGTGACACTCGCTGACGGAGCGTTAACGGTGGTTCCGGCGACGAACAAGACGGCCAGCGTCGCCTGGGGCACTGACAACTCGGCAGCAATTTCTGCGGCTATCAGCGCGTGTATCGAGGGGAACTTCCGCGCCACCGCGGGAGGTTGTACGGTTTATTTCCCTGGCCCGACCGGGCCGACCGTCGTCGGGAGTGGCCGCTATTACATCGCGAGCGGGATATCTGTCGGCAATGTGACTCCCACGATTAACCTCACACTCCTTGGGGGCGGCAGTTATGGGACAGGAGAGGTGTCAGGGCTGGATAGCAGTGGGCCACAAAGTATGGCTGCCCAAGTGCCGAACGCGAGCGCCGAGATTGCAGGGAGCGGCAGATTCCCCCTGATGACATTTGGCGTGACCGGCTCACAAAACATGGCGGATGGACTCAATATCATGAATCTGGGTTTTCGCGACAGCTCTGGGACTTGTCCTCCAGGTAATGGCACATGCCCCGCTGGATCATCAACAGCAGCGTTGGGGAATACGTGGGGAGCGGTTCGATTGATCAATGTTGTGCGCCCGTACTTGGAGCGGGTGAATGTCACTAACTTCGGCGGAGGCTATGGCATTGAACTAGAAGGCGACGTCAATGGCGGTACAGCTGGGATGCAGACGCAGATCGGCGCGATAGTAAATTCAAATTGTTCGCTCTGCCGGATAGGAATTTGGGGACCGCAGTCGCTGAGCGACATTCAGATCGAGGGAGGAACGTACTCGGGGTCGGCGCCGATCGGATCGGGAATCACGAGCTACGGAGCCGACTTTGAAACCCCGATATACGGTGCCCTTCCTGGGGTGTCAACGACGGGTTCCATTCGAGTGATTGGAACTGCGTTTCGCAATCACACTGGAGATGGTGTTCGCTTCTACGATTGCATCGGCTGTCAAGCTATCGGGGTTAAGGGCGAGCAGGTCAAGACGCCAAGCAACCTAGGCAACGAGATCCACTTTGACGGCACTGGCACGACTAACCAAGCCGGGATCTTCCACTGCACTGGGGACGTTGCCGTCGGTGGTGCCTCATCTGGATATAACTTCGATGTGAATGCTACTAGCGGCTGTACGAAGGCGCTCATTGTCCAGTCGGCGCTTTCGAAAGTCAGCAACGCCTCAACGCTGGCGATAGAGGTGTCGGCAACGAATGGCCTCCTGCTGGCGGGCTCTGCGGTTACCACGCCTAGTTTGGCAGGGCAGCTAGCATATAATGCTAGTTCCAACCAATTCGTCGGGGGTCTAAGTGCAGGTACACCCGTAACGTTCCCGACATTTGCGGGCTCTAATCCACCAAGTGGAGACTGCGTGAAATGGTTCACCGGTGGTCAAATTCAAGATGCCCCTTGCGCGACGATCAGCAACAATGCAGTGCTAATGTTCTTCTGCAACAATGCATTTCCGGCCACGGGTACGTCTACCGAAGATCTTACTCCGGGTGGCGTAAATACCTCTTGTGGTAATACTACGGCCCCGACGATACCAG
>JANXUR010000069.1 GCA_025356095.1 Acidobacteriaceae bacterium | reverse complement strand
CAAGTAGTGCGAACCGCCCCTTCGGCCATTTTCAATTTTATCGGTCTTGGTTGATCTCAAAGCGGTTCTTGCAGCCTGCGAACTCGTAGGTGTGCGTGTCTCGCGATACCGTTCCGTCCGCCCTCACGTATCCCGCGTAGTCCATCTCGTCTCGTGGTACGTTGCGCAGTTCACCCTTGCAAGCAGGCCAGAATTTCACGTCGGGCTGACGTCCAGGAATGTTGACCATAATGCACCTATTCTACGCCCTTGCAACAAGCAGTCCGCCAGCAACTCACACCGGCCTATTTCGCTGCCGCCAGTAAATCGTCCGGCAAGGTGGCCGGGTCCAGCAGTTTCAGCATGGCTGGCCCGTCAAGCCACTCGGTATTTGTGTCGCTGGCGTAGCGGAACCCATCTGGCAAGGAACGACCGTTCCTCCAGTTGCCGTCGTCCCACCAGGGGTGCAGCGGCTTCACCACAAACATGTGGTCGAGCTCAATGGTGCTGCGAGCTTCGTCTTCTGACAGCAGCGACTCATGCAGCTTTTCGCCGGGACGGATGCCGATATTCTCAATGGTGCAGCCGGGAGCGATGGTTTCTGCGAGGCCGGTCATCGTCATGCTGGGAATTTTGGGTACGAAAATCTCACCACCATGCATCAGGCCAATGCAGTCAATTACAAACTTCACGCCCTGGTCGAGCGTGATCCAAAAGCGGGTCATACGGGGGTCGGTCACAGTCACTTTGCCGGTCTTGCGCTGTTCCAGAAACATGGGGACGACGCTGCCTCGGCTCCCCACCACATTGCCGTAGCGGGCGCAGCTAAAGCGGGTCTGGCGTCCGCCGGAGTAGGCATTGGCCTGCACAAACATCTTTTCGGCGCACAATTTAGTGGCCCCGTAAAGGTTTACTGGATTGACGGCCTTGTCGGTGGATAGGGCGAGAACGCGTTGGACGCCCTGATCAATCGCGGCGTCAATTACGTTCTTGCCACCGATAATGTTCGTCTGGATGGCTTCAAAGGGGTTGTATTCGCAGGCGGGAACCTGCTTGAGCGCGGCGGCATGCACCACGATATCAATTCCGTGAAAGGCGCGCTGCAAACGCTCGGCATCGCGCACGTCACCAATAAAGTAACGCAGACTATCGTGCTGAAAGCCTGCTGCCCGCATTTCGTGCTGTTTCAGTTCGTCGCGGCTCAGAATGGCCAGTTTCTTGGGCTTGTAGTCGCGGAGCATGATCTCCACGAACTTTTTACCAAATGAGCCCGTGCCACCGGTCACTAAAACCGAGAGTTGAGACCAATCCATGAGTGAGTCCTAAAGAATAATGAGAATTGGAGCCGCCAACTTGTACCTTTCAAAGATAACACCGAAGGATGCTGCCCCGGCCCGATCGGGCACAGTCTGGTTGCGTGGAGTGTTACCATGAAAGGGTAGCTGAGCCAGCCCAAGCCAGCGCGTAGTTTCTCCCATGTTCGTGCGGATAGGCTTTGTGCTCCCCTTCGCGGTATCCGGTGGCGGAGAGGTGGGTGCGGCTTGAAAAGGTATCAAAAGTTGGGCGATCGAGGCATCGTAAAGTCATGCAAACAGGGAATTATCCCCCAATGGGTATGCCGGGGGGGCAGGGACCGGTCGTGCGGGAGATCGCAACCATTCATCGGACTGCGGACTTCGCCCAGCCCATTTTGCCGGGAAATGCCTACAACTACGGCGCGCAGCCGCTAGGGGATTCCCCCTTCCGCCAGTATTGGCAAGTGTTGCTGAAGCGCCGCTGGGTAGTCATTGGGTGCACCGTCGGCATCGTGATTCTGGCGGGTCTGGCGAGTCTTCGACTGCCCAAAATCTACCAGTCCACCAGCCGTTTGGCGATTAGCCGGTCGGATCAAGCGTCGCAAACCTTGCGCGAAGGGAATGCGGAGGATGTGATTGATGATGCGGAGATGGAAACGCAGGTTCGCATCATCCAGAGCGACGTGCTGGCATTGCAGGTCATCAAAAAGCTGGATCTGGTGCACAACCCGATTTATGGCGGAAAACCAGCGGTGCAAGATGCCGGTGGCGCGGTTCCGGAGATCGCTGGCGCGGATGCGGTCGAGGCTTCGGGCGTACTGGACTCCTTCAAGAGTGGGCTGAAAGTGGTGCGGGTTCCCAGCACCCGGCTGGTTGAGATTCAGTACAGCAGTACCGATCCGCAACTGGCATCCGCGGTCGTCAACACGACGGCTTCAGCGTATGTCGAGCAAAACTTCAAGACGAAGTTTGAAGGCACAATGCAAGCCTCGGACTGGCTGTCACGCCAGTTGGTGGACTTGCAGATGCGCGTGGAAACCGCACAGGTCAAGCTGGTGCAGTATCAGAAGGACCACGAGATTTTGGGTGATGAAAAGCAGAACGTCGTCACCGCCAAACTAGACGAAATCAACCGTGAACTCACGCTGGCGCAGGGCGAACGGATTGAAAAGGAAGCCGCCTACCGACTGGCGCAATCCGGGGAAGCCCCCAGCGAATCCAGCATCACCGCAGGCCAGGAATCGTTCATGGATAAGTTACGGGCGCAGGAAGGCGACCTGAAAGTCCAACTGGCGAAGCTGAGTAGTGAGTTTGGTCCGGCCTACCCGGAAGTCATTCGGCTTTCAAACCAACTGAAGCAAGTGCAGGCCGACATGCACCAAGAGGGCGGTCGCCAGGTAAACAAGCTCAAGTCGTCCTATTTGGCAGCGGCCCAGCGAGAACAGTTGTTGCAGGCGGAATTCGAAGAGCAAAAGCAGCAGTACAACAATTTGAACGAAAGCTTTATTGAGTACACAGCGCTCAAGCGGGATGCCGAGACCAGCCAGCAGCTCTATGACGGCTTGCTGGAAAAGCTGAAGGAAGCGGGCGTCACGGCGGGCCTCCGTTCCAGCGGCATCCGGGTGGTGGATTATGGGCGACTGCCAACCTCTCCTTCGTCGCCTAATATTCCACGGAACTTGGCCTTTGCGCTGCTGTTTGGCATGATGGCAGGCGTGGGTATGGCATTTCTGCTGGAAAGCCTTGACAACACGGTGCGAACTACCGAAGAGGCGCAGACGATTTCCTCCTTGCCCGCACTGGGCATGATTCCCTTGGGAGGAGCGTTGCAAGACAACCAGAACAGGCGGCTTAAGGGCGGCGAAGATGAGGGTGATGCCGCGGAGGAAGATGACGCGGCCAAAGTCATGGAGCCGGCCGGACTGATCACGCAAAGCCGTCCGCAATCGCAGATGGCAGAGTCCTACCGCGCGCTGCGTACTTCGATTCTACTGTCCTCGATTGGCGGCCCACCGCGCGTCATCATGGTGACCAGTTCGCTGCCACAGGAAGGTAAGACCACGACCTCGTTGAATTTTGCCACAGTGCTGGCACAAAAGGCATCGCGAGTCTTGCTGATTGACGCGGACTTGCGCCGGCCTTCGGTACACACCACGTTGGGATTAGGGCCACGTTTGGGCCTGAGCAATGTGCTTTCCGGTAGCGCCACGCTGGAGTCCACAGTAATCCGGGTTCCCTCGCTGAAGAGTCTGTATGTTCTTCCGGCAGGCACCACGCCGCCCAATCCAGCCGAGATGCTGGCATCAGTGGAGATGCACGAGTTGGTGTCGAGTCTGCGCAAACAATACGACCACATTGTGATTGACACCCCGCCGGTACTCTCGGTGACCGATGCGGCCGTGGTCTCTCCGATGGCGGATACAGTGGTTTTGGTGATCCGCGCTGGGCAAACCACCAAGCACGCGCTGAAACGGGCACGGGATATCCTAGTGCAGGTCAATGCACGAATTTCGGGCGTGGTGCTCAACGCGGTAGACCTGAATGCGCCCGGATATCAGTACTACGGCTACGGTTCCAAGTACGCAGCCTACTACAACGAAGACGAGACCCCCCGGAGTTCCGCGGGCGGTAGTTAACGGACGCGCGGCCAGCTTGGCGAACCATTGCGTGTTTTGGCTGGAAGAACTGAAATCATGCCTATGAAATTAGAGGGAAAGTCCGGTCTTGCGGTGCGGCTGGTGTTGGCGGCCGCCGTCCTGTTGTATCTAGGATTCGCAGGTCGGGATCTGGTGGCGCACACGCTGGGCTCGCAGGCAAACGTCCAATTGTGGCAAGTGGCCCGAACCATAGATCCCGGCAACGCCCAATGGTGGTGGCAGTTGGCGCAGTACGCCGCGTTGCAAGACACCGACCCCGCAAAGGCGGCGGCGGACTTGGAACAAGCGGTGGCGCGAAACCCCCATGAAGCTCGCTACTGGCTTGAACTCGCCAGCATATATCAGCAGTTGGGCCGAACGCAGGATCAGGGCCGTGCCTTTGATGCAGCGCTAAAAGCGGACCCCAAAACCCCCTCGCTGGCTTGGCAGGCGGCTAATTTCTATCTGGTAGCCGGTGCGACTGATAAGGCGCTCAGTGCCTTCGGCATGGCCCTGCAAAATGATGTTTCGTACCGAGAAGAGGCGATGCATCTGGTGTGGCAGACCAGTCCTGACGTGGATCGCATCCTGCGGGAGGCAATTCCGCCCGATCCTGTGCTTTATCAGATGCTGCTGGTCAGCCTGATTTCTGACAAGCAGGACGCCGCCGCGCGCCAAGTGTGGACTCGCTTGATGCAACTGCGCCAGCCGCTGGAACTCAAGAAGGTTTCTTTCTACGTCCGTTATCTGGTGCAGCAGGGCGATGCCGCCGGTGCCATGGAAGCGTGGCGCGAGTTGGTGCCTTTGTGCGGCCTGAATAACTACATCCCCACTGAAAATCTTGTAATCAACGGCGGCTTCGATATGCGGCTGTTAAATGACGGCTTCGACTGGCACTACGACAAGCAGACTCACGCTGATCTGGCCTTGGACGCGTCGGACTTCCGCAGTGCCAGCCGTTCCATGTCGGTCACTTTCGACGGCCTGCGCGTGGGCGAGATCGGGATTGAGCAATGGGTGCCCGTGCAGCCCGATGCCACGTATGACTTCTCGGTGCAGTTTAAGACCGAGCAGATGGAAGGTGCAGGCGGCCCTGCATTTCTAGTGCAAGATCAACAGTCGGCAGAGGTGTACTTTACCAGTCCCTTGTTGGTCGGCTCAGAAATCTGGCGGGAGGTAACTGGCAGCTTCCGCACGGGCAAGGCAGCAAAGATGGTGTCGCTCCGGCTGGTGCGTACGCCCGCAAATAACGCCATCAAAGGCAAGCTGTGGGTGGATGATGTGCAGATAACGCGGCACAATGCGGTAACCAGCGTCGCTGGCAACCCACCCGGTGCATTCGCCAAAGGGGTGACCCGATGAGCTTTACTTCGCCGTTCACTTCGCCCTTCACTGCGCCGCTGGAAAGCACAGAGCAGCGTCCGGCAGCAGCGGCATCGGCCCGCAAGACGACAAGCCGTCAACTGCTGTGGGGAACGCTCGGCCTGCTGCTCGCCGCGCCGCTGGCGTTTGGCGCGGTGGAGCCTTGGGCCATCTTCGTGCTGCAGGCGGGCTCCTGCTTGCTCTTCTTCATTTGGTTGAAGGATCAGGGTCGCGACGACGCACCTGCGGTAGCGTGGAATCCGCTGTTCGCCCCCATGCTCGCCTTTTTCGCGTTCGGGCTGGTGCAGTGGGCGCTCGGCCTGACGGCTTACCGCCATGCCACCAGTCAGGAACTGATGCTGCTGGTCTGCTACGGCTTGCTATGTTTTTTGCTGACCCAGTCGCTGGATCGCAGTAGCCTGAGCAAGGTGACCGGTGTTCTGGTGGTATATGGTGGTGCGCTCGCCAGTTTTGCGTTGCTGCAAGGTTTGGCGCCAAACGGTCGGCTCTACTGGTTACGAACCCCAAGTCAAGGTGGGTGGATTTACGGGCCTTACGTGAACCACAACCACTATGCCGGGCTCATGGAACTGCTGGTACCGATTCCGATTCTGTTGGCCTTCAGCCGCCACGTAACCCAAGTGCAACGCTGGATATTAGGTGGCGCAGGATTGGTGATGGCAACCACCATCTTCCTTTCCGGTTCGCGCGGCGGCATGGTCGCGTTCACCGTCGAAGCATTGATACTTGGCATCCTGGTCTGGCGTTCGGCAAAAAAATCGCCTTACCGGTACTACGGTTTGGGCGGCCTGGTGGGCTTCGTGCTGTTAGTGGGTCTGCTGGGCGGGCAAGCTTTGCTGCATCGCCTGACCGGAGTGCCGGGAGAGGCGCAAGGCGATTTGGGCATCGCGATGCGCATGGACATCAACCGGGATTGTGTGCGCATGTTTCTGGAAAAACCGATCGAAGGCTTTGGCTTGGGTACGTTTCCGGTGGTGAATCCCCAGTATCGAAGCTTTTCGACCGACAATTTCGTGAATGCCGCGCACAACGATGTGCTGCAACTGGCGGTCGAGTGCGGCACCATTGGGGTTGCGCTGGCAGTGTGGTTCTTGTTTCTGTTTTATCGCCAGACCCTACCCGCTCTGGGTGGCTGGAAGTCTTCAGGCACGGCGGCCTTACGCACGGTTTGTTTGGTAGGCGTCACCGGTTTGCTGGTGCACAGTTTGGTGGATTTCAACCTGCACGTTCCAGCCAACGCCGCGATTTTTTACGCGCTCTGCATTTTGGGTACGCATCCCGGATGGGGTGACGACACCCTGCAGAAGCCGGGTGGTGGCCGGCGGCGGCATCGTTCCGAGCCCACCCCGCAAGCTGACTAAGCCTTGACTGCCGACGAGACCAATCCTTCGGTGCAACCCGAGCCGAAAAGCGGCATAGGTGACACCACGGTTGTGATGTCCTCAGGCGAGGGCGCGCCGGAAGACCACTTCCGGCGACAGATGGGACGGGTCTCTAGCCAGTCGGCAATTGTCTTTGGTGGGACGGTTTTCTACACGGTATCAAACTACCTATTCAAAATTTATTTGGCCCGCCGCTTGGGGCCGTCACCACTGGGCGTATATGCGCTGGGTATGACGGTGGTGGGCGTACTCAGCATTCTTGGAGTCGCGGGACTGCCGCAGGCCGCCGCGCGCTTTGTGGCAGCGTATGTCGGAACCCGTCAGTATGGCGCTCTCCGGGGATTTCTGTGGCGCTCGCTGGTTGTGATCGCCGTGATGCTCGCCGTCTGCTCGGCTGCCATGATGCTGGCGCGGCGATGGGTGGCGCAAGGTCTTTACGATGCCCCCACGCTGGCCGGGTTTATGGCTTTTTTTGCCGCCATCATGGTCACCGGGGCTTTGGTGACATGGCTGGGGCAGGTGCTGGCAGGTTTTCAGGATGCCGCCAAACGCACCTTCGTCACCCAGATTGTCGCCAACCCCATCATGATTCTTCTGGCCGCAGCCATGATCGAGATGGGCTGGGGGTTGGGCGGCTATTTGTGGGCGCAGATTATCGGCAACGCGGTGGCTTTGGTGCTGCTGTCGGTTTTTGTGTGGCGGCTGTTGCCGGGCGAGGTTCGCCGGCAGACCGGTCCAGCACCGCCGTTGGGGCCGGGTGTGGTCAAGTTCTGTCGCGCAGTATTCGCGATCACGGTACTGGAGTTCATCCTGAGCCAGGCGGATAAGGTGATTTTGGGTTCGTTCCTGGAACCGCGTGCGATTGGCATTTACGCATTGGCGGCGACCATGGTGGCCTTTGTCCCAGTGCCTTTGCAGTCGGTGAATCAGATATTTGCCCCGATGATTGCGGATTTGCATGCGCGCGGCGAGCAGGCTTTGTTGGGGCGAATCTACCAGACCGTTACCAAGTGGGTGATCGGATTTACCTTCCCGTTTTCGCTGGTTCTGCTACTGTACGCGGTGCCGCTGCTAGGCATCTTTGGCAGCGCATTCGTGGTGGGTAGTGGTGTGCTCATGATTGGGACGCTTGGCCAGTTGGTGAATGTGGCTGCGGGTTCGGTCGGCTCGTTGCTTACCATGTCTGGCCACCAGAAGAGGATTTTGCAGATTGAGGGCATTGTCGCGGTGCTGACTGTGAGCATGAACCTGCTGCTGGTTCCCAGACTCGGCATGATGGGTGCCGCGATTGCGTGGGCGACTGCCGCCGCCTTGATGAATTTGATGATGCTCTACAGTGTGTGGCGGTGGCTAAAGCTGTGGCCGTACAACCGTGACTATTTGCGGCTGCTGCCAACTCTGCTGGCATCGGGGGCCACGATTTGGGGGCTGCGCACCCCCTTGGCTGCGCTGCCGGGGTGGGTGGGCATTGGTATTGCGCTGGCGGCAGGGTATGCTGTCTTTCTAGCGGGTGCACTCCTGCTTGGGTTAGATGATGACGACCGGATTGTGGCCGATGCTGTGACGCGAAAATTGCGCGGCGCATTACCTGCTTGGACGAAGTAAGTGTGAGTGATTTCCTGGGGAGACGGACCGACGATGCCAGACAGAGTGGATATTGCGGACGGCAAGGCGAAACTGGCGACTCTAACTACCCGCGCCGTGTTGTTGCCCGAAGATCTCTGCGCCAGGGTGGAAGCGCAGGTAGCACCTGCATTTGGCGGGCTGGTGCCCCTGCTGACGCTGATTCTGGACGAAATGGCGCGCGACGAAAGTGGCAAAGCCGACCGCGAGGATGAAAAGATGATCGCCGCCCGTTTGCGGGATTTGGGCTATTTGTAACCCTGCTACGGATTCTTGTTCTGTGGTTGCTGGCCGTTAAAATGTCCATTTCCGGTGCGATTGGTTCCGCAATGGAACTACAAACTCTCCCGTTCCTGCACACCATGACAAACAATTCGAAAATTTCTGCTGAAGCGCTATCTGGCCGTGCTATTTCTAAGCAGAAGACGGAGGTAGTCCTGTGTCAGTGCTCAGCTTTCCAGCCCTGCAAAGCTCGCCTGCAATTTCGCGCTTGCGTTGGAGTTGGCGCAATCGCCAGCCCGTAGATGCGTTCTTTTTTGACCGACCGATTGTGATGCTGCAAAGCGATGACTGGGGTCGTGCCGGAGTGCGAGATAACGCAGGCTTGCGCGAGTTGCGTGCAGAAGGGCTTGACATAGGTGCGCGTCCCTATGACCTGCACTCGCTAGAGACCGCAGCCGATGTGACGGCCTTGGCGGAAATGCTTGCCCGCCACAAAGATTCCGCAGGGCAAGCTCCTAGTTTGCAGATGAACTTCGTTACTTCGAATCTGGACTACAAAAGCATGGCGGCGGGAAGTTACCGGCGATTGCACTACAAGCCGCTATCGGAAGGGTGGCCGGGAAAGTGGCGGCGTCCCGGGTTGCTGAAGGCGTACCGCGAGGGTGTGGCGAGCGGCTTGTTTGTTGCAGGGTTCCACGGGGCAACGCATTTTTGCGCCTCGGCACTGGAAAACCGGTTGATGGAAGAGAGCAGAGAAGGGGAACTGTTGCGGACTCTGTTGTGCGCCGAGACTCCCTACATCCATTCCCGCATGCCATGGATTGGCTATGAGTACTGGGACCGCACCGCGTCGGCGTGGGGGGAATTTTTGCCTGAGGTGGAGCAGGGAGCTGCGATTCGGCGAGGTATGGAGCAGATGGTGAAGTTGTTTGGGGCGGCCCCGGTGAGCGCGTGTGCCCCCGGCTACCGGGCCAATGCCGCCACCGTGCGCAGTTGGCGTAAGGAGGGGGTGCGAGTGGTGCAAACCGGGCCCGGCTCCATTGTGGCACCGCACATGGATGCGCAGGGTGTGCTGCGGCTAAGCCGTAACGTCCACATTGAGCCAGCGACGGCACCCGACGTTACCTTGCAGGATTCCGTGCACAAGGCAATGCGGCTGCTGGAAGCGGGATTCCCGGCGGTCGTGTCCCTGCACTCGATCAACTTCCAATCCAAACTGAGCAACTATCGCGACTACACGCTGACTCACCTCAGCCAGTTTCTAGCGGCGATGGAAAGAAAGTATCCGCGGCTTCTCTACCTGAATGACGATTCGATGTATGAGTTGGTGAGCCGCGGCATTGTCCACACCAAGCATGGAGCGGTGAGGGTGAAGGTGCGCAAGGTGCACGCTCCCGGTTATTCTTTCAAGGCGGGACTCGAGTTGCAGGAGTCCGCCTGATGGAATGCATCCTCAACGTTCGCTGATTTTGATTACCGTGGATTGCCTCCGCCTCGACAGGACACATGACGTGACTGGCGAGGCGGCGGATGCTGGCGTGTTCACGCCGGTACTGAGTCGTTTTGCGTCCGAGAGTTGCGTATTCCCCTGCGCGGTTGTTGCCGGTGCGCCTACTTACTATTCATTTCCTGCCATTTTGGGCGGACGCCACCCGCTGGCCATGGGCCGTGACGTGCTCGGGATGGCCCCCGGAGAGGCGACGCTGGCTTGGTGTCTGCGCGACGCGGGCTATGCCACTGCCGCGTTTGTTGCTGGCAATGCCTACCTGAGTCCGCGCTTCGGCTATGAGCAGGGATTCGACGAATTCGAGGATTTTCTCGGGGGCAGCCCTGCGAAATGCGGACAGGATGAGACACCGGAAACCGAAAGCGGCTCAGGAAGTCTGGTAGGAAAGCTGAATGGTGCGCTGCGCGGCGTCGCAAAGACGATTGGTCTGGGCCGGGTTTATAACGACGCCTATTTTCGCTACGGCCAGTGGCAGGCCGGGAAACAAGATGTCACCGTGGATGATCTGCGCCGCTATCCCTCGGCGGATGCGATGGTGAATCGAGTGGGGCCGTGGTTGGCGGGGCGCGGCGGGGCACCATTTTTTCTGTGGCTGCACCTAATGGATCCTCACCATCCGTACTACCCGCCGCTGGAGGCACTGGCGGCCATCGGCCGGCCCGATATTGATGTGCGTCGGGCTAGGAAACTGAACTCGGTGTGGAATCGTGGGGATTTGAGCGCGAGCCAGCTTGCCGCCTATCGTGATGATGTGACCGCGCTCTACGACGCGGGCGTCTATTGGGCGGACCGGCAGATCGGGCGACTATTGGATATGTTGCAGCAATTCGGATTGGACGACGATACGGCTGTTGCGGTGACCGCCGACCACGGCGAAGAACTGCTGGAGCAAGGCCGCCGCTATCACCGGCCGGACGCGCTGCCGGAGTCGCTGATTCGAGTGCCGTTACTGGTGAGGGTGCCGGGCACGGGTGGGCGAAGGTTCGCAGATGTGCCATTCAGCCAAACTGACCTACCTGCAACCTTACTGGAAGCCGTAGGGGTAGCACCGGGAGGAATGGCCGGAAGCAGCCGGTGGAACGAACTGCTGGCGGCGCAAGTGGGAGACGCAACCGAGCCGCCCACAGTCACCGAGTGCGTTGCCGGGAGCACCAATCCCTTCTATAGTTGCCGTCGGAACGGCAGCCGGCTGCTTGCCATCCATCATGGCCGTTACAAACTGACATGGAATTTGGGCGGAGGCAGCGAGCAGCTATTTGACTTGGCCGCCGATCCGGGCGAAACGGCACCCTTACCGCCGGGAGAGGTGCCCGAGGTGCGCCGCAGATTGATGCAAGCGGTGCTGGATCACGTCAAGAAGTCGCAAGCGGAACGTGACCCAGTGGCCCGGTTGCGCGCCCGTTTACGCGATCTGCGGCTGGAGGGTGCTGTCGCCTTCCGGTAATCTATTAGGCGAGGTCCAGAGTCGCTGATGGTAACTATTTTTTCCCCGTCGTTTGCGGACGCAGACAACACGAATGCGCAAAACCTGACGGTCAAGGCAATTGTTCCGCGCTTCGACCCAAACAGATTTCACGTTTCTTTGGTATGCGTCGGCGAGCCGGACGCTGGGGTTGGTGCGCGCCCCAATACCAACCTGATTCCTTATCACAAGCACGGCAACACGCCGATCTTGCTGGCGTACTTGCTAAAGAACCCACCAGATGTATATTTTTTTCCGCGCGAGGGGCCGCTCGATACCATCTTTCTGGAACTACAACGGCGTGGCGGATTCCGCCGCTCGCGCATTGTGACCTACATTGTTTCCGGCGGCATTCTGACCACACCGCAGCCCTATACGCGCAAACGCGCCGTCTTGCAGGCGCACCGGCTGTTTGGCAACAATCAGCGCATGATTGGCGAGATTGAGCAGCGCTTTGGGCGCACTCCCCACGGCACGATTTACGACGGCGTAGATGAGCGCTGGTTCTATCCCGCGGAGAACCGCGTGTTTCAGACGCTGGAGTCGGGCAAGCTGCGGGTACTTTATGCCGGGTCGTTCCGCGACTACAAGCGGGTGGACGTGTTTGTGCGTCAGGCAGGGCAATGGCCGCAGGTGGAGTTCCGCATTGCAGGCGGCGGGTTGCGCGACGAGGAGCCAAAGCTGCGCGCGCTGGTGGCCGAGTTGCATTGCCGCAATGTGAAGTTTCTAGGGCATCTGTCACCGGGTGATCTTGGCAATGAGATGCGGCAGGCCGACGTATTCCTGTTCCCCAGCGAGACGGAAGGCAATCCGCAAGTGGTGGCACAGGCAGCGGCGTGCGGCATGCCCTGCCTCTCCATGGGCAACTATCAGCCAGACTATGTGGTGGATGGCAAAACGGCGCTACTGGCCCAATCGCATCAGCAGATACCCGAACTGTTAGCGCGATTGTTTCATCAGCCCGATCTGCGGCGTTCGCTGAGCGAGGCCACGGCGGAATTCGCCCGGCAGTTTTCGTGGGACTCCGTGGCGCGCCAGTGGGAGCAGGTATTCGACGAAGTAGTGGCAGAAGCGCCGCGTGGCTGAGGCACCCATGCCGGAAGCGGGCCGGGCGCTTCGCTGGCTTGGCGCGCATCACGTGCATGATGGGCTTCGTGTGCTTACCCTGACACCGTTTTACCCTGCGCTGGATAACCCCGCGCTGGGCTGCTTTGTTTCTGAGCCGCTGGCGGCGATGGATGCCGGTGCGGTGAAGTCGGAGGTAGTCGCCGCGCAATCGTGGGCGGAGGCGCGCCGCAAGGGCCGCCGCCAATCTTCGCCCGAGTTCCCCTGCCAGTGGATCAGTTACCCCGCGCTACCCACGCGGTGGGGATTGCCCAGTGCCGGGCCGGGGCTTTCGTTGGCGATCACTGCCCTCGAATCACGCTGGAGCGCGGACTCGCCGGATCTAATTCACGCCCATGCGGCTTTGCCGTGCGGCCATGCTGCAGTCACCTTGGCTCGAAAGCTGGGGATTCCGTTTGTGGTGACCGTGCACGGGTTGGACGCGTTTGCTGACCATCAGGTACCGGGCTGGGCTGGGCGTCTGAGTTGTGGCTTGTCACGGAGGGTTTATAGCGAGGCGGCACGAGTGGTGTGCGTCAGCCGTGCCGTGGAAGAGCAGGTGCTCGCGGGCATGGACGGCGTCGCTGTGCGCACCGAGGTGATTTATAACGGTGCCGACCAACTGCAGTTCTTTCCCGAAGACGAGCACACGGACGAACTTGTGGTGTTGACCGTAGGCAATCTGATTCCCATTAAGGGGCACGACCGCGTGATACGTGCGGTGGCGGAGCTGCGCAAGCGGTTTCCTCGATTGCGGCTGAAGGTGATTGGCGATGGGCCGGAACGCGCACCGCTGGAGCGGTTGGCAGGGGAAGTCGGCTGTCCGGTACGATTCTTGGGGACGCTGCCGCGGGCGGAAGTCGCGGCGCACATGCGTGCCTGCGCGGTGTTCGTCCTGCCCAGTCGCTATGAGGCGCTGGGCTGCGTGTATTTGGAGGCCATGGCCTGTGCGAAGCCGGTGATTGCATGTTCCGGGCAGGGCGTCGGCGAAATTGTGCAGGACGGAGTGAGCGGAATGCTGGTGCCCGTAGAGGATCCGGGCGACGCCGCTTTGACCGCTGCACTGGCCGAATTGCTGGCGCAGCCGGACCGCAGACGCGAACTCGGCCAAGCCGGCTGTGCCAAGGTGATGAGCAGTTTTCTGGTGCAACATCAGGCGCAGCAGTTGATTGCTCTGTACGCCACCGTGCGAGAGGATGGGGCGCAAGCCCGTAGGGGCGGAGAGAAAGGTACATGACGCGGCTGACTATCATCACCGAGATCGTCGCGCCCTACCGCATCCCAGTGTTTAATGCGCTGGCCGAGCGCGGCATGGTCGAGCCGCATGTGATTTTTTTGGCGGAAAACGACGTTACTCAGCGGCAATGGCGGGTGGAAAGCGAGCGCATTCGCTTTTCGTTTGAAATATTGGCGAGTTGGCGCAAGCGCGTCGGGGGCACTATGTTGCTGCTCAACCGAGGAGTCGAAAGCGCGCTGGAGCGGGCGCGTCCCGATGTAATTCTGGCGGGCGGATACAACTATCCGGCAATGTGGCAGGCGCAGCGTTGGGCTAGGCGCGCCCATGTGCCATTTGTGCTGTGGAGCGAGAGCAATCTGGGTGACCAGCGCGCCGGGGGCCGCCTACGCGAGTGGCTTAAGCGGCGCTTTGTTCGCCAGTGTCAGGGATTCCTGGTGCCGGGTACGTCCGCCAGCGAATACTTGCAGTCTTATGGCGTTGCGAAGGCGCAGGTGGAAACGGCGCCGAATGCGGTGGACAATGAGCGCTTCGCGGCGCTGGCGGCTGAGGCGCTCCGCGCGCCAGAGGCTCAGTTGCGGCAGAGGCTAGGATTGCCCGCCCGCTATTTTCTTTACGTAGGCCGGTTGGTGCGAGAAAAAGGCATTTTTGAACTGGTGAACGCCTATGCGGCGCTCCCCAAGGCACTGCGCGAGCGGGTTGGGTTGGTTTTTGCTGGGGACGGGCCGCAGAGGGTCGAGCTGCAGCAGGCGGTGGCCAAGGTAGCTGGTGGCAACATCGTTTGGAAAGGCTTTGCCCAGCAGGAGGATTTGCCCGCCTACTACGCGCTCGCGGAAGCGTTGATCTTGCCCACGTGGAGCGATCCATGGGGGCTGGTGGTGAATGAGGCGATGGCGTGCAGTACCCCGGCAATCGTCTCTCAGGTGGCGGGCTGTAGAGCAGACTTGATTCTTGAAGCCGCAAGTGGGCGCACAGGATGGGCCATGGCACCGCATGACGAAGTTGGACTCCGGTTTACTATGGAGAAGTTGATTTTGGATCCGCAGATAAGTCGGGAAGTGGGGGAGTGCGCCGCCCGGCATATCCAGCGATATTCACCCGCTGCATGGGCGGCAGGCGTGGAGCGGCTCGCCTGCAAGTTCGCCCATTCATTTCACCAAGGTAGTTAAATCTTTCAGCGGTACACCGCGCGAGTCGGCGGTGGCCGAAAGTGAGCGCAATGAAGTCTGCACTGCCATGGATCATCGGCGCTCTATTGTTGCTGGTTGCGTTCGCGCTGGTGACTAACCCAGACCTCGCGGCGCAGCCGGCATTGCTGGGCGGTATCGCGGGCGTGGTGATTCTGGGCCTTCTGCTGCTGCGCTATGAAAGCCGGATCTATGCCGCTGTGCTGATTTCATTTCTGTGGGCGGGCACTTTTGTCCCCTTTCAATCGGCGGGTACAGTGGGCCGCTGGGTGGTGCTGGCGGCTGCCGCGGTCTTTGGCGTGATTTTGGCGGTGCGCCGGGGATGGATGAAATTTGAGGTCTTTCATTTTTCAGCAGCGCTCGCGGTGATTATGGCCGGTGCTTCGGTTTATGACTCAGTGAATTCGAGCTTGGCCGGGCCCAAGGCTGCCAGCTTGGCCATGCTTTTTCTGTATTGCAGTGTGGGGCTGCGGATCTCGTTCCGCAGCGGAGAACAACTATTCATGCATCGGTTTGCGCTGGTATGTGAAGGTTTGGTGTGGTTCACGGCGGTGCAATCCTTCGTGCTTGGGCGGGCCTTCTTCGGCAACCCCAATTCGTTAGGTGCGGTAATGTCTGTAGTGCTGTTTCCCGTAATTCTATGGAGCACACTGACACCTGCGGCTCGTCCTGAGGTGCAGTGGCGGCGTACCGCCAGCCTTTTACTGGCGGGGTATTACGTCTTCCAAAGCGGGTCGCGGGCGAGCATCGCGTCCTTGCTGGTGGCCAGCACGTTGCTGCTGTGGGCCTTACGTCGCCATCGCCTGCTGGCCAACGGTTTTATTGCTTTGTTTCTGATAGTAGCCACGGTGGAGCTTTTCAGTCCGGGCCGCGTGGAAGATGTGGTGACCGGTGTGGTTTATAAGCAGAGTGGCGAGCGTGATCTGTTGCAGTCGCGGCGCTCGGTGTGGAACCAGACCGTCGCGATTATTGAGAAGCGGCCGTTTTTGGGCAGCGGCTTCGGCACCTCGGTGGAGAACGCCGGATTTACGAAAAGCGGGATTGCCACTTTTAGCCGCTCGGAGGAGATGGAGCACGGGAGCAGTTATCTTTCCATGGTGGCGTGGTTGGGCCTACTCGGGTGCCTGCCGTTTATCGCGTTGATGGCAATGCTCGTCAGTCGAATGACGCGTGCTTACCTGTGGATGCGCAGAACCGGTAATGCCTACCATGCCATCGTGCCGATTACCGCCGTGCTGACTGCAGCGTTGTTGAATGCCGTATTTGAAGATTGGCTGCTGGCCGTCGGCTACTATCTCTCGATTGTGTTCTGGACTTTTGCCTTTCTGCTAATGGATCTGGTGCCTTCGCGATTTTTCATGGTGGAGCCGCAGGCGAGGGCGCAGCCTCCCGCCGCCTTTGCTGCGAACAGACGCTAATGCGAATCCTGATTGAATCGCTGGCGGCGAGTGCGGGCAGTGGCCTTACTTACCTCAAGAATGTTTTGCCCAAGCTTTCAGCGCGGGGTGTCGCGGTCACCGTGCTCATGCGGGGCGACTTTGCCGAAGGTATCGGCGGATTCCCCAACGTGGATGTGATTGCGGTACCAGATGCCGCGGGTGGTGCCCCGGGACGGTTCCTCCAGACGCAGCGTGCAGTGCCAGAGTTGGCGCGGCGGGTGGGTGCCGACCTCCTGATCTCGGCGGGCAACGTCGCGGTGAGGCGGTCGCCGGTGCCGCAGATTCTGCTGTGCGGCAATGCCCTGTATATGTCGGCTGACTTCTATCGCGACGTGCGGCGACGGGGGCACAATGCGTTGTGGCTCGACACCAAGTTGAAAGGCGAAATGGTGCGGCGGTCGGTGGGTTGGGCAGACTGCACGGTAGCTCCAAGCCAGTGGTTTGCGGGTGAGTTGCAGCGGTGGGCTGGCTCCCCACGCCGCTGTGATGTGCGCGCGGTGCATCATGGTTTTGACCCGGCGGTCTTCTTTGGCGATGGGGGGGCAGGCAGCAAGCCGCTCTCCGCCATTGTGCGAAAGCAACTCGAAGAAGCTCCCGGCGCGTTGCGCCTTCTGATGGTGAGCCACTATAACTACTATCGCAACGTCGAAACCCTGTTGCGGGCGGTGCCGTTGATTCGACAGCGGCTGGAAGGGCGGCCTCTCCGGTTGCTACTCACCTGCAAGCTGCGCGACGATGCCAACCCCGGCAGCTATCGCAGTGCGGAAGCAGCGGCGCTGGTGGAGCAACTTGGCATCCGCGATGAAGTGGTGGAGTTGGGTGCGGTGCCGTACGAGAGCTTGCACCACCTGTATCAGGCCAGCAATATCTACGTGACCGCCGCCTATGCCGAGACCTTCGCCCATCCCTTGCTCGAGGGGATGGCTTGTGGATTGCCCGTGGTGGCGTCTGACCTGCCCGTGCATCGTGAGGTTTGCCCTCATGCGCGCATCTTTGGGCGATTTTCGCCAGAGGGCATGGCGGATCGGGTGGCAGAGGTAGCGAGTTTTTTGGACTTGGCGCAGGAATTGAGCGCAGCCGGACTGCGGCGGGCGCAGGATTTTTCATGGACACGGCACGTGGACGAGTTGCTGGCAATTGCCACGGAATTGGTCAACAAGCCACGCAGCTAGCGGGGAGCCATGCTTGTAACAGCCCAGTCACCCCATTGTTGTATCCTGTGAAGAGAATGGGAACCTTGCCCGCGTCCTCGGCAAGGAGCCAAGTTACAGATAACACTAGGTTTTGAGAGGTTCGACCCCCGACTCCGTGACCCAGCCAGTCTCCATTCCGCCAGCACCCCAATTGTCCGATGCGCCTCACGCTGCGGTCGCGAGGATTCCGGTGACTGTGATTTTAGCGGTAAGGAATGAGGCGGCAAACTTGCCGCGCTGCCTGGCAGCGTTGAAGGAGTTCGGTGAAGTGGTGGTGGTGGACTCGCAGAGTGCCGACGGTACGGTCGAGATCGCCGAAGCGCATGGATGCAGGGTGGTTCAGTTCCACTATGCCGGGGGTTGGCCCAAGAAGCGTCAGTGGGCCATGGACACACTGCCACTGGTAAACGAATGGCTCTTTCTGCTGGATGCCGATGAAGTGGTGACGCCGGAACTAGCGTCAGAGATCAGGTCGGCTGTGCAAAGAGCGAATGTGACCGGAAACGAAGTGAACGGGTACTACGTCGGCCTGAGGATGTGGTTCGTGGGCCAGGCACTGCAATGGGGCGACAGCAGCTTCGAAAAGTTGAGCTTGTTCCGCCGGACTTGCGGCCGCTATGAATGCAGGCTTGCCGACCAGAATGCTTCCATGGCGGATATTGAAATCCACGAGCATGTGCGGGTGGAGGGGCCGACGATGCGGCTGAAGCACAAGCTGCTTCACCATAACTACAACGACCTCTCGCGCTATATCTTGAAGCACGATGAGTACTCCAATTGGGAGTCGCGTGTGCTCGCGGGGGCGGATTCTGGCAAAGATGCGATTCCGGCGAAATTGTTTGGCACCCAGGCGCAGCGGCGGCGCTGGCTCAAGACGCGGTTTTTTCGCCTGCCGGGTTCGCCGCTGCTGCTGTTTCTGTACCGCTACATCTTCCGGCTCGGCATTTTAGATGGGGTGCCGGGGCTTTTGTACTGCGCCTTTCAGGGTATCCAGATGTTCCACACCAAAGCGAAGATCTACGAACTGCGGACGCGAGCCTCGCAAGACGCAACTCAGAACGGAGGCCACTAGATGTGCGGTATTTGCGGCCTAGCCAATTGGGGCGACGCGGAAACGCTGATGCGGATGACGCAGGTACAGGCGCATCGCGGTCCTGACGATTCGGGCGTCTGGCAGAAACTGTTGCCCGGTGGCGGTTATTGCGGACTGGGCAGCCGCAGGTTGGCGATTCTAGACCTTTCTGCCGCAGGCCACATGCCGATGAGCAACGGCGATGGCACCGTCTGGATTGCGTTGAATGGGGAAATCTATAACTTCGCTGAGTTGCGCGAAGAGTTGACGGCCAAGGGGCATCGCTTTCACTCGCAGACGGATACGGAAGTGGTGGTGCATCTATACGAGCAAGAGGGTGTGAGCTTTCTGCGGCGCTTGCGGGGAATGTTTGCGCTGGCAATCTACGATCTGCGCGAAGCAATCCACGGAAGCGAGCCGCTGCTGCTGCTGGCGCGCGATCACTTTGGCATCAAGCCACTGTATTACACACAGCAGGGCGGGCGGCTGGCATTTGCGTCAGAGGTTAAGTCGCTGCTGGAAGTGCCGGGCGTTACGGCGCAGATGGACAGGGAGGCGCTGCAGCAGTTTTTGACGTTTCTCTGGGTGCCGGACCCGCTCACTATGTTTCGCGACATTTGGAAGCTGCCCGCAGGGCACTACGCGACCTTTTGCCGCGGCGAGTTGAAGATCGAGCAGTATTGGGACCTGCAATTTCCGCCGTCGCACCATACTTATTCGTGCCATACTTCATCGCGCACCCAGGACGACTTAGTGGCGGAGGTGCGCGAGCGTTTTCGCAACAGCGTGCGGGAGCAGATGATCAGTGATGTGCCGCTCGGCGCGTTCCTGAGCGCGGGTTTGGACTCCAGTAGCATTGTGGCGATGATGGCAGAAGTAGCCGAGCAGCCGGTACGGACTTACACGATCACGTTCCCGGCGAAGTATCGCGTGGGCGAAAGCACGCTGGACGACCCGGATGTGGCGGGCCGCGTGGCGGCGCACTTTGGGTGCCGGCATCATCGGATCGAGGTGGATCCTAATGTGGCCGAGTTGCTGCCGAAACTGATTTGGCACATGGATGAGCCAGTCGCCGATCCGGCGGCAATTACCGCATATCTGGTTTGTAAAGAAGCCACAAAAGATGCGACGGTTTTGCTGAGTGGTGTCGGTGGCGACGAGCTCTTCGCGGGCTATCGCAAGCATGTAGCCCAGCGCTGGGCCGGGGTGTATCAGCAGATACCGGGGTTTGCGCGCCGTGTACTGGAGCCTGCCATACTGGCGCTACCGGGCATGCGCGGCACCGCGCTCAAAGGCCCGGTGCGGTTAGCAAAGAAGATGGCGCGCAGCGGATCGTTGCCTCCACAAGAGCAGTTCATCCAGAACGCCACTTATCTAGACGCGGCGCAAAAGCGCGAACTGTACGAGCCAGCGATGATGGCGCAGGTAGAGGGTTTCGACCCGGCGATTCAGCATCGCGAGCGTTTTTCGCGCGTGAACGGCGCAGACTTTCTGAATCAGATGCTGTATCTGGATACGAAAATCTTCATGACCAGCCTGAACCTGACGTATAACGACAAGATGAGTATGGCGTCGTCTGTGGAAGTGCGGGTGCCGTTCTTGGATCACGAACTGGCGCAGTTTGTGGCCAGCGAAGTGCCGCCGTCACTCAAGTTAAAAGGCTTGCTGAGTCCGGAGACCAAGCACATTTTGCGCCGCGCGATGAAGGATGCGTTACCTGAGGAAGTGCTGCGTCAGCCCAAGGCGGGCTTCTTCGCTCCGGTAGATTATTGGTTGGCGCATGAGATGCGCCCCATGGTGGATGATCTGTTGTCGGAAGCGCGGATTCGCGCACGGGGGCTGTTGCGGCCCGACGTAGTGCGGCGATATGTGGAAGAGCATCGCAGTGGACGGCAAGATTGGTCTATGCAGATTTGGCAATTTTTGACGCTGGAGTTGTGGATGCAGATGTTCCTGGACAATGGTGCCGGTGGCTGGCGCGAAAGAAACAACGCTGCCATTGCGGCCGCTACGCGTACGTGTGCTTCCTCGATCGTGCCTGCGGAGGTGCCAGCATGAAGCAGCTTTCGCAGGATGCGCGCAGTGGTGCGATTACGGTGACCGATGTGCCAGTGCCGCACATGGGGCCAAACTCCGTGCTGGTGCGGGTAGTGGCGAGCGTGGTTTCTGCGGGAACCGAGCGCGCGGTGACCGAGTTTGCCGAGAAGAGTCTGGCAGGTAAAGCCAAAGCCCGGCCCGACTTGGTACGGCAGGTGGTGGAAAAGATTCGTCGCGATGGGTTGCTGCCGACGATCCATTCGGTGCGCGGTCGGCTCGACCAACCACTTGCGCTCGGCTACAGTTGTGCGGGCACGGTGATCGCGACGGGTGAGCAGGTGACCGGAATTCAGCCCGGTGACCGCGTGGCTTGCGCCGGTGCGAACTATGCGATCCACGCGGAGGTGGTATCGGTGCCGCGACTGCTGGTGGCAAAGGTGCCGGTAGCGACGTCCGAAAATGCTTCTGGAAATGCAGTGCCGGTTCCGTTTGAGGCAGCGGCCTTCACTACGCTGGGTGCGGTGGCCTTGCACGGGGTTCGCACGGCAGAGGTGAAGCTGGGCGATGTAGTTGCCGTGATTGGTTTGGGATTACTCGGGCAGTTGACGGTGCAAATTCTTCGCGCCAATGGTTGCGTGGTGGTGGGCATAGACCCGCGTGAAGAGCGTGCGAAGCTGGCGCGGCGCATGGGCGCGGATGCCGCTTGCACTTCGTCAGCGGACTTGGCTCAATTGTGCCGGGAATTTTCGCGCGGCATCGGCGCCGACGCTGTGCTAATCACTGCAGAAACACCTTCGAGCGATCCGGTTGAGTTAGCCGCACAGGTGGCGCGGGACCGTGGTGCGGTGGTGTCTGTCGGAGCGGTTGGCTTGAACCTGCGGCGTGATTCGTACTTCAAGAAAGAGCTCAGCTTTCGGGTGTCGCGGTCGTATGGCCCGGGCAGATATGATGCCGACTTTGAGGAGAAGGGCCGCGACTATCCTGCGGGCTTTGTACGCTGGACCGAGACTCGCAACATGGATGCGTTCCTCGATTTGCTGGCATCGGGCAAGGTAGATGTGACATCCCTGATCTCGCATCGCTTCCCATTGGAGCAGGCCACGGACGCTTATGAACTGATCACTGGGAAGAGCGGCGGCTCGTTTCTGGGTGTATTGCTGACCTACAGCAGCGCAGACTTTGCGCCGAGCACACGCATGGAGTTACCAGTGCGCACTGCGGTGGCGGGTGCGAAAGTTTCAGTCGGCTTGGTTGGAGCAGGCGGATTTGCGCTAACCACTCTGCTGCCCGCGATGCAGAAAATATCTGGTGTGGACTATGCGGGAGTGTGTAGCGCATCCGGCGCGAAGGCCAAACACGCTGCGGAAAAGTTTGGCTTCCGTTTCTGCACGACGAGTCTAGAAGATTTGTTAGCTGATCCGTCGGTGAATACGGCGGTGATTGCTACCCGCCACAGCCTGCATGCAGGTCAGGTGATTGCCGCGCTTAAGGCGGGCAAGAATGTATTTTGCGAAAAACCGCTTTGCCTTTCCGAAGACGAGTTGCGCGACATTGTAACCAACCTGCTAGCGAACCCGGCCCCCTTGCGCCTGATGGTGGGCTTTAACCGCCGTTACGCGCCGATGAGTGTGAAGCTGCGCGAGTTTATGCGGCGCGACGTGCATCGCGCACCGATGTACGCGCACTATCGAGTGAACGCGGGCTTTCTGCCCCCGAACCATTGGACTCAGGATGCATCCGAAGGTGGGCGAATGTTAGGTGAGGTATGCCACTTTCTGGACTACTTGACCTTCGTATGCGGCGCACCGGTGGAAGTGGAAGCGCGCACGCTCGGCGATAACGGCAGCTTTTGCGATGACAATGTCGTGATTAGTGTTGGCTTTGCCAATGGCTCGCGGGGCGTAGTGAGCTACATGGCGAATGGCGACCGCGCGTTTGGCAAAGAACGTATTGAGGTGTTCGGCGCTGGCAAGACGGCGGTGATTGACGACTTTCGGACGCTGGAGCTTTCTGAAGGCGGCAAGCTCCGCACCGAGCACGCGCGACTGGGCCAGGACAAAGGTCATCGCGGCGAGTGGGAAGCATTTGTGCGGTCATTTGCAGAAGGCAAGTTGGAGCCGGTGCCGCTTGACCACATCATCGGTTCGACACTGCTGACGCTACACGCACTGACGGCGTTGCGCACCGGTGAGCGGGTGAAGATTGACGTGCCAGCATTTAAGGATCGAATTCGGCTCGGCCAGTAACGCGGCACGTTAGCGTTAAATTGAGTGGCAAGTTGGCAGCAAGTAAAGCAGTTCTAAAACCACGGGCACCAGACCCGGAAGGAAGTTTCTCTGTCATGCTGATTTTAGGTTTGAATATGTTCCACGCAGACGCCTCGGCGGCGATTTTGCTGGATGGCGAAGTAAAGTTTGCAGTGGCCGAAGAACGGTTGAATCGGCAAAAGCATTTTGGCGGATTTCCGGCGCTCGCGATTCAGGCCTGTCTCAATGCGGTCGGCGCGAAGATTGCCGACGTGGAGCACATTTCGGTCGGCTCTGACACGGACGCAAATCTATTGAAGAAAGTGCAGTACGCGGAGTGTGGCGCATACTTTTCCAGTGCGTGCCGTCCGCCATGTCCACAACATTCTCTGGGACTCGTTCGCCTCTCGGCTGTAGATTCTGACTGGTGACGATGGAGAGGAGTGTCAAATTCTCAGCGCCAGTGAAGATTTGCAGGAGATAGTTCCGGTGCTCCAGGGCAATCAGCAGGCCCGAGCAGTGGCGGCGGTGCCCATGCGCGACGGCTTGTACTTTGCCACCGAACCGCCATGGGAGCAGAACTACATCTACCGGCTCAATCGCACGGGCAGCTTACACCAGCTTGCGCCGGTCGCGTCGTCGTCATTGTGCGGATGCAGGGTGGGCGATGCTGTGATGTTTTCTACGATGGCCGAGCCGAGTCTGGTGAATTCGCAGTCGGTGGTGTGCTTGTATGGCGCGACTTGCGCGAATGACGACGCAGATGCACCCGCCAATTTCAATGCTGTTGGTACTTGGACTAAAGATGCCTGGCCGATGAAGTACTTTCAGTTTGGTAATGTTTCTCTGCCCGATGGTGAAAACGATTCGCCGTGGCTTGCCTTTACGACTGCGGCGGTGAAGCGGGAAGATGCAGTTACCCACTTTTGGCGGCGGCAGCAGCGCGACGCCCGGCAAGCAGGCCCGGCATGAGTCTGGCCAAGCGTCTGCGCTACTGGCAGCGCATCTTTTCGGCCTATCTCACGGCCAATCCGAGCCAGCTAAGCTTTTGGCATGGCGAGCCACGCATCAATGGGGAGTTCGATCCAGTAGCGCTTGGCCCCTACTACATGGACTTCGACCAGAAGGCTGACTACGCCGGCACCTTGGACGAAGCAGGCATTCCCATGCTTGACTATCGGGGTGCCATCGGTCGGCAGTACAACCCGATTGCGATCGCGCAATATGGGCTGGGTAACTACAACCTGCTGCTGCGGGCCAGAGCTGCGCAAGATCCGGACGGCGCAAGCGAGCGCGAACGCAAATTTCTGCTGGCCGCCGACTGGATGATGCATCATCTGGAAGAAAATCCCGCTGGCCGCAGTATGTGGATGCATCACTTTGATTGGGATTATCGCGACACGCTGGTTGCGCCTTGGTACTCAGGGTTGGCGCAGGGGCAGGGCATCTCACTGCTGGTGAGGGCGCATCTGCATACAGCTGACACACGCTACTTGACGGCAGCTCGACGCGCATGGCAAGCGTTTCTGGTTCATGTGGAAGATGGCGGTGTGGTGTTTGTGGATGCAGACCGTCACCTGTGGTTTGAGGAGTATATTGTTGCGCCGCCCACTCACATTCTGAATGGATTTATCTGGGCAAGTTGGGGCGTGCACGACTATGCGCTGGCGACGGGCGATGGCAACGCCAGCGAAATGTGGGGACATGCGGTCAGCACGCTGCTGACGGCGGTAGATCGTTTTGATACGGGCTGGTGGTCGCTCTATGAGCAATCTGGAACCGCACTGCCCATGCTTGCCAGTTCGTTCTATCATCGGCTGCACATCGTACAGTTGCGAGTGTTGCAGCGGCTGACGGGGCATCAACACTTCGCCGATGTTGCGGATCGCTGGCAGGGTTATACTCGAAGCCGCTGGAAGCGGTGGCGGGCGCTGGTGGGCAAAGTGATTTTCAAATTGTGCTACTACTAGTTTTTCCCCGGCAAAATTGCAATTTGCAGAATTTGCTCAAAATGACGATGATCACCCAGCCGTGAGGATTCTCTACGTATCGCAATACTTTCCGCCAGAGATGGGTGCGCCTGCCGCACGCGCGTCCGAACTTGCGCGCCACTGGGTAGAAGCAGGGCATCAGGTGACCATCCTGACTGGCTTTCCCAACCATCCCACAGGTGAGCTTGCACCTGAGTATTGCCGCAAGATCTGGCGGGGCGTGGTGCGTGAGGAGTATCGCGGTGCGACTGTGATTCGCACTTGGCTGTGGCCGTTGCCCAACCGCAAAGCGTACGAACGCATGTTGAACTACGGATCGTTCTGCGTGTCGGCTGCGTTCACAGGAATGTTTCTGGGTAGGCCGGATGTTGTCATCGCGACTTCGCCACAGCTGCTGGTTGGTCCATCGGGCTGGTGGATCAGCGTGGTGAAGAGCGCGTGGAAGCGAGTGCCGTTCGTCTTCGAAGTCCGCGACCTGTGGCCGGAGTCGCTCACGGCCGTGGGCATGGGGCAGCAGGACTCAGTCTTCTATCGGCTGCTGGAAAAAATCGCCGGCTTCTTGTATCGCCGGGCCGATCTGGTCGCCGTGGTCACACCCGCGTTCAAGACCCACTTGATCGAGCACTGGCAGGTTCCCGCGGAAAAGATCGCAGTGGTAGAAAATGGCGTGGAGACGGAAATGTTTTCTCCCGCCATTTCCGGCGATGCTGTGCGCTTTGCATTGCTGAAGGATGCCGCATCCACCGATCCTTTCATCGTCTGTTATCTGGGCACGATGGGCATGGCCCACGGACTGGGTACGCTGGTGGAGGCGGCCACGCAGATACGGGCAACGCACCCCGAGGTGCTATTCCTGCTGGTCGGGGAAGGTGCCGACAAAAAGCGCATCGAGCGGCTGATTGCCGAGCGCGGGCTCACCAATATTCGCCTGGTGGGCCAGCAACCCCGCGAGCGGATTCCTGAGTATATTCGCGCCTCGGATGCGGCGCTGGTGTTGCTGCGCAAAGCCGATCTGTTTCGGACCGTCATTCCCACCAAGATGCTGGAGTTTATGGCGTGCGGCAGGCCGGTGATTGTGGGCGTGGATGGCGAAGCTCGACGGATTGTGGAAGAGAGCCAGAGTGGCGTCTACGTGGAACCGGAGCAATGCGATGAACTGGTGGCCGCCATTCTAAAGTTGAAGGCCGACCCGGAGTCGCGGCGCAAGATGGGCACCATGGGCCGCCGCTATATCGAGCAGAACTTTTCCCGCCACGCCAAGAGCTTGGAATATCTGCAAGCTCTCGCCAACATGAAAAAGCAGACGGCGAAAGCAGCCGCTAACGAAGCCACTAACGAAGCCGCTAACGAAGCCACTAACGAAGCGACTAACGAAGCGACTAACGAAGCGACTAACGAAGAAAGATAAGACCAACCGTTGCTGCGGTTTGAATGGCTACGTCTGTTGCATGTTTGGCGGCGGCTTTGGTGGCGCTGTCCGGAATAAAGAAAACATCATTTGGTTGCAGTACCGGGTCTTCCGCCTTCGCCTCGAGTATCTTATTGAGTGGGATGGGCAGGTCTTGCGTCTTGCCGTCCGGGTTGCGCCGGATGATGCGGGAGTGCGTCAGCGATGCGGTCGGCGTGGTACCGCCAGCCAGTGCCAGCGCTTTCAGTACAGAAATGCTTCCGCCGCCTTCCAGTACAAATCCGCTGGGGTGCGCAACCGCACCCACAACGTACACAATGCCCGCCTGCGAAACGGTGATGGTGTCACCGGAACTGACCGGCTGGGAAAGGGAACTCGCCAACTCTCCGCCCGATCCTGAGTGGAGTGGAATGGCGATGGGCTGATCTGGGTGCTCGTGATGGCGCACCGTGATCGTCTCGCCAGCCTTCTGCGTCAGGCCACCGGCAGCCGAGACCGCGTCGTAAAGAGTGCGTGCGCCCAGCATGGGATAGGTACCCGGCC
The DNA here is from genome assembly GCA_025356095.1 of Acidobacteriaceae bacterium. Lineage (GTDB taxonomy): Bacteria > Acidobacteriota > Terriglobia > Terriglobales > Acidobacteriaceae > JANXUR01. The sequence goes on along the minus strand of JANXUR010000069.1, from coordinate 21,035 downwards.
GGTTTACTTCGCCCAGCACGTTTACATTCTGGGAAACCGACTCGACTACAAAGAGTGAAATCTGCGGTGCCTTCAGGAAGCCACCTGCGATCATAGTGGTAGCCACCGCCTTTTCGGCTTCCCGCAGCGTCATGCCCGCAACCTTTACCAAGCCTGCCAGCGGTATGGTGAGCTCGCCATCGTCATTCACACGAGATTTGGAGGTAAGGTCGGGAACGCCAAATACAGAAAACTCCACCAGATCGCCAATACCCAAGGTTGTGGTGCCAGCCACGGGTTTGGATGTGATTGGGGCGGCAGCAGCAGGTACAGATCCGGCAGGGACTCCAGCTTGCGGCACAGGCGCGGGTGTGGGCACTTGCGCCGCTAAAAGCCCGCTCAGCGCCAGCAGCGTGGTCAAAAAAAGTGAATAGAAACGAATCAAAATGCGGCTCCGGCGGTCGCGACCGCTGGCGGAAGTTACGCCTATCTGTCGCCCTATGCGTAGTTTACCACGGCTCTGCAAGCGCTCCAGCCGATGCCGGCAGCCAGCCCGAACCCAAACGGTCGTGAGTAAGTAATCCGCCGGGGCTACCGGTTTGAGGCTTTGAGTGGCGAGGCGTGTGCCAAGGCAGTTTAGCGGGTTGGTCACGGGTGGGCCATTCCCAAAACTTGAGTCCAATGGTAACGTTACCTTAGGTCTAGAGCGGCTGCTGCCCTCCCTCCCTTGGGCCTGTTGCGGTGCCATTCTGGTGCTTGGTTGCTGGTAGTTCACGATACGGATTGCATCTGTTTTGAGGTTTTTGTGCTGGCTCTGTTGATTCTCGGACTCTTCGTAGGCAGTCTGGTGGTGTCGTTTGCTCTGACCCGAGAAGTCCGGAGTTGGGCCACGGCCAGGGGCATTGTTGCCTGGCCCACCGAGCGGCGGCACGTGCACAGTGTCCCCATTCCCCGGTTGGGTGGGGTGGCAATCTACCTGGCTTTTGTGGGATGTTCGCTGATAGCCATCTTTACCGCGAGCCGCTATCCCGCCTTAATGGCGGCTTATGGCTTGAATTTTGGGATGCGGCAACTGCTGACCATTCTGGCGGCGGGAACCTTGGTATTTCTGGTGGGGGTTTACGACGACATCCGCACTGCTTCAGCAGCCACCAAGTTTGCCGTGCAAGGCATCGCTGGCGCAATGTTGTTTTTCGGCGGCTTGCGGATTCTAGACCTACCAGTGCTATTCGGCACTCATCATCCGCTGAGCATGTTGGCGGGTTTGCCGCTGACGATTTTGTGGGTCATCGGCATCACCAATGCTTTCAACCTAATTGATGGCCTCGACGGTTTGGCTGCGGGTTCAGCGCTGTTTTCCACCATGATCGTGTTTGTGGTGTCGCTGGTGAGTGGTGCGACGCTAGTGGCACTGCTGAGTATTGCATTGGCGGGCGCGATTCTCGGCTTTCTGCGTTTCAACTTCAACCCGGCCACGATTTTTCTGGGCGATTCTGGATCTCTATTTATCGGCTTTATGTTGTCGGCGCTGGCGCTGCAAGGTGCGCAAAAGGCTTCGACCGTGGTTGCCGTGGCGATTCCGGTGGTGTCGTTTGGCCTGCCGATTCTAGAAACGGCGCTCTCGGTGTTGCGGCGCTTTTTGAGCGGGCGCCCGGTATTTACGGCCGATCGCGAGCACATCCACCACAAGCTACTGGAACTTGGCTACTCCCACCGGCAAGTGGTGGTGGTGCTGTACGCGGTTTCAGCCGTCTTTGGCCTGCTGAGTCTATTTTTGCTGTGGCCTTCCGGACGCACTGTGGGCTTGGTGCTGACGGTAATCGGGATCGGGGTATGGCTGGGCGTCCAGCATTTGGGCTATCTGGAGTTTGGTGAGCTGCAGCGGTTGGCCATGCGCACGATTGAGCAGCGGCAGGTAGTCATCAACAATCTTGCTTTGCGCCGTGCGGTGGCGGAACTGGGGGTGGCAGAAGACTATGCCCAGATTTGCCGCATCCTGCAAGCCGGGTTTGATACCAACGATTTTGGCGGATTCCAGTTCGTCGTCTTCCGCAACCCGAATTCGCGCGACTATCCGCCGGTTTGCCGGGACGCAGATCAGATTCCTGACGCGCTGCACTTTGATTGGCGCCAGCCCCGGCAACACGGCCAACGGCAGGACCCTGCGTGGGAGATTCATTTGGAACTCTCCACCTCGTTGGGGCATCGCGCTGGAACTTTGCTGGTGTATCGGGCGTACTCCGGCCGGCCTGTCATGGTGGACGTGAATCTGCTGGTGCGGGAGTTTCCCATGGTGCTTTCCAGCGCAGTGGAGCGGGCGCTGAACGTGGCAGCCCAGCGCGCCATGGCGGCGGACTTGCTGCCCGAATCCGAGACCGTGAGCGCACGTGTAGGGTAGCGCCGCGCCACCCCTCCTCTGGCTGCGGCCCCTAGGGGTTAAATCCAAGTAAACTATCTGCACCATCTGACCGACAAAGCAGCCCCCGAATCGCCCTATGCACATACTCCACGTAGTCGGCGCACGACCCAACTTTATGAAGGCGGCACCGGTATTGCGTGCGCTGGCGGCGTGCGGCCTTCGGCAGACCTTGGTACACACTGGGCAGCACTATGATGCCAGTATGTCCGAGGTATTCTTCAAGCAATTGGGGATGCCGCAGCCGGATGTGAATCTAGGGGTCGGTTCTGGCAGCCATGCCAGTCAGACTGCCGAAATACTGGCACGTTTTGAGAAAATTGTGCTCGAACGCCAGCCGGATGTCGTGGTTGTATATGGGGACGTAAATTCTACGGTGGCGGCGGCCCTAGTCTGTTCCAAATTAGGTATCAAGGTGGCACACGTGGAAGCTGGTTTGCGCTCCCGCGACCGCTCGATGCCCGAAGAAGTGAATCGCTTGGTAACCGACCAGCTTTCCGACTGGCTCTTTACGCCATCACCCGACGGGGACGAAAATCTACGCCGTGAAGGCATCGCCCCGGAAAAGATATTTTGTGTGGGCAACGTGATGATAGATACGCTGGTGCGGCTGCTACCTTTGGCTGTGCCGCCCCAAGGTTTACCAGCGCGTTATGCGCTGGTCACTTTGCATCGGCCTTCCAATGTGGATGACCCGGCCTGGCTCAAGAGCCTGCTTGGTGCGCTGGGGGACGTGGCAGAACACCTGCCGGTGGTGTTCCCGGCGCATCCGCGCACGTTGCAACGGTTGCAGGCGATGGGAATAGACGCCGCCACCAGCGCGCGCTTGATTCTGCTGGAGCCGCAACCCTATCTGCAATTTCTGGCGCTGCAACGCGATGCCGTGCTGGTGATGAGTGATTCCGGTGGCGTGCAGGAAGAAACGACTTACTTGGGCGTGCCATGCCTTACAGTGCGCGAAAACACCGAGCGGCCAATTACCGTGAACTTGGGAACGAACCGGCTGGTGGGTCGAAACTTGCAAGCACTGCGAGAGTCTGTGGCAGAAGTGCTGGCGGGCCGATGGCGGGCGGCGCAAGCCATACCTTTGTGGGATGGTCGGGCGGCCGAGCGAATCGCTGCGGTCCTACAGTCTTCTGTCGTCTGAGGTGGAGTCGGTGCGGATGCTTTCTCTGTGACCCTTCCCAATTCGGCACGGTAGCAACAAAATATTTATGAATTGTCACCGCCATTACCAGCGGCGGCACGTCTCTTGCAGTAAGGTATGGAGATTCACCAGTTTTTAACAGGAATTGTGACTTGAGTGTGTTTTCTATACACAAGTTCGGTACAATTTGCTGGTTCTTCCCATTGCAAACAAAAGGACCCTGAAGTGGCTGGGGTAGGGCGGCAGGTGTGCCCCATAACAGCGAAGGGCCGCTTGCAATGGATTTACCAGACCTGCAACCAGGGCGCCGGGTACCGGTACATGGAGGTGCTTGGCAGTAAGGTGGAGGTTCGCTGTCCCGTCTCCCGATGCGGGCACCGGATCTCTGCAAACTGACAAAGGCAGAATGCTGCCGATTGATTGCGCCAAGGCGGAATACCGTCTGGCTTTGCTGGCTGTCCGGAGGTATTGAATGCTTGCTTGGGTCACCGCTGTGCTATGGCTTCAACCCTCAATTGCCGTGGCGGGGGAAGCTTCGCTCTTTGTTTTAGGATTTTCCGCTGGATTTGTGGCCGGAGCGTACTTTCTAGGCTGCATCCGGCGCCCAAACTAGCTCTAGCGATCCCGCGTTATGCAGGCCATGCGGCTCCCGCCAAGGGAGCCGTTCTGCTTGGCGGCGCAATTCGATGGGCTGCGGGCTTTCGCATTTGACTGGCTCGGTATATAAGAGTGTTCTTATGTTAAAGACACTTTTGCCCCGCTTTGCGCTCGTGATTGTCCTGATTGCCCTGATTGCCCTCCCGCTTGCGACCAAAGTATCTGCCGCTCCGGCCGCTACCACCAACAGCCCAAGTAACAAGTCTGTGGCACAGTTCGACGCCCTTGCCGGGGAATTTTGGGCTTGGCGCTCGGCGGAAATGCCCTTTGGCGGCGATGACATTCCGCGCCTTGAGCGGCCCGAGGGTTGGCATGGCGACTGGTCGCCCGCCGCCGTGGCTCGGTATCGCTCACAAGCGCTGGAGTTCCAAAGCCGATGGGAGAAGCTGCGCCCGGCGACCGCAACTTGGCCGGTGCACGATCAGGTGGACTATCGGCTGATTGGCTCGGCGATCGCGCGCGTGCATTGGGAGCTGAACATCACCCGCATGTGGCAACGGCATCCCGGCTTTTATGTGGATCAGACGCTGGGTGGATTGATGGAGCCGATTTTGCCTCCTCCCCCGTTTACCAAGGTGCGCGCGGAAGAAGTGCTGCGGCGCATGCAGGCGATTCCGCAGACGCTGGAAGATGGCAAGAAGAATCTGACGCAGCCCGCGCAGCCGTTTGCGCGGCTGGCTATGGGCACGCTCACCGAGATCAAGCCGAGGCTGGCGCAGTCAATGGCAGCATTGAGGCCAGAGCTGGCCAAGACATTGAGCGCCGAACAATTGGTGCAGTTTGATGCGGCTGCTGAGAAGGCGGGCGAGGCCTTGGCTGCTTATTCGGCATGGCTGACGCGAGAGATGCCCAAGATGTCGCAAGCAACCGCCGTGGGCCGCGAGGGCTACCTTTATTTTCTCCACTACGTGGCTTTGCTGCCCTACTCACCCGAACAGTTGCTGGCCATGGCGCGTCAGGAGTGGGAACGCTCGGTCGCCTTCACGGTGTATGAAGAGCATCGCAACGCGGGGGTGGCGCAACTGCCGTTTTTCCCCGATACGGCAACGCAACTGCAGCATCAGGTGGCCGACGAAGCTGCGATTCGCAACTTCTTAGAAGCGCGTGGGGTGATGAGTGTTCCGGGATGGGTACACCACTACAAATTTGCGTTACAGCCAGATTATCTCGACGTATTCGATGGCGTAGGTGAGCTTGACGACTTCACCTCGGCGACGCGGCTTGGTGAAGACTGCACCCGCTGGGTGACACCGCCTTCGCCGAATGCTGGCTTCTTCGGCCGTACTATGGCGCAGGATCCGCGTCCGCTGATTGTGCATGAAGGTGTGCCCGGACACTACTTTCAGCTTGCTCTGGCGTGGGCGAATCCTGACCCCATCCGGCGGCACTACTATGATTCCAGCGCGAATGAAGGCATCGGCTTTTATGCGGAAGAGATGATGCTGAACAACGGCCTGTTCGACGATAGTCCGCGCACCCGCGAGATTATCTATGCGTTCGCGCGGCTGCGGGCGCTGCGGGTGGAAGTGGACGTAAAGCTCGCGCTTGGCGAATTCACCGTAGCACAGGCGGCGGAGTACCTTACCACCTATGTGCCGATGGACGCGCAAACGGCAGGACGCGAGGCGGCGCTGTTTTCGGCCACGCCGGGGCAGGCTATCAGCTACCAGATCGGCAAACGGCAAGTCATCAAGATGTTGGCAGACAGCCAACGCCAAATGGCAGCGAAGTTCGACCAGAAGGCTTTTCACGATTTTGTGTGGGTGAATGGCAATGTGCCGATTGCGTTGCAGCGCTGGGAATATCTGGGTTCGAAGGACGAGGTGGATACGCTGGATCGCCTGAGTGAGACCAAGAAATGACGAAAGCCCCCAAACCCCGCTGCCACTGGGCGCAGAAGCCGCTCGACATTGCGTATCACGACGCCGAGTGGGGCCGGGCTGTGCATGACGACAACATATTCTTCGAGTTCCTGATTCTTGAAGGGGCGCAGGCCGGGCTTTCGTGGTCTACGATTTTGTCTAAGCGCGAAGGCTATCGCAGGGCGTTTGCAGGGTTCGACGCGAAGAAGGTAGCGCGCTTTGATGATGCCAAGCTGGCGGCGCTGATGCTGAATCCCGAGATTGTGCGCAACCGGCTGAAGATTGCCTCGGCGGTGACGAATGCCAAAGCCTTTCTCGCCGTGCAAAAAGAGTTTGGCAGCTTCGACAAATACATCTGGCGCTTTGTTGGCGGTAAGCCGAAGGTGAACCGCCCGCAGGCGATGAAGCAACTGCTTGCTACAACCGCCGAGTCGGACGCGATGAGCAAGGATATGCTGAAGCGCGGCTTTAAGTTCGTTGGCTCAACAATCTGTTACGCATTTATGCAGGCCACCGGCTTGGTGGATGATCACACACAGGGCTGCTTCCGGTGCAAGAAGCGTTGAGGGTTTAGTTACCGTCCCGAAACCATAGGATTTCTCCGCTGCAAATCGCCGCGCGATTCCTTGACGATTCTTCGGTCGGGATGACCGGCTTGTTGGGCGCAGAACCTAGTGCATAGTCTAGCGGTGCAGGCATACGATAGACCCATGACAGTAGACTCTTCTTCTAATGCTGCGGGGAGCGCCAGGCTCGGTACGCCTACGCTGCTCGGGGTTCCGCTGGATGCCAACTCTTCGTTTCTTACCGGGCCTGCTGCGGCGCCGCCGCTGATACGTCAGGCGATGGCGAGCGACTCTGCCAACAGTTGGACGGAAGATTTTGTTGACCTGAGCGCAGCCGGTGCGTGGGGCGATGCTGGTGATCTTGAACTGCGGAACGAAACTGGTTCCGTGGAAGACTTTGCGGCGATTGAAGCGGCGGTAGGCGCTCTGCTCGATGCTGGCAAGCGACCTGTGATTCTCGGCGGTGACCACTCGATTACGTATCCAGTGCTGGGCGCGTTTGGCGCGCGCAAGTTGGGCGGGGCGAGCGGCCTCACTATCGTGCACTTCGACGCACATTCTGACCTGTACGACGAGTTGCTAGGCAACCGGCTGTCTCATGCGTGCCCGTTCGCGCGCATCATGGAGCGCCAAGGTGAACAGAAACTGGCGTCGCGGCTGGTGCAAATCGGCATTCGCACCATGAACGGCCATCAGCGCCAGCAGGCCGACAAGTTCGGCGTGGAAGTGTTCGAGATGCGGAACCTGCCCACGCCGGGTCAGATGGCGGAGCAACTCGCGTTTACCGGCCCGGTGTACATCAGCTTCGATATGGACGTGATTGAGCCGGGCATGGCTCCGGGCGTTTCACACTGGGAGCCGGGCGGGCTAACCACGCGCGAGGCGCTGCGCTTGATTCAAGCCATCAAGGGCAACATCGTCGGTGCCGATGTGGTGGAGTTTAACCCCGCACGCGATGCGAGTGGCATGACGGCGATGGTGGCCGCGAAGATTGTGAAAGAAGTGCTGAGTAAGATGATTGCAAGCTGAAGGATGGGGGTCGTAAAGGCGTACTGACTTGCCGGGTTTGATTTGAGTGGGCGCAGCGTCAGGCACTCACATAGCTGTGAGGCTAGCGCTTCGCCCCCCAGCGGCAAGTTGGCGGATTGCGCTTCCCGGTATAGACTGCGGAGGCATCTTCCATCGCCATTCTCAAACATCTGTACCGGAGCCCGCTGATGAAATCCGTCCGTTCTTCTTTTGCGCTCAAGGCTGCTATTGCCGGCGTCCTGCTTACTGTCGCCCCTGCACTCAGCGCCCAGTCCAAGCCCAAGGTTAGCTTCGACGAGTTTTTTAACGCCGTCGGCGTGGGTTCGGTGCGCATCGCGCCTGACGGTCACTCGGTGGTGATGAGTACTGACCGTGCCGACTGGCAGCAGGAGTATTTTCGACGTGATCTTTGGCTGTATCGCGACGCCAATGGCGGGTCTTTGGTGCAGTTGACGCAATCGGGTCATGATGGCGACCCGCAGTGGTCGCCGGATAGCAAGTGGATTGCCTTTGTTTCTGACCGCAAGGCACCGGGTGGAAAAACCGGCGCGCGGGAGCGCGGCGATGATGCCGAGACGGCGGAGAAGGCATCGCAGCTCTACCTGATCGCAGCCGATGGCGGTGAGGCTTTTCCTATCACCGAGGGCGATGAGGATGTGCATGCGTTCGCGTGGGCACCCGATGGCAGGTCTGTGTACTTCGCCACCCGCCAGCCGTGGACCAAGTCGAAGACCGAAGAGTACAAGAAGCAGTGGAAGGATGTGGTGCAGTATCGAGATGCCGAGCGCGGCGACCAGATATTCCAGCTCAACTTGGCAACCGCTTTGCCAAGGCACTATGCCAACGGCACACTGACGCAGCCGCCTGCGGAAGTGGCTGGCACTCCAGATGCGAAGTTAGTCCTTAGCTTCGATCTGGCTATAGGCGAGTTGGTGTGCGCTCCAGACGGCAAGCGGTTAGGATTTATTTCCTCTTCCATTTCACGGCGTCAGGAAAAAGTTACGCAGCATGAGGTGTATGGAGTGGACTTGACTGCGTCGGACGCTGTGCTCACTCCGCGCAAGCTTACTGAAAACAACGCCCAGGAAGCAGGACTCAAGTGGGCCGCCGATAGTCGCCATCTATTTTTTGGAACCGATATAGGTTCGATTGAGGGCTCACGTTGGAATCCGCAGCCGAGGTTGTACTGGGTGGAAGTGGAGTCACGCAAGGTCGAGCGCTGGGCAGCCAAGTTTGAGGGTGCGGTACAACTTGGCGAGTATACGCCGCTGCGCGACGGCTTAGTGTTCGCTGGGCGGCTGGGTACCCAAGTACAGTATTATCGCGTGGCATCGCCGACTGCCGACACAGTGAAGCTGTCGGGTTGGGCAGGTACTTATTCTGCGGTAACCGCGTCGGCGGAAGGCAAGCTGGCATTCACTTTTTCCACGCTACAGAAGCCGACGGAAGTGTACCTTGCCGAGTCGGTTGAAAAGCTTGCTTCCGCGCATCCTATTACTACTTTTAATAAACTGTTCGCCGAGCGTGAGTTGCCACAGGGCGAGCCGTTTCGCTGGACAGCAGCCGACGGAACACCGGTGGAGGGTATGCTGATCTATCCGCCGGGACAGTTGCACGCCAAGGGGCTGAAGATGCTGACTTTGATCCATGGCGGTCCACAGGATTCTGACGGCGATCACTTTGAAATGGATTGGTACCAGTGGACGACGCTGGCGGCGAACGAAGGTTGGCTCGTCTTCCAGCCAAACTACCGTGGCTCCATTGGCTATGGCGACAACTTCGCGCTGGATATTGCACCGCATATCGTTTCCACTCCCGGCAAGGATATTCTGGCTGGCGTAGATGAGTTAGTAAAGCAGGGTATTGCTGATCCGCACCAATTGGCGATTGCCGGTTACAGTTACGGCGGTTATATGACCAATTGGCTGATTACGCAAACGACGCGCTTCAAGGCCGCGATGACGGGCGCTGGTGCGGTGGAACATGCTGCCAACTGGGGCAATGATGACACCAGTTTCGATGATGCAGGCTTGTTCGGCGGGCGTCCGTGGGAGCAGCAGAAGGTATATGCGGAAGAGGCTGCGCTCAACTATATAGATAGGGTGCGCACCCCGACTCACATGGTCGCTGGCAGCGATGATATTCGCGTGGCCGTGCTGGAAGACTATTTACTCGACCGCGCGCTGAACTCACTGGGCATTCCCAGTTCGCTGCTGATCTTTCCCGGAGAAGGGCACGGGCTACGCAAGAATCCGTGGCACGGCAGGATCAAGGTGCGCGAAGAGTTGAAGTGGCTGGAGAAGTACGGGGACGCGAAGTAAGTGGAAGTAAGTTACTGTCCCGATGCGCGCGAACTCGCGCTCGCGGTGAGCTTCTGGTTGCGCTGGCTCACGTAACTGGCGATGCCCTTATACAGAGCCTCGGCGAGTTGCTGGCGGTAGCTCGATTGGATAAGTTGTATCTCGTCATTGGGGCTGCTGACAAAAGAAACTTCAGCCAGCGCTGCGGGCATCGCCGTGGAACGCAGCACTGCGAAGTTCGCGCCCTTCACTCCGCGGTCAGGCAGGCCGGGATTGCTGGCCGCCTCTTGATGATGCAGAAAGGTTTGCAGCATTTCCGCCAGCTTGCGCGAATCCTCCGTGCGCACACTCGTGGCGGCATCGGTGCTGCTGGCGATAGGGTAGTAAGTCTCCACCCCGCGCGAATGGCTGCGCGAACTGTAGTTCCCGTGAATCGAAATAAATAAGTCCGCACCCGCGGTGTTGGCGGCGGAAGCGCGCTGCTCCAACGGAATGTAAGTATCGTCCAGCCGGGTAAGCGTCACGTCGTAGTCAGAGCTTTTCAGCAATAGTAGGCTCAACCGTTGGGCGACATCGAGCGCCAAATCTTTTTCCATCAGTCCGCGATTGCCAATGGTGCCCATGTCCCAGCCACCGTGCCCGGGGTCAAGCACAATCTTGAGCTTGGCTGCGGCGATGCCGGGTATTTTGCGCAGCGGGTGAGGTACCGCCGCCACCGCAGTGGAACCCGGATGGGGAGCGGCGGCGACGGCATTCGGCAGATCCCGAGGTGCAGTGCCAACTTCTATCCGCAAGCCGTAAGGCTCTGTGTTCATGCGCACCCGATAGTCCACAATGCCTTTGGTGTCGAGCACCACGCGTGTTACGCCGGGCTGCGAACTGGCGGTACGTACTCGCAGAATGCGCAAGCCGTCGCCCGCCATTTTCGCCGAGACCCGGGCGCCCACCGTCGTTTCCTGCAAGTCAAAGTAGATGCGGTCGGGATTGGTGAGGCGATGTTCTTCGTATTGCACCTGATCGTTCAAATCGAGCAGGACGACGGTGCGCCCAGCCTCGACGGAAACGTGAATGCCACTCATGCTGCGTGGCCCGGCGCTCGGCACATGCAAGGGCAACGCTGGCCCGGCAGGTGCTGCAGGCACCGTCGCAGGTAAGGATGCAGGGATGGCGGTGCTTGCGGGTGTTTGGGTAGCTACGGCGCCGTTGGTTGCTTCTATTGTCGGGGTAGTGCCTAGCGGTGACGACGGAAGCGGTGACGACGCAACCCGGGCCGATGGAGCGGCAAGCGCAGGTGTAGCTTGCACGGCAACGCCGCTGGTCAAAGGCCCACGCGTCACGAGGCTCTGGAAAAGCTGCGAAGCCTGCGAACTGTGTTGAGTCCACCAATAAGCTGCTCCGGCCAGCAATACCAAGGCGGCGACAAGCAAGAGCCATTTTCCGCGACGCGGGCGAGTGGGTTCGCCGTACGCTTGAAAAAGTAGCGGGCTATCTCCCGGAAGAGTAGGCTCCAGCGCAAGCGGAGCCAACCCCTGACGAGCGTCAGGAACGAGCGCAATCGTCGTCGGCAGTTCCTCTTCACCAAACTGAGCCGATGCCGCGGCGGGTTCAACCACCACGGGTTCAACTACCACGGGTTCAACCACCACGGGTTCAACCAATGCGCGTTCAACTACCACGGGGGCAGGGAACTCAATCACCTGCGCGACGTGGGTTGTGGCTTGATGGGGCTCGGCCGGTTCGGTTGTCACAGCATGAGCCGCGCTTGGTTCATTCTCATGCTGTAACTCCGGTTCGCTTGCCTGCGAAGTCGCAAAAATCGGAGTGACCGTCGCCAGACGTACAGGCGTAGTTTCTACTTCCACAACGTCGCCCGTTAGTGCAACCGGCAGCGCTTCGGCAACCTGCTCTTCAAACTGTGCGACTGCAGTTGCAGTCGGCCCGCTGTTCTCGATACCCGCTGGTGGTTCCGCTTCTGTCAGCAGCAGTGCCAGCTTGCGCAGACGTTCCAGATCGGAAACAGAAAATGCATAAGGTCGCGCGGAAAGTGCTTGTACTAAACCAACGGGCTGGCAATGTCCACTGTGCCCGGCGCTGCTATGTCCTCCCGCTTCAAAAATCGGCACCGCTAGCACTGAGCGCACTTGGATTTTCCGGGCGACCTGCTCATCCACGCGGTCGTCCTTCCAAGCGTCTTCGCAGCGGATCACTTCCGCATGGCGAATGCAGGCTCCGGAGATGCCCGCTTCGATGTTGAGCGGCGCACCGATGCGCGGCGCGGCTTCCCCGGCACGGGCGCGGCACACGAAAACGCCTGCGGCATCGCGCAGGGCAACGGCCGAGCCAGAGGCTCCGGTAAGCGCCAGAATGCGCTCGGCAATCCAATGCACCCGTGCTTCGGGGGCCAGCGTGCGCGCTTCCTGCTCGGTTTGGGTCAGTGACAGCATCGTGAGACTCTTACCAGTCTATCGCGTCCACGGGGCGAGTATATACCTTAGACGCAATGGTTTACAGGCACTTTTGGGGAGGCCAGCCGGGTTCTCCCCCAAAACGCCGCTACGGCCAAAGCCGCCTGAGATTACCCAGATTGGTTCTGACTTCAAGAATTAACAGAAGATATTTGCCTTAAGCCGGGTTTCATCCTATGCTCGAAGGAATGGGGTTGCGCGTGAGCATCCGCTAGCATCCGCGAGCAGTGACGATGGCAGACGTGAAAAAGTCGAGAAAGTCAGTGTGGCTGTGGCCTTTGGGCATTCTAGCCGCCGGGGTGACCGGTGTGGCTGCCGTGGCCGTCCGCGGATGCTGGCACAAGAACATGAGCTGGCCGGTGCGCGCTGGCAAGCTTTCTTATCAGGTCTGTACCGCCTGCGGCATCAAACGCTTGTTTGATGAGCACACCTTCACCGGATACGGTCCTTACAGCTACGAACTGGGCGAGCTGATTGGCATCGCGCAAGCCGATAGCCGCGAAGTGGCCGACGATGGCCCGCAAGCTGGCCAACCTAGCCAGGCTAGCAAGGCTAGCGAAGAGAAGCGCATGGCTGCGCTCAGCAGCGAACGAGCCCTAGTTCGCTAGTCGTCCAACTACGAGTCGTCCAAGTACCAGTCGTCCAAGTAAACAGCCGCAAACCCGCTGTTGCGGCACCGTAAGCGCATCCCCCTAATTCCTTGAGTCGAGTCACGCTGCTCCCAAGAATCCCTTAGGACTTGCTCTTCTTCTTAGGACTTTCCCCGATTTAGCCTTGCCGGGCTTCTTGCCCCAAGTTCTACGCCCTACGCCCTACCGGCTGCAATCTGTTCCCGGTACCACTCCACCGTGCGCCGCAGGCCTTCCTCAAAGTTCACCACCGGGCGGTAGCCGAAGGCGGATTCGGCGCGGGTGATGTCGGCCAAAGAGTGTTTGATGTCGCCGCTGCGGTCCTGGGCGTATTCCACCGGGCCGGTGTAGCCGGTGATGCCGCGCAGCATCTCCGCGGTTTGGTTCAGTGTGATGCGCTCGCCGCAGGCGCAGTTGAAGACCTCGCCCGCCACCTTTTCCGCCGGAGCACCTGCTGCAAGCGGTCCGCTGGCCAACAGGTTGCCCCGCACCACATTGTCAATGTAAGTAAAGTCGCGGCTTTGCTCCCCATCGCCGTAGATGGTTGGGGTCTCACCCTTCAACATATTGGTGATGAACTTGGCGAGGACTCCTGAATACGGCGAATTCGGAGCCTGCCGCGGACCGAAGACGTTGAAGTAGCGCAGGCAGACGGTTTCCAGTCCATAAACCCGATAAAACGACCGCATGTAAAGCTCCCCAGTCAGCTTGGCCACGGCGTAAGGCGAGATCGGATTGGGCGTCATGCCCTCGTGCTTGGGCAGGGTAGGGGTGTCGCCGTAGGCCGAGGACGACGCAGCATAGACCACCCGACGCACCTTCGCGTCGCGCGCGGCTATCAGTAAGTTAAGCGTACCATCCACATTGGCCTGATTGCTGGCGACGGGGTCAATCACCGAGCGCGGCACCGAGGGCAGGGCAGCCTCGTGGAAGACGCAATCCACACCAACGCAGGCCGAAGCCATGGCAGCCGGGTCGAGCAGGTCGGCTTGCCTAAAGTCAATCTGGTCAATGATTTCCGAGAGATTACTCATACTCCCGGTGGCAAGATTGTCTATGCCACGCACTTGGTGGCCCTCGGCCAGAAGCGCTCGTGCCAGCGCCGAGCCGATGAATCCTGCGATTCCGGTAACCAGTTGCAACGCCATGCTGGCATCATAAATGAGAGTGCTGTCAAGTGCGGATTGCAGACAGGCTCCCTCCCCCACTGCATCGGAGCGCACCCAAAGCTCTGCTCAAAATAGGACGGTTGGTAGCGAGCGATTGTGAATAGTTCCTAACAGCCTGCGGCGGAGTTGCCGATGCTGGTAAAGTAAAGGAAAGGCCTGCGTGGCCATGCTTAGGCCATGCGAGGGGCAATATTTGCGGCAATTTTACCGGGGTACGCTCTCCCGCGTCCTCATACAGGTTTAGTCGCGAAAATTCCATCGCCCCGTGAGCGGGGTCCAGCGGAGTCATACTCATGAACATTGCAGTGGTTGGTTCTGGATACGTAGGTTTGGTGGCAGGTGCCTGTTTTGCCGAGTTGGGTCATGACGTTTACTTGGTTGATAACGACCCGAAGAAGCTGGCGGTGCTGGAATCGGGCGGAGTGCCCATTCACGAAGAGTTTCTGCCTAAGTTGCTGGCCAAGCATCGTGGCAAACGGATTAAGTACACCGGCGACTTGGGCGCGGCGGTGCAGGCCAGCGAAGCGATTTTTGTCGCGGTCGGCACGCCTCCTACCAAGCAGGGCGACGCCGACCTCAGCTATGTGGAATCGGTGGCGCAGGGCGTAGCGGGAGCCATCAACGGGTATAAGGTTGTGGTGGAAAAGAGCACGGTGCCGGTTTACACGAATGAATGGATTCGCAAGGTGATGTTGCTGAATCGGATCGCGCCAGATTTATTCGATGTCTGCTCGAACCCGGAGTTTTTGCGCGAAGGCACGGCGGTCACAGATTTCCTTTATCCCGACCGCATCGTAGTGGGCGCGAATACCGACAAGGCGATGGAAGTGATGCGCAATGTTTACAAGCCGCTCACCGACGGCAGCTACTACAAGCAGAAAGATATTATTCCGGCACCGAAGAACGCACCGCCGATTCCGCCGCCGCTCATCGAAACCAGCGCCAAGAGCGCGGAGATGATCAAGCACGCGTCGAACGCGTTTTTGGCGATGAAGATTTCGTACATCAACGCGGTAGCCTGCATGTGTGAAGAGGTTGGCGCCAACATTGAGCAGGTGGTGGCAGGCGTGGGCAGCGATATCCGCATTGGGCCACGTTTTCTGGCCCCCGGCGTCGGTTATGGCGGCTCTTGCTTCCCCAAAGATGTGCTGGCGTTTCGCTCCGTTGCCCGCGATTGCGGCTACGACTTTAATCTGCTGGATGAAGTGATGAAGATTAACGAAGAGCAGCGCCAGCGCTTTTTGCGCAAGGTGCGCTCGGCGTTGTGGACTTTGCGGGGCAAGCGGCTGGCGGTATTGGGACTGGCGTTCAAAGGCGGTACCGACGATATTCGCGACTCACCCGCGATTATGACGGTGCAAGCCCTGCTGCGCGAAGGCTGCAACATTCGCGCGTATGACCCGGCGGCAATGGACCGTGCGAAAGAAGAGCTGCCCAGTAGCGTCGAGTACGCCAGCGATCCCTACGACGCATGTAAGGATGCCGACGCTGTGCTGATTCTGACCGAGTGGGCGGACTTCGCCAACCTCGATCTGAAGAAGCTGTATAGCGTGGTGCGGTATCCGATTGTGGTGGATGGCCGAAACCTGTACAAGCGTCAGGTGATGAAGTCGGCGGGCTTTACCTATCACAGCGTGGGCCGCGAGACGATTGCTCCAGATGACCCCAGCATTGAGGCAGAACACGCCCGGAACGCGGGGGCATAGGCCTTCATGACCCTGACGACCACGCAAAAACAACGCATCATGGTGACAGGCGGAGCCGGCTTTCTCGGCTCCCACCTGATTGACTACCTGCTCGGCGAAGGCCACTCGGTAGTCGCCGTTGACAACCTAATTACTGGCAGACTCGCCAACATTGAGCATCTGGCGAATGAACCGCGTTTTGAGTTCATGGAACTCGATATCTGCGACGCTTTTGACCCGGGCCCCGTGCAATACGTCTTCAACCTCGCGTCGCCCGCCAGCCCGGTGGACTACCACGCGCACGGCGTGGAGACCCTTAAGGTCGGCTCCTACGGCATCTTCAACTCGCTCGATGTCGCCAAAAAATATGGCGCAGGATTTCTGCAGGCTTCCACTTCGGAATGTTACGGCGACCCCGAAGTGCATCCGCAGGTGGAAACTTACTGGGGCAACGTTAACCCCATCGGCCCACGCTCGGTGTATGACGAATCGAAGCGCTTTGCCGAAGCTGCGACGGTTTCATACCGCCGCTATCATCAGCTTGATACCAAGCTGGTGCGCATCTTCAACACCTATGGCCCGCGCATGCAGTTGAATGACGGCCGCGTCATCCCCAACTTTATGAAGCAGGCCATTCGCAATCAGGACATCACCGTCTACGGCGATGGCAGCCAGACGCGCAGCTTTTGCTACTGTACCGACGAGGTAGATGGCATTGTGCGGCTCTCGCGCTCGGCGGAAGAGTTGCCGGTGAACATCGGCAACCCCGGCGAGTTCACCATTCTGGAAGCCGCGCAGAAGATTATCGAGGTGACCGGCTCCACCAGCAGGATCATCTACGAGGCGCTGCCGCAGGATGACCCCAAACAGCGCCGTCCGGACATCACCAAGGCCCGCACCCGGCTGGGCTGGGAGCCGAAGATAGACCTTGAAACCGGCCTCAAGCTTTCGCTGGAGTACTTCAAGATGGCAGTGGCGAAAGAAGCGGTAGCGTCCTAGGCGCAAGGCCTGCATATAGTTCGCACTTACAAAGCCCGCGCTCCGGCGCGGGTTTTTGTCAACTGCGCAGCCGCGCCCTGTAATGTTGTGGACGCCGATGCGCCCGTGTACGTGCGAGTCGTACGAGCCGGTCATGTGGGACTGTCTGGCACGAGTGTGCCATTGACCGGTGGTTACTTTGGTGATGTAATCAATTTGAGCGCGATTCGCCGTTGCGCGAGAGGAAGCGTCTGGCTGGCTTTTGGCCGTGACGCCCGGGCCCCTTGGCATCCACCATATCCCCGTTGGAGGAACCCATGCCCGTCCGTTTCGTTCGCTCGATTTTACCCCCCCCCTGCATTCTGATCGCCATTTGCTGGGCTGCGCTAGGCCATAGCGCCATGGCGCAAGGCGTTGGCACAACTTTCCAAGGCCCCAACCCGTGGGTGGACATTTCCAACGCGGCCTACGGCGGCGTTGATGACGCGCTAATCAACAACACGGCAACCCAAGTCAACAAGACAACTCTGAGTATCGGGACGGCGAGCGCGCCGAAATTCGCCGCCGCTCTGGAGGGCGGGAAAGCAATCGCGTTCACGCTCGCGGCTGGCAACACGGGCATCATGAACACCCCCGTGCTGACGTTGACAACGGGCTGCGACTCAGCGAACGGCAAGTTGAAGGACGGCGCTGCGTACTTCGTTCAAATAACTTGGGTCGCGGAACACACTACGGGAACCTCTTATTTCTTGGGAGAATCGAAAGCCACAGCCTTTGCTACCCAGACCATCAGCTGCAGCGGGGTCAATGATGGTACCCTAAATGTCAGTTCATCAACTCCATCCAACGCCCTTATCACGTCCTTCTCCGTTTATGCGTCACAGATTTCTGGTCAAGAAACTCAACAGACACTTTCGACCGCCATGAGCGGAGCGGCTTATTGCCAGTCGGCGACGTTGGCAACCACTTATCCCAATGCGTGCATATTTGGCAGCGCCCACGCGGTTACGTTGAACAATATTGTATCGAACGGGCCTTTCCCACCCGCCGCCACCTCGTGGCAAACCACAGTGAGCGGTACGTCCAACACTACGACTCAGGTGACCCTTACCGATGCCACACCCGTCCAGATTACTGGCACGAACAACGTCGTAGTCTGGGGCACCGACAACACAGCGCCGTTTGCTAGCGCATTGAACGCGTGTACTCGATCTGCAGTAACAAACGCAACTACCACTGGCTGCGCGATTCATTTTACTTATCCATCTCCGACCAGCGGAACCCACACCGGACGCTTCTATATGTCCCAGACAGCACTCATATCTGGCGCTGGCAGCACCCCTTCAAACAACGTCGTCCTCATGGGTAGCGGCGGGCTCGGGAATGCAGGAATTGGCGGGGGTTCATTCACACTGACCAGGCCCACGCCAGAGATTGTCGTTGGCTCGCGACTTTGGGCAGTGCAAGTGGGCGATGCACCGACTGACACCTCCGCGAACGTTGCCGGGTTCGCAATATACGGCCTCGGTATCGAGGACGCATTGGGAAACGCCTTTGGTGCAATCAGTCTTTTTGGCGAGGTTGATGGAACGTATCTTGACCGCGTGTCCATGATCAATTTTGCCTCGGGCGAGTGCCTGCATGTTGACGGCGGTAACGGTCTGGCCCAGGTTCAGATTGCGACCATCCACAAGATTCGCGGGGATGGCTGCAAGTTTGGCATCCGCGCGCCCGGAAACTTCAGTGACTTCGAGATTGATGGCGGCACACTCACCAGCAGCGACATCTCGACAACGGGCATCGGGATAGGCCTTGATTTCGAGCGGAATCCGACTGCTATGGCTGCCGATGGAAACATCCGTATTCACGATATCGCGCTGCGAGATTTTCCGGCAGGGCACATCAAGCTGGTGGATATTGCCGCTGCCACCATTGTCCAGATAAAGGAAGAGAATATCAACACCGGTGTGCAGGGATTCGGTATTGACTTGGAAACCAACCCTCTCGCAAACAGCAATAAGTGTTCAGGAACCCGCATCGCCTTCCCGGTGATCGCATCCGTCGCCGTCGGTATCAATATCGGTGCGGGCTGCTCCAATATAGATATCTATAAGCCAACTCTGAGTAGCACCAATCCGAGCGCCTCCGTGCTTCTTACGGACAATGGCACCAACACGTCCTCAATCACCGACGAATATGGTGTTACCCTGGGCATGGGAACGCCGCCATTGGGTATTGCGGGCCGGAGCGTAAACATCGTGGTACCGAATGAGACCTCAACCGGCACAACACTCTACGAGACTGCCATCCTAACAGGGGTAGGGTCAAGCTGCCCCGGGGGCACATGCGCAATGGTGCCATCAACGGCTACGACGCCCCCTGGCATTGTCGGTATTGTCGTTTCAACTCCAGCCGTCGGTACAACAGGAAATGCCGTGATAGCAGTGAGTGGTATCGCACCCTGCGTCTTCGATTCTCAGGCCACGGTTACGGTTGGTCACTTCGCAATAGTGTCGACCGCAACGGCCGGGCGTTGCCGGGACAGCTCGTCGAAAAGTGGCGAGGTACTCGGGATTGTCATGGACAGTGCGACTGTAGGTAACAAGACCCTACGTGTAGCGTTAACCGTTAGCCAATAAATTTAGCCTTTGAGGTGGCAGTTATGAAAGAGCGAAATGTAGTCCCACAGATTTCTTGCTTCACTATTCTTGCCGTGTTTGCCCTCATTGCGCCGCTAACCATTGCCGCACAAGGAAATTCAGTGCCCTTTATCACTGAACCAGTGCTGCCGTCGGCGCAGAGTCCAGGCAGCCCAATGCTCAATGTGAGCATACGAGGAACGGGCTTTGTAGCGGGTTCTATAGTCAAGTGGAACGGTAATACGATCCAGACTAAAGTGATCAGCGATGCTCAGTTGACTGCGACGGTACCTGCAGGGAACCTGACCAACCCAGGCACGTTCGAACTAAACGTCACTAACCCCGCGCCTGGTGGGGGTACATCTAACGCACTCCCGTTCGAGATTAGCAACGCCACTTCCGCTTTAGGCTTTGGGGGGCCAGGGCTCCAGTCTGCTGGATCATGTGGCGCTGCGGTCGCAGACCTCAATCTAGATGGAAAAGCGGACTTAATTACAAGTGATTGCAGCGGAGTAGTATCTGTGCGGATTGGTAACGGCGATGGCA
Organism: Acidobacteriaceae bacterium; assembly: GCA_025356095.1. GTDB lineage: Bacteria > Acidobacteriota > Terriglobia > Terriglobales > Acidobacteriaceae > JANXUR01. Next base: position 968 of record JANXUR010000069.1, on the reverse strand, counting down.
CCTTCAAGGCACCAGTCGCCTACAGCATCGGCAGCGGAACAGTTCAGACCCTCACGCTGGCAGATCTCAATGGCGACGGGAGAGTTGACGTCGCCGCTACAGTGTTTGGAAAGAATGGCGGCGAGTCCGCTATATCTATTTTACTAGGGAATGGTGACGGCACATTTCAGTCGCATATAGACACCATTGTTGGTTTCCAAAGCTCGAGTCTTGTTTCGGTAGTCGCCGCTGACTTTAACAGGGATGGGAGGCTTGATCTGGCTGTTGGGGACACAAATTTCGCCGCTATCTGGGTGCTGGTTGGAAACGGTGACGGTACTTTTCAGACTGCACTGGAATACCCCGGGATGGTGGCTGACTATTTGACACTGGGAGACTTCAACGGGGATGGCAAACTCGACATTGCGGCTGGTGGCACCACTGGCGTCACCAGCACGATCTCACTGATGCTAGGTAACGGCGACGGCACCTTCCAATCCCCCACTAACAAGACTACCTCTGGCTCAGTCTCAGTCACGACGGCGGATATCAACGATGATGGTAAGCTTGACTTGATTGCCGCTAGCGGTTCTCCTGGAACACAGGTGATTGTGGTTCTGCTCGGGCGTGGGGATGGTACCTTCGATGCGGAGCGGGATTATGATGTCGGAGTCGCACCGCACTCGGTGGTTATTGGAGATTTTAACGCGGACGGAGTGATAGACGCCGCAGTCACCAACTCATGTGGCAGCGATATCAGTTGTAACTCCAACAGTGCGAGCACTGTATCGATCCTGCTAGGCAACGGGGACGGCACATTCCAGAATCATATCGATTTTCCCACCAATTCCGGTCCCACTGCAATGTCTGCTGGTGATTTTAACGGCGATGGGAAACCAGACCTCGTCATCGGCGGCGCAAATATTGGCATTCTTCTGCAGACCACAGTCGGCCTCTCTTCCGGTTCCTTGCTGTTCGCAGACCAGAAT